>QHUJ01000147.1 GCA_003221895.1 Gemmatimonadota bacterium | reverse complement strand
TGATTCTCGGCGTGTTGTTCGTGCGCGCGCTGCCCGCGCTCCGGCGATTCGGTCCGTCGTTCCTGTGGACGTCGACCTGGGATCCGGTCGCGGAGATCTACGGCGCGGCACCGATGATTGTCGGGACGCTGCTGTCGTCGGTGGTCGCGCTCCTGATCGCGGTCCCACTCGCGCTCAGCGTCGCGATTTTTCTCACCGAGTTCGCGCCACGCTGGCTGCGTCAGCCGGTCGCCTTCCTCGTCGAGCTGCTGGCGGCGATCCCCAGTGTGGTGTACGGCGTGTGGGGCATCTTCGTGCTGATTCCATTCCTGCGGACCGTCGTGGTTCCACCACTTCGAGCGGTCCTGGGATGGACGCCGTTCTTTCACGGCGTCTTCTACGGCAATTCGTTGTTCGCTGGCGGCGTCATCCTGGCCATCATGATCGTCCCCTACATCGCGGCCGTGTCACGGGAAGTGCTGCTCGCAGTTCCGGGCAGCCAGCGCGAGGCCGCGCTCGCCATGGGCGCGACCCGCTGGGAGGCGGTGCGGTCGGCCGTGCTGCCCTACGGGCGAGCGGGACTGATCGGCGCGATCATTCTCGGACTCGGTCGTGCCCTCGGCGAAACAATGGCCGTGACGATGGTGATCGGGAACCGCCACGATATCGGGGTTTCGCTGCTGCAGCCGGCGTACACGATGGCCGCGGCGATCGCCAACGAGTTCAGCGAAGCGACTACGAGCACGTATCTGTCGGCGCTCTTCGAGGTCGGCCTCATCCTCTTCGTCGTGACGGTGGCAGTCAACGCCATCGCGCGCATTCTGATCTGGCGGGTGGCGCGCGGGACGGCCGTCGGGAGCAGGGCGCTGTGAGCAGCCGCGCGCTGCGGCGGCATCTGATCAGCCGGCTGATGACGGCGCTCGTCGTCGTCCTCTGCTCCCTCGCGGTCCTCGCGCTGGTGCTCATTATGGGCAACCTCGTCATCAAAGGCGCGTCATCGATCGACTGGGCGTTTTTCACCAAGAGCCCCGTGCCCGCGGGGCAAACCGGGGGCGGCGTCGCGAACGCCATCGTCGGAACCGGGATCATCGTCGGCCTTGCCGCGTTGATCGGCGTGCCCGTCGGCGTCGGCGCCGGCCTGTACCTGGCCGAGTACGGTTCGGGAAAGCTGGGATTCATCGTCCGGTTCATCGCCGACGTCTTGAACGGGACGCCATCGATCGTCGTGGGGATCGTAGCGTGGACGTTCGTCGTGCGACCCATGCATCGGTTCTCCGCGCTGGCAGGGAGTGTCGCGCTCGCCGTACTGATGATCCCCATGCTGGCGCGCACGACAGAGGAGATGGTTCGCCTGGTGCCCCATTCGCTCCGCGAAGCGGCGCTGGCGTTGGGCTATCCCCGGTGGCGCACGTCGCTCAAGGTCGTCGCCCGGACCGCGCTCAGCGGCATCGTCACCGGGTGTCTCGTGGGGATCGCGCGGGTCGCCGGTGAGACGGCCCCTCTCCTCTTCACGGCACTCGGCAACCTCAACTTCACCCTGTCCATCACGCAGCCCATGCAGGCCTTGTCGCTGCAGATCTACGTCTATGGCACGGGGCCGTTCGAAGAGTGGCATCGCCTCGCCTGGGCCTCAGCGCTCGTTCTCATGGGGCTGGTGCTCAGCATCTCCCTCACCGCCCGCTGGGTGACACGAGAGCGCCATGGTAGCGTCCGCTAACACCCGGCTCCGGCTCGAGACGGTCAAACTCACCGCGCTCTTCGGGAAGCATCGCGCGGTGCGCGACGTCTCGCTGCTGTTTCCGGCGCACACGGTCACCGCGATCATCGGGCCGTCCGGGTGCGGCAAGAGTACCCTGCTCCGCTGCCTGAACCGCATGCACGAGCTCACCCCGGACGCGAGCGTAGTGGGCGAAGTGCTGCTCGACGACATCAACATCTATGCGCCGGGCGTGAACCCGGTCGAGCTGCGGCGCCGAGTCGGCATGGTCTTTCAACGGCCCACGCCGTTCCCGACGATGTCGATCTACGACAACGTCGCCGCAGGACTGCGGGTCAACGGAAAGCGCACGCACCACGATGTCGATGAGGCCGTCGCGCGCGCGTTGCAGCAGGCTGCCCTGTGGGACGAGGTGAAGGATCGCCTGCGGACGAGCGCACTCGCGCTGTCGGGCGGGCAGCAGCAACGGCTGTGCATTGCTCGCGCCGTGGCCCCGCGGCCTGAGATTCTGTTGCTCGATGAGCCGACCGCTTCGCTCGACCCCGCGGGCACGCTGCGGATCGAAGAGCTCTGTCATGCACTCAAACGCCTGTACACGATCGTGATCGTGACGCACAACATGCAGCAGGCCGCGCGCGTGTCGGATTACACCGCCTTCATGTACCTCGGCAGCCTGATCGAGGTAAGCCGGACCGACGAAATCTTCACGAAGCCGAAGATGGAGCAGACGGAGGCGTATATCACGGGACGGTTTGGATGAGCGTACCGGAAGCGACGGTCGGACGGCCTGACGGCCAGACCCCCAAAGCCGAGCCACGCGGCGTCGTCCAGCCGCCGGGCCAGCCGGCCGCCCTCGAGTCCCAGGCCTACAGCTTCTGGTACGGCCCGACGCAGGCGCTGCACGAGATCAACTGCACGATTCCGCGCAATGCGATCACCGCCCTGATCGGACCTTCCGGATGCGGCAAGACCACGTTCCTGCGCTCCGTCAACCGCATGCACGACCTCACGCCGGGCGCGCGCCATAGCGGCGACATCCGGCTCGACAACGCCTCGATCTTCGCTCCCGGTACCGATGTCGTCGATCTGCGGCGGCGTATCGGAATGGTCTTCCAGCGACCCAACCCGTTTCCGAAGCCCGTCTACGACAATGTGGCGTATGGACCCCGGCTCAACCGGTTGTGTTCGGATCGTGAGCTGCCTGACCGCGTCGAGCGGGCGCTCCGGGACGCCGCATTATGGGATGAAGTGCAGGATCGGTTGCGCGAGCCGGGCACCTCGTTGTCGGGCGGCCAGCAGCAGCGGCTCTGCATCGCGCGCGCCCTCGCCAACGAGCCGGAGCTTCTGCTCATGGACGAGCCCTGCTCGGCGCTCGATCCATTGGCCACGCAGCGGATCGAAGAGCTGTTGGTCGAGCTCAAACAGCGGTACACAATCGTGCTCGTAACGCATAACATGCAGCAGGCGGCTCGCGTGGCGGATTTCACGGGCTTCTTTTATGTCGGCCATCTCGTCGAGTTCGGCGAGACCAACCAGCTGTTCACCCGTCCGGCGGACGAGCGGACTGAGGCTTACATCACAGGAAGGTTCGGATGAACGCACAACCGGCGAGTCATCGGCATTTCCACGACGAGCTCTCGGAGCTCAAGGTCGCCCTGCTCAACATGTCGGGCGAGGCGCAGGCAGCACTCGCGGCGTCTGTCGAGGCCGTGCTGCAACGAGACGGCGAAAAAGCCGCGCAGGTCATTCAGGGCGACCGGGAGGTCGACCAGCTCGAGCTCGAGGTCGAAGAGACGGTGATCCGCCTGCTCGCGACGCAGCAGCCGATGGCCCGCGATCTGCGGTTTCTCACGGCGGCGATGAAAATCGCCAACGATCTCGAACGGGTGGGCGATCACGCGGTCAACATCGCGCAATCGGCCGAGCGGCTGCTCGCCAGCCGGCCGATCGTGCCCGAGCCTGAGCTACTCGAGATGGCACGGCAGGCACGGACGATGCTCGCCGATGCGCTCGACGCATTCGTGCGCGGCGACTCGCAGGCCGGTCGCGCGATCTGCCGCCGCGACGACAGCGTCGACGCGCTGCATCAGTCGATGTTCCGGATCCTGCTCACCCACATGATGGAGGATCCGCACATCATCGGAACCGCGATGGAGCTCTTCCTGGTCAGCCGGAATCTGGAGCGAGTGGCGGACTTGGCGACGAATATTGCGGAGGACGTCGTCTTCCTAGTCGAGGGGAAGTCAATCAAGCATCATGCGGAGGGATAGGCCTCAATTCGTGCGATACCGGTAATAGGTCGCAGGCGGCGTCGGTCGGCGCCGGAGCACATCTTCCGAGGCGAACAGCCGCACGAGGACCAGCCCCGTCACGAATCCCCCGATGTGCGCGAAGAATGCCACGCCACCCTTCTCGACCTCGCTGAGACTGAATAAGCCGCTCAGCACCTGCAGAATGATCCAGTAGCCGAGCATCACGTACGCCGGAAGCGCGACGCTCGTGATGTAAATCGGCAGGATGATCAACGTGTGCACGCGCACTCGCGGGTACAACAGGATGTAGGCCCCTAACACACCGCTGATGGCGCCGGAAGCGCCCACCATCGGCACCACAGAATGCGGACTGACGAACGTCTGCGTCGCGGCCGCTGCCACGCCGCACAAGAGGTAAAAGATCAGAAACTTTCCATGCCCTGTCGCATCTTCGATGTTGTTTCCGAATACCCAGAGAAACAGCATGTTGCCGATCAGATGCAGCCACCCGCCGTGCATGAACATCGAGGTGATCACGGTCCAGTACTTCGGCACCGCGCCCACGACGCACATCATACCGGGAGCGAGCTCGACACCGCTCCCAGGTCTCGCCCGTTGCAGGATCTCTCCTGGAATCAGGCCGAGGTCGCAGACCGACCGCGCCAGCGGGCCGGCAGCGCCGGCGCCTTGTACAAAAATGAAGGCGAGGACATTGGCGAGAATGAGTGCGACGGTGATGACGGCTGGTTTTTCGGTGGGGTTCTCGTCTTTGTACGGAAACATGAGGCGGAATCTAGGCGGTGCCGCCACTAGGCGGTTATAATTCCGGTCGAACTACGTAACCGCCCAACCGCCTGCCTTATTGGCAGCGAATACGGGCACGATGCTTGCCCCTTGCGACCGCCGGCACTGGGTCCGCATCAAATCCCTATCAGGAGCTGAAAGTTATGGCTGAGAAGATCATCGGCATTGACCTCGGGACCACCAACTCCGTGGTGGCGGTTATGGAAGGTGGCGATCCCGTCGTCATCCCCAACGCCGAAGGCGGTCGGACGACCCCCTCGGTCGTCGCCTTCACCAAGGACGGTGAACGGCTGGTTGGGCAGGTGGCGAAACGGCAGGCGGTGACCAACCCGCAGAACACAGTCTTCTCAATCAAGCGGTTTATGGGGCGGCGCTACGAGGAAGTCACGGAAGAGATCAAACGCGTTCCCTACAAGACGGTCCGCGGTCAGAACGGGCTGGCCGCCGTGGAAATCATGGGCAAGCAGTATACCCCCCCTGAGCTCTCGGCGATGATCCTCCAGAAGATGCGCCAGACCGCGGAAGACTATCTCGGCCACAAGGTCGAGAAGGCCGTCATCACCGTCCCAGCGTACTTCAACGATTCTCAGCGGCAGGCGACGAAGGACGCCGGCAAGATCGCCGGACTCGACGTCGTCCGCATCATCAACGAGCCCACCGCTTCGGCGCTCGCCTACGGGCTCGATAAGAAGAAGGAAGAGAAAGTCGCGGTCTACGACCTGGGCGGCGGTACCTACGACATCTCCATCCTCGAGCTCGCCGAAGGCGTCTTCGAGGTGAAGAGCACCAACGGCGACACGCACCTGGGTGGCGACGATTTCGACGCGCGAGTCATCGAATGGTTGGTGGCAGAGTTCAAGCGCGAGCAGGGGATCGACCTGTCGAAGGACCCGATGGCTCTGCAGCGTCTCAAGGAGGCGGCCGAGAAGGCCAAGATGGAGCTGTCGACGGTGTTGCAGACTGAAATCAACCTCCCCTTCATCACGGCGGATCAATCGGGACCGAAGCACCTCAATCTCACGCTCACGCGCGCCAAGCTCGAGCAGCTGGTGGACGACCTGGTGAAGCGGACGATGCCGCCGATGCAGCAGGCGCTGACGGATGCGGGGCTGAAGCCGGGCGACATCGATGAAGTGATCCTGGTCGGCGGCCAGACGCGCATGCCGAAGGTCCAGGAGATCGTCAAGAGCTTCTTCGGCAAAGAGCCGCACAAGGGTGTGAACCCGGACGAAGTGGTCGCGATCGGCGCCGCGATTCAGGGTGGCGTGCTCGCCGGCGAGGTGAAGGACGTGCTGCTCCTCGACGTGACGCCGCTGTCGCTCGGCATCGAGACACTCGGTGGCGTGACGACCGTCCTCATCCCGCGCAACACCACGATCCCGACCAAGAAGTCGGAGGTGTTCTCGACGGCAGAGGACAATCAGACCACCGTGGAAATCCACGTGCTGCAGGGCGAGCGGCAGATGGCGCAGGACAACCGCACCATCGGCAAGTTCCAGCTGACGGGCATTCCGCCGGCTCCGCGGGGCGTGCCGCAGGTCGAGGTGACGTTCGACATCGATGCCAACGGCATCCTGCACGTCTCCGCCAAGGACAAGGCGACGGGCAAGGAGCAGAAGATCCGTATCGAGGCCTCGTCCGGTCTCGCCGACAAGGACATCGACAAGATGGTGAAGGACGCCGAGGCGCATGCCGCTGAAGACAAGAAGCGGCGTGATGTGATCGAGCAACGTAACCGCCTCGATAACATGGTGTACCAGGTGACCAAAGAGTCCAAAGACTGGGTCGATAAGCTGGAGGCTGGTCTCAAGTCCCGGCTCGACGCCGCGATTCAGTCGGCCCAGGCGGCGCTGCGCAGCGGCAACGCGGACGAAATCAGCAAAGCCCTCGACGAGCTGCAACAGGCCTACTCGGCAGCCGGCGCGTCGCTGTATGCAGCGCGTGGTGCTGGAGCTGGCGCCGAGGGCGCTGGCGCCGGGGCCGGAGCGTCAGGGACTGGTGAGAGTCAGCCCGGTGGTAGCGGCGATGGTGGCAAGGAAAAGGTCGTTGATGCTGATTATGAGATCGTGGATGACGATAAATCGAAGAAGTCTTAAAAGGGGGCGCTGATGTCGGTGAAGACGCGGGACTGGTTGAAATTCGGCACGTTGGTAGCGATGGCGTTTGCGCTCGGCCTCGCATTCGCCTCGGCCTTCAAGCTGCCGACGCGCGGGGAGGCGGCGATCCGGACGGTGCTGCAGGATACCAATCGTCCGGTTCCCCAGGCCAAGGCTGCCGTGGATCTCGGCGAGGCCTTCGCCTCGGTCGCTGACCATGTGAAGCCGGCGGTGGTATTCATCAAGTCGGAACGACGCGAGCGGGTGTCGAGCCGCCGCCTGCCGCCGGGATTCGAGGATTTCTTCCAGGTCCCGCGCCGCCCCCAGGTCGAGCAGGGCTCGGGGTCGGGGTTCATCGTCTCCCCGGACGGATACATCCTCACCAACAATCACGTCGTGCAGGGCGCCGATCGCGTGATCGTGCGGCTGTACGACAATCGCGAATTCACCGCGAAAACGGTCGGCACCGACCCGAGCACGGACGTCGCCGTGATCAAGATCCAGACGACGGGGCTTCCTACCGTGCGCATGGGTGATGCGGATTCGACCAAGATCGGCAACTGGGTGCTCGCGATCGGTAACCCGCTGGGTGAGGCGTTCACCTTCACGGTGACAGCGGGAATCGTGAGTGCCAAAGGCCGGCTGCTCTCGGGCCTGAATCAGAGTCGCTACGCGATTCAGGATTTCATCCAGACAGACGCGGCCATCAATCCTGGAAACTCGGGCGGGCCGCTCGTGAACGTGCGTGGCGAGGTCATCGGCATCAATTCGGCCATCGCCAGTGAGACCGGGTTCTATGCCGGGTACGGGTTTGCAATCCCGATCAACCTCGCCCGCACCGTGATGACCCAGCTGATCGCGACCGGACACGTCGAGCGCGCCGTGATCGGCGTGTCGATACGCCCCATCACACCGGAGGACGCCGAGGACGCGAAGCTGACGGATATCCACGGTGTGGTGGTCAACGATTACAGCGGTGATGATTCACCGGCGAAGCGCGCCGGGATCCAAGCCGGTGACGTCATCGTCGCGGTCGACGGACAGTCGATCGAATCGGTCGCGCAGCTGCAGCAGCGCGTCGGGTTCAAGAAGCCGGGCGAGACCGTGCAGGTCAGTGTCGTGCGCAGCGGTGGCGTGCGTAAAACGATTCCGGTGCGCCTGGTAGCGGCGCCATCGGCTGAGCCCGAAGAGATTTCGGACTCCGACGAGGGCGCAAACCGGCGGGATCCCGCTCCGATGGAGGAGCCGCTCGGCATTTCCGTGCAGCCGCTCTCCCAGGAGAACGCACGCGACCCCAGCCTGCGCGCCGTCATGCGCTCGGGCGGCGGTCTCGTCGTGTCCCAGGTGTCGCCCGATGGACCGTCGTATGCGCACCTGGTGGACGACAGTCAGGGCTATCCGGACATCATTCTCAAGGTGAACGGTGAGCCGACGCGGACGCGCGCGGAGCTGCGGCAGGCCTTGTCCGGCGTGAAGTCCGGGCAGATCGTGACGTTGACGGTTCTCTCGAGCACGCCGGACGGCTGGCAACAGCGCATCGTGCGCGTGCGCGCGAAATGACGGGATTGTAGGGGCGAAATGACGGGATTGTAGGGGCGCAGCATGCTGCGCCCCTACTTTGCCTACGTTCCCTGGCGGCGTTCCGCGAGCATCACCACCGCGGTCGCCGCCAGCCAGATCACGAACACTCCCTGAGCAACAAACAGATTCGACGAAAACTCGTCGAACACTAACGCGACGGCGGCGTTCGCGAGCGCCACTCCCCACGCCGCCCAGGCCAGCCATCGCGGCCAGACCCCGCCGTTCCGAATCGCCCAGCCGAACATGTAGGCCACGAGACCCAGCATGAACGTCGCGAGACGCTCAGCAGCCAAGCCCGTGGGATGGAGCATGTCGTAGACGAACACGGCGTGCGTGCCGGTCAATCCGGTGTCCGCGGCAGTAAACGCGTGTGCCAGCCGCCAGCCAGCTCCGACCATGAACAGGATGTTCAGCGACCAGACCGCGAAGGTGAACGCCCCGAGGAATACGCCTGCCCTGCCAGGAGTGGCACCCGGGGTTCCATCGTGGCGCAGCGCCACACCGATCAGGCCGACGTAGAGGAACACCAGCCCGAAGAGCAGCGACCAATGGATGACGCGCCATCCACTCTTGTGCGCGATGGTGCTCAGCTGCGCCGCACCGTCGCCGGACAGGAATGGGTGATTCAGGCCGGCGATCCCGAACAACAGCACGCCGATCAACAGACTCAGGCCGTAGAACAACGGACGCCTCGTCATCGGGCCCTAATCTAGCATGCACTCGCCGCGACGATATATTGGGCGGCAGATGGATCTCAATCGCATCCTGCGCGAAGGCTTCATCGCCGGCTGTATCGGCGCCGCCGTCGTCGCCATCTGGTTCCTCATCGTCGACACGATCAACGGCCAGCCGCTCTTCACCCCCGCCATGCTGGGAAGCGCGGTGTTCTGGGGCGCGCACGATCCCGCGAGTGTCGTCATCGAACCCGCCCGCATCTTCGGGTACACGATGATCCACGTGAGCGCATTCGTCGTGGTCGGCTGTATCGCAGCGGCACTCGCCGCCGAGGTCGAGTACGCGCCGTCGACCCTGTTCCTCGTGATCGTGGGATTCTGCTTCTTCGAAGTAGGGTTCTACATCCTCATGGCCTTGCTCGCCAAGCCGCTACTCAGCAACCTCGTCTGGTGGAACGTGGCCATCGGCAACGGTCTCGCCGCCCTCGGGATGGGATACTACCTGTGGCGGGAGCACCCGCGAATTGGTGAGGAATTGAGACGGCATCCGCTTGGGGAAACTGAGGACGGGGAGTAACTCGGAACGCGGAAGTCGGAATGCGGAATTGAAAGGCTAGCTTCGACCCCCACCCTGCGATTCCGCGTTCCGCGTTCCGACTTCCGCATTGCCATAGGCTTCCACCGGCACTCCCGTTTCAGCATCGCCTCTCTCGTCCCAGACGGAGTACCGGAACCAGATAACGGTCATCACGATCCACAGCATCAACCCACCCAACACCCACATCAGCAACCCACCAATCTGCTGGTCGTCGAGCGGTGACAACCCACCGACTCGTGGCGCGGCGGCATAAAAGGGATAGAGCACGCGATCCGACAGCGTGATCAGCGCCCCCGTGATGGACATCGGGATGCCGAGCAGGAACAGATAGAGCATCTGCAACAGGTGAGGCAGTCGCGGGAGCTCCGGCACCGGGGACAGCACGGGCCACCACATGATGACGGCGGTCGTCAGGAATACGAGATGCTGGACGATGTGCAGGTTGTGGTTGCGCAACGCGGCTTCGTACAGCGCGGGCACGTGCCAGCCCACGATCGGCGCTGTGAAGAGAATCGCGGCGGGCAGCGGCCGCGTGACAAACCGTCCGAGTCCCATTACCCAACGCGGCCGGAGCAGCTTCCTGACGACCGAACCCGGGGTGCCATAGAGGAGCAATGGTGGAAATACGAGCGTCAGCAGCAGGTGCTGCGCCATGTGGGCGCTGAAGAGATACGTGTCAGAGAGGTTATGAAGCGGCCCATTCAACGCGACACCGAGCACGAGCAATGCAGCGACGAAGCTTGCGACGTGCCGACGAGCGGATCTGTGACCCCCTAAAAAGACGTAAAGCCCGCCCAGGAGGACGAGCCCTGCCACCACGCTCGGGTGTAGATCCCAACGATCCCAGGCTGGAATGTCCAATGTCCAATGTCCAATGTCCAATGATCAATGGGTTATTCGACACTGATCATTGGACTTCAGCTGCCGGTCCGCAGACGCACCGTTCCATAAAAGATGAAGAGCAGGCTGACGACGACCGCCAGCCCGAGCAGCAACGGTCCGCCGAAGAGAAATGCAAAGAACTTGTTGTCAAACTTGAGATGCATGTAAAACATCACGACCAGCGTGAATTTGACGGCCGAGAGGACGAGGAGCACCGGCACGAGGACCGCCTGGAATGCGGGCACGTAGAACACGCCGACCTCGATCAGCGTGATCATCACGAGGATCGCGGCGATGCGCAGATAGGTCCCGGTCGTCGCGTGTGCTTGACCCTGCTCGCTCATCGGCGTGTTCTCACTGGATCAGGTAGACCACGGTAAAAATGACGATCCACACGACGTCCACGAAGTGCCAGTAGAGACCGGTGATTTCCACAGTCATCGCATTCGCAGGTCCGAGTTTCCCCCGCAGGGCCTGCACCCACAGTGTGAGCAGCCAGATGACGCCGATCGTGACGTGCGCGCCGTGCGTCCCGGTCAGGACGTAAAACGTCGAGCCGAACAGATTCGTCGTCAGCCCCAACCCCTCATGCACGAAGTGGCTGAACTCCCAGAACTGCCCACCGAGGAACACGAGTCCGAGGAGCGCCGTCACGAGTAGCCAGAGCTTGCCCTGCTTCATGTCGCCGCGCTGCACCGCTGCCAGGGCGAGCACCATCGCGAGACTCGACATCAACAGATCAAATGTGCTGAACGAGGTGAAGGGGATGTTCAGGATCTCGTGCGGATACGGCCCGACGAGGCTGCGTCCCTTGTAGACGAGATAGGTCGAGATCAGCGAGCCGAAGAGCAGGCATTCGGAGCCGATGAACGCCCAGAACGCCATCTTGCGGCTGTCGAGCCCCATGCTCGTGTGGTGGTGAGTTGCCGCGTGCGTGTCGTGTGCCATTACATCTCAAAGGGCTCGAAAGCCCAGCCATAGATGCCGACGATCGCCACGACGGCCCCCGCCAGCACGACCGGGAGGAAATGCGACAAGGCGCCGATCGCCATGATCGGAAGCCCCACGGCGGTGATCATCGGCCACCAGGAGCCACCCGGAACGTGGATCGGAGCCGGCGGCCGCTCCGGCAACGGTGCCATCGGCCCGTGGCGCTCGGTCTGCCAGAGCGGAAGCCGGTTCGCCACCGTGGGGATGACGGTGAAGTTGTAGACCGGCGGCGGCGACGGGATCGCCCATTCGAGCGTCGCGCCGTTCCACGGGTTGGCCGGCGCATTGACCGGCTGCCACCGCGTCCGCAGCAGATTCCAGAAGAAAACCAGCGTCGCGATGCCGACCAGGAACGCGCCGATGGTGGAGACGAGGTTGAAGCCGGCGACGCCCAGATCGGGTGAATAGGTGTAGATGCGGCGCGGCATTCCCAGCAGGCCGGACAAGTGCATCGGGAAGAACGCGAGATTCATCCCGATCAACGTCAGCCAGAAGTGCACCTTCCCCAGCCGCTCCGACAGCAGCCGCCCGGTCATCTTGGGCCACCAGTAATACATCCCGGCGAACAAGCCGAGGATCGTCCCACCAAACAGGACGTAATGGATGTGGGCCACGACGTAATACGTATCGGTCTGCTGCAGATCGGTCGGGGCGGACGCGTGCGTCACGCCGGACAGCCCCCCGATGATGAACATCGCGATGAAGCCCACGGCGAACAGCAGCGCCGTCGTAAACCGGATCTGCCCACCCCACAGCGTCCCGATCCAATTGAAGATCTTCACGCCGGTAGGAATGGCGATGAGCATCGTGGTGCCGGCGAAGACCGAATCTGCGATGGGACCCAGGCCCGAGGCGAACATGTGGTGCGCCCACACGCTCCAGCCCAGGAACGCAATCACCACACCGGAATACACGACGACCGTGTAGCCGAACAGCGGCTTGCGCGAAAAGGTCGGCAGCACTTCCGACACGATGCCCATAGCGGGAAGGATCAGGATGTAGACCTCGGGATGCCCGAACATCCAGAACAGGTGCTGCCAGAGGATCGGGTCGCCCCCGCCCGACGGCAGGAAGAAATGCGTCCCGAAGAAGCGATCGAACATCAGCAGCACCAGGGCAACCGTGATGACCGGGAACGCGGTGATCACCAGAAACTGCGTGATCAGCGTCATCCAGGTGAACGGTGGCAGGCGCAGCATGCGCATGCCCGGCGCACGCATGTTGAGGATCGTCACGACGAAATTGAAGCCCGCCGCGAGCGACGCGATCCCGAGGATCTGCAGGCCGAGCAGCCAGAAATCGACGTTAGGACCCGGCGAGAACTGGCGAGACGTGAGATTGGCGTAGCCGAACCACCCGGCATCGGGAGCGACCGAGAGCTGCCCTGCCCCGAACAGCGGGCCTGCGACAAAGCTGGCGTTCAGGAACAGCCCGCCGAGCAGGAATACCCAGTAGCTGAAGGCGTTGAGCCGCGGGAACGCGACGTCGCGCGCGCCGATCTGCAGCGGGATGATGAAGTTGAAGAACGCGGCCGACAGCGGCATCAGCGCCAGGAACACCATCGTGGTGCCGTGCATCGTAAACAGCTGATTGAACGTCTCGGCGCTGACGCCGATCCCCTCGGGACGGACCAGCTGGGCGCGGATGATGAGCGCCTCCAACCCGCCGATCAGGAAGAAGGCGAACGCCGTCCAGAAGTAGAGTAAGCCGATGCGCTTGTGGTCGGTGGTCGTCAGCCAGCTCTTCATTTCAGGCTCTGGAGGTAGGCGACGACGGCATCGAGGTCCGCGCCCTGCAGACTCTGCGGCGGCATCAGCGCGCCGGGCTTCAGCGAAGGTGCGTTGCTGATCCACCGATGCAGCGACTCAGTCGTGTTGGGGAACAACGCCCCGGCGATCGTGCCGCGGCCGCCCACGTGGCTCAAATCCGGACCGACTTTTGCGTTGGCGATGCCGGTGATCGTGTGACACCCGATGCAGGCGCTGCGGCGGAAAATCTGCTGCCCGGTTTCTTCCACAGAGCCCTTGGCGGGCGTCACCGGAGCGGCGCGCTGGCGATCCACCCAGCGCTGGAAGACCGAATCCGACTGCGCGATGACGCGCAGGCGCATGTTGGCGTGTGAGGCGCCGCAGAACTCCGCGCACTGCCCCCAGTACTCGCCTGTCGAGTCGGTCCGAAACGCAATGCGATTGGTTCGCCCCTGGATGAGATCGCGCTTGCCGGCGAGTCGCGGGATCCAGAAGCTGTGAATCACGTCCGCCGACGTCATCTCCACCTGAATCGGCATCCCCGCAGGAATGTGGAGCTCGTTCGCCGTGCTGATGTCGAGCGTCGGATAGCGGTACTCCCACCACCATTGATGCCCGATCACCTCGACGCGCAAGGCCCCCTCGGGCGCGTGACCCGCGGTGTCGAAAATGGTCCGCATGGTCGGTACCGCGATGAACACCAGGATCAGCGCCGGCGCCAGCGTCCACCCGATCTCGAGCGCGGTGTGGCCGTGTACCGGTTTGGGCTCCGGGCCGCCCGGACGCGCGCGGAAGCGGGCGATCGCCACGAGCAGCAGCGCCTCGACGACGACAAAGACTCCAACCGCCCAGGCGAAGATGTTCCTGAAGAGGCCGTCGAGCTCTCGACTGAAGTCGGCTTCGGCATGGAACACCGACTGCGGGTAATGGCCGCCGCCGCACGCGGTGAGGAGGAGGAGAACTAATGAAACGAGAGCCAGCGGCACGGCGTCAAAGTAGACGGGGTCCCGCAACACGTCAACGCGCGGAAGCGCGCAAAGACCGTAGCTAGGGCGTCCCGTTCATCGACGACTTGGCGTCGTCACCCTGCGCCGTCAGCACACCGACCGAGCCGTCCTTCGACTTCAACTGGACGATGCCGGAGCTCGGACCCGCGGTGATCCAGAATTCAAGTGATGTCCGCGGGTTGCGGAGATGCAGCGCGTGGAACTTGCCCGCCGGGACGCTCAGATCCTCCCATGCGACGGCGTCCATCGTCTGACAGTCTCGCGCCATCTGCGCGACGTTGATGCCATTGAACATCTGCATCGTCTCGGGCGGCATGCGCATGGGCGGCATGTTACCCGTCTTCATGATCACGGTGCGGACGCCCGTGAAGCCGGACGTGGGACCGCCCACCAGAATCTGGAAGGTCATCTTGGCGGTCGGGCGAGCGGGATCGTCCATCGTCAGCTCGTACCAGTAGTACGGGACTTTCTCCAGCAGCTCCTGCCGCACGACCGCAACGCGCGTCTTACTGCCGTTCAACGTACCGCCGGTCCAGTCGTGGGCCATCCAGGTCCCGACCTTGAATGATCGGCTCTCCAGGTCGTTGCAGGTTTTCGCCCGGTCCGGAACCTGCGCACGAGTGGTTCCTGGGCCGGTGGCCATGAGTGCAAGCCCGAAAAAGGACGTCCTGACCGCGCTGTGGAACACGAGACACTCCCGAGTCGTTGGGTGACACCATTAAACCCCAAGAAGTATAAATTTCTTCGGGGTTTTGCGACCGTGGCGGAATTGGCAGACGCGCCAGCCTTAGGAGCTGGTGGGGCAACCCGTGGGGGTTCGAGTCCCTCCGGTCGCACTGGCCGCCGGAGGCGGCCCAGCGCTTCCTCAGGTGATTAGCTTTTGGTCACATGCCAGAGATCCTCGTAAGGAAAACCCGCACCGAGCCCGGCGAAGCCTCGCTCGAGGTCACGATCCCCCCGGACAACGTCCGTGCGGCTGAGGAGCGCGCGACCAAGTTTTACCAGGACCGCGCCCGCCTGCCCGGTTTCCGGCAGGGCAAGGTGCCGGCGGCGGTCGTGCGAAAGAAATTCGCCGATGGTATCCGCGAGGAGACGCTGCGCGAGCTGGTGCAGGAGAGCTGGCGCGTCGCCCAGAAGCAGGAAGAGCTGAAGCCCATCGCCGATCCGCACATCCATAATCTGAAATGGGAAGCAGGCTCCCCCGTCACTTTCGAGTTCCACGTCGAGCTGAAGCCCGAGCTCAAGCTCGAGCGGCTCGGCAACTTCCGGCTGACGCGGAAGGTGGCGGCCGTGACCGCGGCTCAGGTCGACGCGCAGCTCAACGCGATGCGCGAGCAGCGCGCGCCGTGGACGCCGGTCGCCACCGAGAAGCCGAAGCCCAAGGATCTCGTCGACGTGATCATCGCGACGCGCGAGAACGGTGAAGCCAAGGACCCGCAGCCCTATCAGTTCGTACTCGGCGAGGGACGCGCGATTCCCGATGTCGAAGAGCGCATCATGGCGTTGACGCCCGGTGAATCGGTGGATGCCACCGTGCGCTTCCCCGACGATTTCGCCGAGGAGGCGAAGCGCGGCCAGACCCGCGAGATCCAGCTGACGCTGCGCGAAGTGAAGCGGCAGGAATTGCCGGCGCTGGATGACGCGCTCGCGCGGGAAATGGGCGACTTCGAGTCGGTCGAGGCGCTGCGCAGCGCCGTCGCCACCGACCTCGGGAAAGAGGCCGAGCGGGAGGCGGACGCGAAGCTGCGGGGCGATCTGGTCCAGCAAATCGTCGAGGCCAACAACGTGGTCGCGCCGCGCCCGCTGATCGAGCGCGTGCTGGGAGCGTACGCCCAGGCGTACGAGATCCCCGAGGAGCGCTGGCAGCAGTTCGCGCAGGAGTTCCGCACCATCGCCGAGTCGCAGGTCCGGCGCGATCTGGTGCTCGACTACGTGGTCGAGACGCAGAATCTCCGGGCTACCGAAGCGGAGCTCGATCAGAAAGTGCAGGAGCTCGCCCAGCGGCGCGGTCTGCCGGCGGGGCAGCTCTATGCGTCGCTGGAGAAAGCCAAGCGGCTCCGTGACGTCGCGCGGAGCATCACCGAGGAGAAGGTGTTCACCTATCTCCTGTCGCAGTCTACCGTGGAGCAGACGTGATCATTACGAACGAGAGTCACATCTATCCGCCGTACATCATCGAGCGCTCCAGCCGCGGCGAGCGCACCTATGACATCTTCAGCCGGCTGCTGATGGACCGTATCGTGTTCCTCGGCACATCGATCACGGACGATGTCGCCAACATCATCATCGCCCAGCTGCTGTTCCTCGACGCGGACAACCCCGAACGGGACATCTACCTGTACGTGAATTCCCCAGGGGGGCTCGTCTCATCGGGTATGGCGATTTACGACACCATGCAGTTCCTGCGTGCCCCCGTGAACACGATCTGCATGGGGATGGCGGCGTCCATGGGCTCGTTTTTGCTCACCGCGGGCCGGAAGGGCAAGCGGTCAGCGTTACCCCACGCGCGGATCATGATGCACCAGCCCTCCGGCGGCACGCAGGGCACCGCCTCGGACATCGAAATCCAAGCGCGGGAGATCCTGTTCCTGCGGCGTAAACTCAACGAGTTATATGCCAAGCATACCGGCAAGACGGTCGAGTCGATCGAGAAGGACATGGACCGCGACCGCTTCATGTCGGCGGAAGAGGCGAAAGAGTATGGCTTGATCGATCACGTCATCTCGAACTTCGAGGAAATCAAGGAAGACGGGAAGGCAAAGAAGTGATCACTTGCGCTGTTCGCGGCGCCTTCCCATACTAGGAAGACGATGTCGCACGATAAACACCTCCGCTGCTCGTTCTGCGGCAAATCCAAGGATTCGGTCCGGAAGTTCATCTCTGGCCCGTCGGTGTATATCTGCAATGAGTGCATCGCCCTGTGCAACGAGATCCTGGCGGAGGATGAAGAGCGCGAGGTCGCAGAAGCCATCACGCAGGTCCCTACGCCAGCCGAAATCAAGGACGTGCTGGACCAATACGTGATCGGGCAGGACCGCGCCAAGAAGACTCTCGCCGTAGCCGTCTATAACCACTACAAACGCATCAATTCCCACTCCGGTCGCGATAACGACGTGGAGCTCGACAAGAGCAACATCCTCTTGATCGGCCCCACGGGCGTGGGCAAGACGCTGCTGGCCCAGACGCTGGCGCGCATTCTGGACGTTCCCTTCACCATCGCCGACGCGACGACCCTGACGGAAGCCGGCTACGTCGGAGAGGACGTCGAGAACATCCTGGTGCGGCTGCTGCAGTCGGCCGATTTCAACGTGTCCGAGGCCGAGCGGGGCATCGTCTACATCGACGAGATCGACAAGATCGCGCGCAAGTCCGAGAATCCGAGCATCACGCGCGACGTGTCGGGCGAAGGCGTGCAGCAGGCCCTGCTCAAGATCCTCGAGGGCACCGTCGCCAGCGTGCCCCCCCAGGGCGGCCGCAAGCACCCGCAGCAAGAGTACATCCAGGTCAACACCAAGGACATTCTGTTCGTCTGCGGCGGCGCGTTCGACGGGCTCGAGAAGATCATCGAGTCCCGCACCGGCCGGCGGCAGATCGGCTTTACCAAGGAAGAAGTCGCCGAAGGCCTCGCGGCGAAGGTCAAGAAGAATCCGTTCGGGGACGTGGAGCCGGACGACCTGCTGCGCTACGGCCTCATCCCCGAGCTCGTGGGGCGCCTCCCGGTCACGGTGCCGCTCGACGCACTCGACGAAGAGGCGCTGATCCGCATCCTCACCGAGCCGAAGAACGCGCTCGCCAAGCAGTACCAGAAGCTGTTCGACCTCGAGGACGTGCGGCTCACGCTCGAAAAGGACGCGCTGAAAGCCATCGCGGCGAAGGCGATGAAGCGCGGCACCGGCGCCCGCGGGCTGCGGGCCATTCTCGAAGAGATGATGACCGAGATCATGTTCGAGCTGCCGAGCCGCGACGACGTGCGCGAGGTCGCGATCACCGCCGAGTGCGTCACGTCAGGCCGCGCGCCGCTCCTCGTGACCGAACGTCCCCGCCAGAAGAAAGAAGCCTGACGGATCCCAAGTACATCGGCTCCTTCCCGCGAGCCGACGCAGTGCTCGATCCCCCACTCCCCGAAGTCGCATTCATCGGCCGCTCCAACGTGGGCAAGTCGTCTTTGCTCAATGCGCTGGTGGGGCGGCGCATTGCCAAAACGTCCGCGACGCCGGGGAAGACGCGGGCACTCAACGTCTTTCTGATCGACGCGTCGCATTACCTGCTGGACCTGCCGGGATATGGCTACGCGCGTGCGGGCAAAGCGCAGCGCGCCGCCTACCGCGGCCTGGTCAAGCACGCGCTGGTGCGCGAGCGCCTCCGCGGTGTGGTATGGCTGCTGGACATGCGCCACTCCCCTTCGGTTGACGACCGGGCCATGCAGGACGTACTTGTGGAGGGGGAAACGCACGTCCTCGCGGCGCTCACGAAGAGCGACAAGCTCTCCCAGGCAGAGCGACGCACACGGGAACGCGAGCTGCGCGACGATTTGGGCCTGCCGGAGGATCAGATACTAGTTACGAGCGCTGTCACCGGCGAGGGAATCGCGGACCTGAGGGAAGCGATCGCAGGGCTGATCACGGCGGCCGCGTGAGACTCACGATACTGCTGCTGCTCGCAGTCGTGCCGACGTGCAGACTGGCCTCGCAGGATACGATCCCGGCCGGTTACGGCTCCTTACGCCGCGACGACATCGTCGTCCGCTTCTCGACGGGCACGATCGAGGTTCAGGTCTTGCCGCTGGACGAGCAGGTCATCCGTCTGCTCGCGCCCGACACGTATCGCTCGCTGCATGCGCTGGTGAAGAGCCGCTACAACGACATCGCGGAAGCGGCGTCCCGCGCCGCGACCGATAAGGCGACCCTGGTGATGGTGACATTCCTCGGCGTCGTACAGCAGGCCCGGTTCAATCCTGAAGACCTGAACATTACGACCCGCGGCCGCCTGTTTCGCCCCGTCGCGATCGTCCCGCTCTCTCCCACGTGGAGCTCCTACCAGCTCGACGCGCGCCAGCAGGCGGCTGCGATCTATTTATTCGACCCCGGCATCAGCCTGCGCGAGGAGCTGACCCTGAGTTATCAGGGAGTATCGAACAACAGCTGGAATCACTCGATTCGCCTGCTCGATCAGGAGCGGGCCCGCGTCAAGGCGCGCGCCCAGACGCCGCCGGGACTCTGACTCGCTCTTCGAGATCTTTGGTCCAGCGCACACCGGCCGAATCCGCACACGCGACACTGATCCGCCCTCCCAAACCGGCCGCCACCGCCAACGCGCTGTCACACCCAAGGGCAAAGAACGCGATGGACCAGGCATGAGCGGTGAGGGCGTCGGGCGCCAGCACGGTGACCGAGTGCGCGCGCCCATGATGCTCGCGCGATTGCGGCTGCGTCCGGATCGAGCCACCGCGCAGCTCGACCCACCCCAGCGCGTCGAGAGAATTGTCGGGGTCGGGAATGCCCACCGTCCGATTGGTCATCCGCCCCGGCGGCCCGACCCACAAATACTGGCCGCCGAGATCGAGCAGCGCGCTATCGCTGACGCCGGCGAGCGCGAGCGCCGCGCGGTCGAGCGCGTAGCCTGACGCCAGGCTTTCGGATGCCGCGGTCACGCCGGTGCGCTGCAACAAATCGCGCTGCGCCGAATCGAGCGCGTCAATCCGCGCGTGATGCATCATGAGGGAGTCGATGCGGTCGACCGAGTCGCGCGCCCCGTTCAACGCGCCGGCCAGGCGGATGGTGTCCGGCGCCCACGCGGCGACCGACATCATCGTGCCCAGGACGGGCCACACCCGCGACACCGCGGGCGGCGGCTCCGCGCCGCAGGCCGCGATGAACAGGCCGAGCGCGCACGTGAAGGCCATGTGATGCGTACGATTGATTCTCAAGACCGATAGTTGAATATAGAAGCTCATGGACCTGGTCCGACCACACCCGGTGTTATTCGCCGGCCTGCTCGTCGTCTTCTTGGTCGTGGGCGGGGTGTTGTGGCGCCTGCGCGAGCGTTTGGTCCGGTCCGAGCAGGAGCGTAGGCGCGCCGCAGAGGAGCTCAATCGCCGGCTCTCCGAGCTGTTTTCGCTGCAGGAGCTGTCGTACGTGCTATCCGACTCGCTCGAGCTGGACCGCATCGTCGAGCAGGTCGTGCGCTACGCCGTCCGCTTCCTCGATGCACAGGGCGCCCTGCTCGCTTTGGTGGGCGATGCGCCGGGGGATCCCATTCAGATTGCCGCCGCGGAGGGCACGCTGAGCGGTCTGCGCGGCCGCAAGATTGCCCCGGATGACGCCGGGTTGGTGGCGCGCGCGACCGGCCGCGACCACCTCGAGCTGGTGCGCAACTCGGGGTCCGAGTCTACGTCCATCGTGCCCGGCTTCGACGCCGTGGCCGCCGCCGCCGTGCCGCTGCGCTCCCACGGTGCCGTCATCGGCACGCTCGTCATCACCGATCCGCGCGAAGCGCAGTTTGTCCCCGAAGACGTGCGCTTGCTCTCGACGCTGGCGACGCACGCCGCTGTCGTGATCGCCAACGCGCGGTTCTTCGAGATGGTCCGGCGCGCCAAGGACCAGTGGGAAACGGCGTTCGACGCTTTGAGTGAAGGCATTGCCGTCGTCGATACCGACGGCGTCGTGCGGCGGGCGAACCGCTCCCTCGCGAGCCTGTTGGGCGTTCCGGTCTCCACGCTGGTGGGCACGGCGCTGGGCGACGCGCTGCTCGGAACGGGCAAGGCGCAAGCCCTATCCGAGCTGCTGGCGGGAACGCGGCGGGGCGAGCGGTCGGCCCCGCTGGTCCTCCGCTCCGAGCGGCTGCAGCGCACCGTGCGCGTGAATGCGGCGCACATTGCCGGCGCGGGTTTCGAGCAGAGCGTCGTGGTGCTGGTGGAGGACGTGACGGAGCAACAAGCGCTCGAGACGCAGCTCGTCCAGAGCGAAAAGCTCGCCGCCGTCGGCCAGCTCGTTTCAGGTGTGGCGCACGAGCTGAACAACCCCCTCACCTCCATCGCGGGCCTCTCCGAGTTCCTGCTCGAGCAGAAGGAGCTCGGCAAGAAGGACCGCGGGCACCTGCAGGTCATCCAGGAGCAGGCGGAGCGCGCGGGCCGCATCGTGCGCAACCTGCTGACATTCGCGCGCAAGGGCACGGGCGAACGCGACCTCGTCGACCTCAACGACGTGATCCGGCGCACGCTCTCGCTCACGGCCTACGATCTCAAGCTCAAGGACATTACGGTCACGCGGGAGCTGAGCGGCGCCTTGCCCGAGGTGCTCGGCGACCGTCACGGGCTGCAGCAAGTGGTGCTCAACCTCGTGACCAATGCCGCGCAGGCCGTCGCCGAGAATCCCCGCGACCGGCCGCGCGAGATCACCGTGTCCACGTGGTTCGACGGCCAGGTGCATCTGCGCGTCGCCGATTCGGGGCCCGGCATTCCCGAGCATGTGCTGCAGAACGTGTTCACGCCGTTCTTCACGACCAAGGAACCGGGCAAGGGCACAGGCCTCGGACTGTCGATCACGTACTCGATCGTCGAGAGCCACGGCGGGCACCTCACCATCGAGCCAACCCCGGCGAGCGGCGGCGCCGCGTTCCGGGTGGACCTGCCGCCTGCCCCGGCCGATGCCGTGGCCCCAGCGACGACGCCGGCGGCGGGGCAGCCGGCCGCGACCACGGCGGGCGCGCACTTCGTCAAGCGCACCATCCTGCTCGTCGACGGCGATCCGGCCGTGCAGCGCACCATCAAGGCGTTGTTCGCGCGCGATGGGCACGACGTCGAAGTCGCAGGGGATCCACAGCACGCGCTCGACCTGGCGCAGCGCGGCGGCTTCGATTTGGTAATTACCGATGCGCGCGCGATGGCGCCCGGAAAGCGCGGGGTGCTGCTCGCGGAGGAATTGGTTGCGAAACTGCCGGCATTGCGAGAACGCATCATCGTCGCCACCGGCGACGTGCGTCCGACGACCGAAGAGACGCTGACGCGTCTCGGCGTGCGCTACGTGCGCAAGCCTTTCAACCTGCGCGATCTTCGCGTCGAGGCGGCGCGCTTGTGGGAGGCCACCGCGGTGTCGTAGGCCTCCGCGGGCCAGCCGTAGGTCCCGAGATTCACGGCGCCGCCCGGCGCGAACCGCACGCCTTCGCGCAACAGCAGCGCGCGCTGCAGCACCGCCGAGTGATCCGATCCTGAAAACGAAATGCGGCCGGCCGCGTTGATCACGCGCCACCACGGTACATCATTGTCTTCGGGAAGTGCGGAGAGCGCCCAGCCGACCGTGCGCGCGGCGCCGGGCCGTCCCGCGAGCCGCGCGATGATGCCGTACGTCGCCACCCGTCCCTTGGGGATGTGACGGACCACGCGGTAGATCCGATGATAGAATGGATTCACAAGGGAGCTCGGCTACTAGCTTACTCGCAGGACGTCTTCCAGCAAGCCCGCGTCTCCGCCCCCCACTATTGACAAAATGTCGTCCAGTGCTCTCCGCTCGCGGGGCCAGGCGAACCGCTTCGCCGCCTCCGCCGCGCTCAACCACTCGGCCTGATCGTGCTCATCGGACAGGCGCACCCTCGCATCGCCAGCAACAAATGCGGCGAACACCGGAATCAACGCCACTTCGTCGCGGCGATGTTGATAAAACGCTTCGGTGCGGCTGAGATTGTAGAATTTTGCGGGAACGAGGCCCGTTTCCTCGCGCAATTCGCGCAGCGACGCCTGCACCGGCGTTTCACCGGCCTCGATGGTTCCGTGAATCGTCTCCCACGAGCCGACGTTGCGGCCCTTCGCGCCGCGCCGCAGCGCGAGGACCTGCAGGCGCTCGCCGGCGCCGCGTAACGCGTAGGTGTCTACGAAGGCGACTCGAACAGAAGTCAGCGGCGGCGACCGAGAACAGCTTCGAGCCGCGCCGACAATGCGCGCGCGCGGAAGGGCTTGGTGAGAAAGTCGTCGGCGCCAAGCTCGAAGACGCGGACTTCGTTGTCCTCGTCGCCTTTCGCGGTCAACACGATCACGGGGATGTTGGCCGTCGCGGGACGCGAGCGCAGGTGGGACAGGACGCCGTATCCATCCAGGCCCGGCAGGTTCAAATCGAGCACGATGATGTCCGGCCCGACGCGATCGACCTGGTCGAGCGCCTGCACACCGTCGCGCGCCTCGGCGACAAAGTAGCCGTCGCGCTCGAGCAGATCGCGCATGACTTTCCGCAGGCTGTCTTCGTCGTCCACGAGTAGAACTTTCGAAACCGGCTGGCCGTGCGCGCCGGAGCGGAGCGTGGGCGTCAGGGTCTCTTCCAGCAGATCGAAATTCGTCGTGAACGAGCCGACGGGCTCTGGTATCACCGCCGTGCCCGCCGCCGAGGAGCCCCGCGGGACGTCCGTCACGGCGCCGGACGCCCGTGAGGGAGCGCCCGGCCGCGCCGGCTCGGCGAGGGGTTCAGCGCCCTCGTCGGAGGGGATGTCCACGACGCGCGTCAGCTCTTCGATGGTCGATTCACCGCGCGTCACATGCGCGAGCCCGGAATCCCACAGTGATTTCATTCCGCCACGCTTTGCCGCCTCACTGATCCGGTCCGCGGCCTCCCCCGCGGCGATCCGGCGCTCGAGCTCGGGGCCCACCGTGAGAATCTCGAGAATGGAGAACCGGCCCCGATATCCCGTCATCGCGCAGTCGGGGCAGCCGGCGGCGCGATACAGCGGCGTGCCCTTCGGAATCCAGCGGCGCAACCGCTCGGGAGGCGCCTCCATCCAGACTTCCTTGCAGGTGGTGCAGAGCTTGCGCATCAGCCGCTGTGCCACGACACCGCGCAGCGAGGCGGCGATCTTGTACGCCTCGACGCCGATATCCACCAGCCGCGTGACCGCGTTGGCCGCGTCGTTGGTGTGCAGCGTGGAGAGCACGAGGTGGCCGGTCAAGGATGCCTGCACGGCGATCTGCGCCGTCTCCTTGTCGCGGATCTCGCCCACGAGCACGACGTTCGGGTCCTGGCGCAGAATGGACCGCAGCGCGGAGGCGAATGTGAGACCCGCTTTTTCCTGGACCTGCACCTGCACGATACCCTGTATCCGGTATTCGACGGGGTCTTCAACCGTGACGATGTTGACGCCTTCGCTCTTGATCTGGTTGATGCAGGAGTAGAGCGTCGTCGTCTTGCCGGACCCGGTCGGGCCGGTCACCAGGAGGATTCCTTCGTGGTTCTCGAGCAGCCGTCTGATGGCTTCCGCTTCGCCCGGATTGAGCCCAAGGGTGTCGAGCGATTTGACCGTGCCGCGCGAGTCGAGGATGCGGATGACGACCTTTTCCCCGAGCTGCGCCGGCAGGGTCGAGACACGCAGGTCGACCGGCTGTCCGTTCACCGCCACGCGAGCGCGACCGTCCTGCGGCCGCAGGCGATCGGCGATATCGAGTGACGACATGATCTTGATGCGGGAGATCAGCGGCAGGCCGGCCTGGCGGGGGATCTTCATCACCTGGCGCAGCACGCCGTCGATCCGGTAGCGCACCGCCACGCCGCCTTCCTCAGGCTCGACGTGAATGTCGCTCGCCCGCGAGAGAATTCCTTCCGAGATAATCATGTCGACGAGGCGGACCACGGGCTTCTGGCTCGCGTCCGCCTCGGAAATGTTGAGCTCCTCCGGCTGCGTGTCCTTAAGCTGGACCAGATCGGCCGAGCTCTCCATTCCCTCGAGCAGCTTGTCGAGCTGCTTCTCAGGCTTGTAGAGCTCGTCGAGCTTCTCGCTGATTTTCGATGGCGGGAGGAGGAACAGGCGTATTTCACGCGCCGTGGCGAACGCGAGCGCCTTTTCCGCGTCCAGGTCGAAGGGATTCGCGGTGCCGAGCTCCAGGAACGAATCGGTGAGGCGCAGGGGCAGCACCCGATAACGGCGGGCAAGCTGCTCGGGCACGCCCTGGCGAACGGCGTGATCGATCTTGGAGGCGTCGGCGACTTTCAGCCGGAAGCGATGCGACAGCTTGTCGATGATCTCTGCGTCGGTCGCGATCCGCTCGGAAACCAGGACTTCCCACAGCGTGCGGCCGGGGTCGGCCTTCCCCCGCAGCTGCTCCAGCAGCTCGGGGGTAACCAGGCCCTCAAGGGATTGGGCCAGCCATTCGTCTGGGAACGCCGTGACTGCCATGAGGCTCCTCCAAGCTATGGGTGCGGGCGTTCCCGTCCAGTATCGTGGCTCACAGAATGTCCCAAAAATCGCGCGTTACATCGAAGGCGACGCGGAAGTTATGCGATTGGATGCCATAGCCTGCTTCGACGCGAAACACACCCAGCCATTCGGCACCTACGCCCAACGTCATGCGCGTGCCCGGCGTGGCAACCCAGGGGGTGGGAATCACATCGATCTTGCCGCCGGTCCATCCGGCGGCGATGAACGGCGCGAGTGTAATGGTGCCGGGTGTACGGGCCGGTCCTGCCGTCAGCCGCAGAAATGGCACCGGCGTGCGCCACTCGACGTGAATGAGTGCCTGGGACCGGCCGCCCCACTCCCGAAACTCGTCACCGATGAGCGTCCCGTGACCGCCGATGATGAACGCGCGATGCGGCGGCAGATGGGCGGTCGCGACGCCGAAATCGCCCCGCACGAGAACATGGTTGCTGCCGACCGGCAGGAGCACATGCCCCGACGCGCTGAGCCGACCATAGTTTCCCGAGCTGTCGCCCGCTCCCGCTTCGAGCGTGACGGCCGCGGCCAGGTCGCGGCGCACCGCGAAGCCTTCACTGCGCCGTCGCAGCGTCACCGTTCCATAATAGTAGTCGCCGTCCAGCATCGCCGGGTTGGGCCGGTAGGTGCCGCTCGCGGGCGTGGCATGAATCGACTGCGACTCGATCCGCTCGCCCGTCACGGCGAAGCGCACTTCGCCCCGTCCGCCGATTCCGGTGCGGTAACTGACTCGCCCGCCGGTGGCGCGATAGTAATCGCCGTAGTCGTCGCCGAACTCCTGTGATGAAATCGAATTCACGAGCGGCGCGATCACCGGCGCGTCCGCGATGTCGCGCACCTGGCGGAATCCGGCGAGCTCGAATCCGTCCGCCGAGCTGAGCGCGAGCATCCCCTTGCCTGCCCCGTCGGCAAACCCGTAACTGCCGAGTCCCCGCAGCTCGAATCCGTCACCCGGGGCACGCCACACGAAGCCCGCTCCCAGGGCGAGTCCTTCCACCCGGTTCGCGTGGATGATCTCGCTCAGCGAGCGCGTCCCGAGCCGCTGCCGTTTCAACCCGCTGAGCGCGCGCCGCCCCGCAATGCGACTCGCTTCCGCGCGGACCTGCTCGAGATCGTTCTCACGCACCGGCTCGGAGATGTCCTGAATCGCGGCACTCAAGGGCCCCGGCCACGGGTACGCGTCGCGCTCGGCTTTGGGACTGATGCTGATCTCCTCGCCGGCGAACCAGCTGTCCACGAGGCCGACATTGAACACGTAGCTGTCGATCTCCCACCGCCCGCGGATGATGCCGCGCGCGGCGATGTCGAGCCAGGTCGCGCGCCGGCGGATTTCGATCTCCTGGCGATAGGGCAGCCAGAAGCGGCCGTCCCACAGGGCGTTATCCAGCACGATGCTGACGTCTTCCAACGATTCATCCAGATACGCCGCCGGGGTGAAGTTGAACGCCATGCGCACCAGCTCGGCGGTTTCGGCATCGACGAACAGCGTCCCGACGATCGCCGCTTCGGCAAAGCTCCTGGGCCTCACCTGCAGCGCCACGACGCGGACGGCGCGCTGCGGCAGCACGATCGTGGTCGTGTCGCCCAACGCGAAGTCGTAGAGGTCGGTGCCGCCGGGCGCCAGTGGATGGGGCACGTCGCGCACTTCGTCACCCTCGCCGAGACGGATCGCGCGCCCAAAGTTGTTCTGGACGATGCCCAGGTGGTCGCGATGGTAGTTGATGTCGGTGGGCAGCTCGGTGCGATCGCGCCAGCCGATGATGCGCTGCTTGCTCAGCTGCGGCGACTTCCAGTACACTTCCAGCTCCAGCTGATCCGCTTTCACGAGCCGGGGCGGCTCGGTGAGCCCTTCGCCGAACTGTCCGAGGAAGAAGAGAAACCCGTGAGCCTGCGCTTTGTAGTCTCGCAATGCGGTGTCGACCGCGGCGCGCGTGCGGCGTTCGATGGCGCGGCGCGCCAGCGCCAGCGCCGAGTCGCTGTTCCAGTCCTGAGCAGCGGCGGGAGCGGAGGCGGGGGCGGTCAATATCACGATCAGGAGCGCAGCGGCCCAGCGCATCGGCGCGAAATCTAGGGTATGGACCCACGCGACGCATTCCTGGAGCGATCGAAGCGCGGCGGGATGGTGCCGGTGCTGCGCGAGGTCGTCACCGACGCCGACACGCCCGTCGCGGCGTTCGCCAAGATTGCGCGACCGCCGTTCGCGTTCCTTCTCGAATCGCTGGTCGGCGGCGAGCGCTGGGCGCGGTACACGTTCCTCGGCACGGAGCCGCGGGAAGCGTGGCGCTATCGCGGCACCAGTGTCGAGCGGTGGACCCCGGCCACGCGCTGGGAGCCGGCGGGCGAAACCGCCGATCCGATCACGCATCTGGCCGAGCGCATGCGCTCGCTACCGGGCGCGTCGGTACCCGGGCTGCCGCGCTTCATCGGCGGCGCGGTTGGATTCATGGGCTACGATCTCGTCCGCAGCATCGAGCGGCTGTCCAAGGGGCCCGAAGACACGCTCGGCGTGCCCGACGCGGTCGTGATGATCGCAGATTCGCTGGTGATTCTCGACAACGTGTTCGGCCGCGCGATCGTCGTGGCCAACGTCGAAGTGCCGGCGGGCTCGTCCACGGCGCAGCGGCTGCGGCTGTATGACGGCGCGCAGGAGCGGATCGAGACGCTGATCGCCCGGCTCGGCGCGAGCCACCACCTGACACCTTTGCCCCTGCAGAGTGACGGGCGTGCGCCGCGCGCGGACTCCCGCTACCCGCGCGCCGCGTTCGAGCGTGACGTCGAGAGGATCCGAGAGTACATCGCCGCCGGCGATGTCTTTCAGGCCGTGCTGTCGCGCCGCCAGGTGGTCCACGGGCCGATCGATCCGCTGCGCCTCTACCGCTATCTCCGCGCGCTGAACCCGGCGCCCTATCTCTTCCACCTGGTGCTCGACGATGCGACGTTCGTGGGCAGCTCACCGGAGGTGCTGGTGCGCGTGGAAGGCGACGAGGTCACGGTGCGGCCGATCGCGGGCACGCGCCCGCGCGGCGCCACGCCGGAGGAGGATGCCGCGCTCGCCGGCTCGCTGCGCGCCGACGAGAAGGAGCTTGCCGAGCACCGCATGCTCGTGGATTTGGGCCGCAACGATGTCGGGCGTGTCGCCAAGTACGGCTCCGTACACGTCACCAGCTCGCTCGAGATCGAGCGCTACTCACACGTGCAGCATCTCGTGAGCGAGGTGCGCGGCACACTCAGCCCCGGTCACGACGCGCTCGATGTTTTCCGCGCCTGCTTCCCCGCGGGCACGGTGAGCGGCGCGCCGAAAGTGCGCGCCATGGAAATCATCGATGAGCTCGAGCCGGAGCGGCGCGGGCCCTACGCCGGAGCCGTGGGCTACGTCGGATGGGGCGCGGCGAGTCTCGACACCTGCATCGCGATTCGCGCCGCGCTCGTCCTCAAGGACCGCGTCATCGTGCAGGCCGGCGCCGGCATCGTGGCCGATTCCAATCCGGCGCGTGAGTTCGCGGAGACGGAGGCGAAGGCGCAAGCGGTCTTACGCGCGCTCGCGCTCGCAAAAGCTGGAGATTAGGCCCGCCCCACCTATATTTGCGGCCTGTGTTCAAACTGTTGAGCACCTCGGGTGATCAGTCGATCGACCTCCAGCTGGGCCACAAGCTGGTGGTGGGTCGAGCCGTGACGAGCGACGTCCCGATCTACGACCCCACCATCTCGCGGCGTCACGCCGAAATCGTGCTCACGGAAAGCGGCGTCCGGGTCACCGACCTCGGCTCGTCGAACGGCACGTTCCTGAACGGCGCAAAAGTCACGGAGGCCGAAGCGGGCGCGAACGACGTCGTGACGTTCGGCAAGGTGGCGTTTCGCGTCAAAGAAGTGACGGCCCCGGTCGCCCGTCCGCAGGTCGTTGCTCCCCCCGCGGAATTCACCAGCCCGAGACCGGGCAAAGGCGGCGTCGCGGCGGGAACGATCGTGCGCCAAATGCCCGTGAGTATATCCGGCGGCGTGCCGGCGATCGTCATCGACGAGCCGCAGGGCTCCTCGCATCTCAAGGTCAGAGCGGACAACCTGGAAGAGCGGCGGGAGAAGAAGCTGTCGCTGCTGCTCGAGGTCTCGAAGGAGCTGTCGAAGCAGCAGGAGCTCGACCGGCTGCTCGACAAGGTCGTCGATTTCACGTTCCAGATCATGAATGTGGACCGCGTGTCCATCCTGCTGCTCGATGGCAAGTCCAATGAGCTGGTGCCGCGCATTTCCAAGAGCCGCACCGGCGATGCCAGCGCCGCCAAGCACGTCCCGCAGTCGATCGCGCGCAAAGCGGTCGAAGAGCGCGTGGCGATTCTGTCGGACAACGCGGCCGCGGATGAGCGGTTCAAGGGGAAGTCGATCCTGATCCAGAGCGTGCGCAGCGCGATGTGCACGCCGCTCATGGGCTCCGATTCGAAGGTGCTGGGCATCCTGTACGTCGATAACCTCACCGCGACGCACTCGTTTGCCGATGAAGACCTCGAGTTTTTGATCGCGTTCGGCGGTCTCACCGCCGTGGCCATCGAGAATTCGCAATTATCCGAGCGCATCCGGCGCGAGGCGCTGGTGCGCTCGAATTTCGAGCGCTACTTCTCGCCCAACATCGCACAGGTGATCGCGCAGCAGCAGGACGGCGGCCGGTTGCCGAGCGAGAAGCGGCCGGTGGTGGTGTTCTTCTCCGACATCCGCGGCTTCACGCCGATGTCCGAGACGATGAGCCCGGACGATATCGCCCGGTTGCTGACGGAGTACTTCACCGAGATGGTGGACAAGGTCTTCGAGCACGGCGGCACGCTGGACAAGTTCATGGGCGACGCGATCATGGCCCTGTGGGGCGCCCCGATCGCCCACGCAGACGACGCCGACCGCGCCGTGCAATGCGCCCTCGCGCAACTCACCGAGCTCGAGAAGCTGAACCGCAAGTGGAAGGAGCAAGGACGCACGGAGGTTCAGATCGGGATTGGCATCAATTTCGGTGAGGTGTTCGCCGGGAACATCGGCTCCGACCGCCGGCTCGAATACACCGTCATCGGCGACGCCGTGAACACGGCCTATCGTCTCTGCGGCAAGGCGGGGTCGAACGAAATCCTGATTTCGGAGCCGTTCTACCAGCAGCTGAAGCAGAAGCCCGCCGTCGAGGCGCTCGAGCCGATTCAGGTCAAGGGAAAAGCGAAGAAGATTCCGGTCTACCGCGTAAAGCGGTAAGGCCGGCCGAATCGCGCCAGCAGATCCAGCGCCAGTCGCAACGGCAGCCCCATCACCCCAAAGAAGTCGCCTTCGACCCGCTCGATGAGCGGCGCACCGAGGCCTTGAATTGCGTACGCACCCGCTTTGTCGAGCGGCTCGCCCGTCGCGACGTATTCCTCGAGGGTGTGGCGATCGTTGGGACGGAAGGTCACGCGTGAGACATCGAGGGCCTGCTCGAGCCGGCCGTCTTCCGTGACGGCCACCGCGGTGAGCACTTCGTGCGTCTTGCCCTGGAGCTGCTCCAGCATGGCGACGGCGTGCGCAGGCGACGTCGGTTTCTCGAAGATCTTGCCGCCGAGCACGACGGTGGTATCGGCGGCCAGAATCACGTCGCCCGGTGCGCGCCGCACCACCGCTTCTGCCTTCGCGCGCGAGAGCCTCGTGACATAGGCATCGGGCTTCTCGCCGGTCAGCACGTGCTCATCCACGTCGGGGGCGATGACGCGGAAGGGAATGCGCAACATTTCGAGGAGCTGTTTCCGGCGCGGGGAGCCGGATGCAAGGACGATCGGTTTCATGGCAGTCACGCGGAAAAAGATAGCGCGGGGTAAGTTTGGGTGTGCTGTGGATCGCGCTGTTCACACTCCAGGCGCCTGCCGCTCCACCGGCGACCGACATCTATCTGGCCGACCTGCGCGTCGCAAGCGGCCGCGTCAGCGTGGGCGTGCCGGTCAATGTCACCGCGAGACCGGGCTACGACAACCAGCCGTTCTTTCTCCCCGACGGCCACGCGTTCCTGTATACGTCGATCCGGGAGGACAGCCAGGCGGACATCTACCGTTACGACATCGAAGCACAGACGAGCATCCGGCTCACCACCACGCGCGAGAGCGAGTACTCCCCGACGCCACTCCCGGACGGCAGCGGCTTCTCGGCGGTGCGCGTCGAGGCCGATTCGACGCAGCGACTCTGGGCGTTCGACCTCGACGGCTCGCGGCCACGCCTGGTGCTCGATTCGATCAAACCGGTCGGGTACCACGCCTGGGCCGACGGCCACACCCTCGTCCTGTTCGTTCTGGGCTCGCCCTCCACGCTGCAGATCGCCGATGCCTCATCCCGCGGTGCGCACGGAGAGGTGGTCGCGCGCGACATCGGCCGGTCGCTGCAACGGATCCCAGGACGCCCGTCGGTCAGCTTCGTGCAGCGCGACTCAGTCGCGGGTCCGTGGCTCGAGGAGCTCGACACCCGCACGCATCGGGAGACGAAGCTGGTGAAGGCGCCACCCGGTGCCGATTTCTTCGCGTGGACACCGGGAGGGATCGTGTTGACCGCCAGCGGAACGAAATTGTATCAGTGGGATCCGCGGCGCGGCAGTGCGTGGGACGAGGTGGCGGATTTTGCCGCCGCGGGTCTTTCCAGCGTCACGCGTCTCGCCGTGAGCCCGCAGGGAGATCGGCTCGCGATCGTGGCGGTGCCTGCCGCCCGCTAGCGCTCCAGCAGCAACGTGACTGGCCCGTCGTTCACCAGCTCGACGTCCATCATCGCACCGAATTCCCCCGTCTCGATGGGGATCTTGCCGCCCGATTTCTCCTTGAGCAGCGCGACGAACTTCTCGTAGAGCGGAACCGCCACGGTGGGAGGCGCGGCGTCGATGAAGCTCGGCCGGCGGCCTTTGCTGGCATCGCCATAGAGGGTGAACTGCGACACCACGAGCACCGCGCCGCCGACGTCGGCAAGGTCGCGATTCATTTTGCCCTCGTCGTCGCCGAACACCCGCAGGCCGAGGATTTTCTCCGCCATCCACGTGATGGAGAGGTCCGTGTCGGTTGGTGAAAAGCCTGCAAGCACAAGAAAGCCGGGACCGATACTTCCGGTAACCCGGCTGTCGACCCGAACCTCCGCGCGCTTAACCCGCTGGAGAACTACTCTCACTCGACTGTAACGCTCTTCGCCAAATTCCTCGGTTGATCCACGTTACATCCACGCCGCACCGCGATATAGTACGCCAGCAGCTGCAGCGGCACCACGCTCAAGACCGGCGTCAGGACATCGAGCGTCTCGGGAATCTCGATGCGATAGTCCGCCAGCGTGTCGAGCGCCGTGTCGCCCTCGGTCACGATGGCGATGACTCGGCCCCCCCGCGCTTTCACTTCCTCGATGTTGCTTACGACCTTCTGATGCACGCCGTCTTTCGGCGCAATGAACACGACCGGCATCAAGTCATCGATGAGCGCGATCGGTCCGTGCTTCATTTCCGCCGCCGGATACCCTTCGGCATGGATGTAGGAGATTTCCTTGAGCTTGAGCGCCCCTTCGAGCGCAACCGGGAAGTTGTAGCCGCGACCCAGGTAGAGCACGTTCTGCGCGCGCACCAGCCGGTCGGCGATCTGCTCCACTTCGGGGGCCTTGGCCAGCACGCGACTCACCAGCTCCGGGAGCTTGGCGAGCGCGCGCACCACTTCCCTGCCCTGCAGGATCGAAAGCGCGCGCAGCCGGCCCATTTTCAGCGTGAGCAGCGCCAGCGCGACGATCTGACTCGTGAAGGCCTTGGTGCTGGCCACGCCGATTTCGGGTCCGGCGTGGAGATAGATGCCGCCGTCCACTTCGCGCGCGATCGTGCTGCCGACGACGTTGATCAGGCCCAGCGTGCGTGCGCCCCGGCGCTTGGCCTCTCGCAGCGCCGCCAGCGTATCCGCTGTTTCCCCCGACTGCGAAATGCCGATCACGAGCGTCCGCTCGTCCACGATGGGATTGCGGTAGCGGAATTCCGACGCGTACTCGACTTCCGTGGGAATGCGGGCCAGCTCCTCCATCATGTATTCGCCGATCAGCGCCGAATGCCAGGAGGTGCCGCACGCGGTGATCACGATGCGCTGCACCTTGAGCAGCTCGTCATCACTGATATTCAGACCGCCGAAGCGGACCGTGCCTTCTTCCTCGAGCAGCCGGCCGCGCAGCGTATTCCGCACGCTCTCGGGCTGCTCCATGATCTCCTTGAGCATGAAGTGGGCGAAGCCCCCGCGCTCGATCGTGGCGAGATCCCACTCGACCTGCGTGACCGTCTTCTCTTTCTCCGCCGAGGCCAGATCGGTGATCCGGTAGTCGGTCGGCTTCACTTCGGCGATCTCACCGTCGTCCAGGTACACCACCGAGCGTGTGTGCGCCAGCACTGCCGAGGCGTCAGACGCGACGAAATTCTCACCGTTCCCGATCGCCACGAGCAGCGGCGATCCGCGCCGCGCGGCGACGATGGTATCCGGCTCGCGACTCGAGATCACCGCGATGCCGTACGCGCCTTCCACCTGGCGCAGCGCCGCGGCGGTCGCGTCGACGAGCGACATCCCCTGCGTGTGTGTCTCTTCGATGAGATGGGACAGTACTTCGGTGTCGGTTTGCGAGCGGAAGACATGACCGCGCTGGCTCAGCGCCCGCCGCAGCACGCCGGCGTTTTCGATGATGCCGTTGTGTACCAGGGCGAGCGTGCCGCCGCAGTCGGCGTGGGGGTGGGCGTTGACGGTGTTGGGCGCGCCGTGCGTCGCCCAGCGCGTGTGCGCGATCGCGGTCGTGCCTTCGGGCAGATTGGTGCCGAGCTCCCGTTCGAGCACGGCGATCTTACCGGGCGCGCGGAAGATTTCCAGTCCTCCGTTCACGACGGCGAGTCCCGCCGAGTCGTAGCCGCGATACTCGAGTCGCTTCAGGCCCTCGAGGACGACAGGGGCCGCCGTTCGCTTCCCCGTATACCCTACGATGCCGCACATAACCGCCGCCCTTCGGCAATCAGTTTTTCGGCTTCGGCGCCGGACGGCGCTTCCGCGATCAATCGGATGATTGGCTCCGTTCCCGACGGCCGCACATGCAGCCAGCGATCCGGCCATGCGAGACGGAGCCCGTCCTGCGTATCGATCTCCGCATCGGTAAACTTTTTTCGTAACCCGTCGTATACCGCGTCGAGCCGCGCTCCACGTTCGACCTTGGCTTTCACGATCGTGTAACGCGGCGAACGCGCGACCAGTTCACTGACTGTTACGCGCTGGCGCGCCAAGAGTCCCAGCACCAGCGCCCCAGCCACCGGCGCGTCGCGTCCCACATGCAGCGCCGGATACATCACCCCGCCGTTCCCTTCGCCGCCGATCGCCGCCTTCAGCGCGATGATCTTGCGCGCGACGTGCGCTTCGCCGACCGGCGCCCGGATGACTGTCGCACCGTACTCTCGCGCGGCATCCTCAACGACGAGGCTCGTCGAGAGATTGCACACGACGATCCCACGCTTCCGCCGTCCCGTGTCCCTCTTCCCCAGCACCGCACGAATCGCAAACGCGAGCGTATAGTCCTCACCGATCGCGTTGCCCCGCTCGTCTACAATGGCGAGTCGATCGACATCAGGATCGACGGCTATTCCCACATCCGCTTTCGAGCGCCGCACGAGCGCGCCCAGCGCGTGCAAATTCTCGGGTACTGGCTCGGGCGGGCGCGGAAACAGTCCGTCCGTTTCCAGATTGATCGCCGTCACCCGGCAGCCCAACCGCTCGAGCAGCTCCGGCATCACCGCGCCGCCGGCGCCACGGACCGTATCGAGCGCCACGCGAAACCGGCGTCGCTTGATCGCCCGAACGTCCACTCCGCGAAGCGCGAGCACGGCGGCGAGATGGCGGGAAATCGCGTTCGCGTCCGCCTCCACACCGCCGATCGCGTTATAGTTGGCTCGTGGCAGGGAATCCCCCGCCGCCAATTCGCGTACCCGCGTGCCCGCTCCACTATCAAGAAAGATGCCATCAGGGCCCACGAACTTAAGGGCGTTCCACTCAATGGGATTGTGGCTGGCGGTCAGGATGATGCCGCCCGCGGCGTGATGGTATTCGACAGCGAGTTGCACCGTTGGTGTGGCAACTAGTCCCACATCAATCACATTGCAACCGACCGATTGCAGGCCGGCCGTCGCGGCGCCCGCGAACATCGGGCCGGACGTTCGTGCGTCTCGGCCGACTACGACCTTCGGCCCGCCAGGCCGCCGGGTCCCCCCCCCCCCGCGTCCGCCGTCTTTCGCCCACGTCCCGAACGCGGCGGCCCAACGGGCCACCACTTCAGGGGTCAGATCCTTGCCGACGAGACCTCGAACCCCCGACACGCTCACCATCAGGGTGTCGGACATGGGACGCTCAATTTAATGAATCGGCTCAGGCCCGACGGGCTTCCATGGCGCGGGTCGGCAGACGCAGCGGCTGGAGCTGCGGGGTGGGTATCGGCAGGGCGGCACCCTCTGCGAAGGCGCGCAGGAACGCGTCCACGATCTCCGCATCGAACTGGACGCCCTTGCCTTCCTCAAGCTCGTGCATCGCCTGTTTCACCGACAGCGAAGGCCGGTAGGGACGGACACTGGTCATCGCGTCGAACGCGTCGGCGACGCTGACGAGCCGCGCCTCGAAGGGAATGACACCGCCCTTCAAGCCGTCGGGAAAGCCGCTGCCGTCGAGGCGCTCGTGATGCGAGCGCACGATCGACAGCGCGCCGGGAGCGTCGCGCATCAGCGGGCCGAGAATGCGCGCGCCGATGACCGTGTGCTCCATGATGTGACGGTACTCGGCGTCGGTGAGCTTCCCGGCCTTGTGCAGGACACTTTCGCTCACCCCGATCTTGCCTACGTCATGCAACTCTGCGCCCAGCGCGATCGTGTCGATGAGGTCCTTGTCGAGCCCCAGCGCGCGGGCGATTTCGATGGAGTAGTTCGCGACGCGCATGGAATGGCCGCGCGTGTACGCGTCTTTCGCCTCGAGCGCGTACACCAGCGCGTGAACGCCTTCGAGGAACAGCTCTTCGATGCGGCGCGCCTGCGCTTCGACGCGCTCTTCCAGGTTCTTCTGATAGCTGCGGTTTTCGATCAACAGCCGGCGCTTGTCGAGCGCCTGCGATACGCGCGCGCGCACTTCGTCCAGATGGAATGGCTTCGCGACGTAATCGAGCGCACCCATCTGCAGGCACGCGACCGCGCTTTCGACTTCGGCAACCGCGGTCACGACGATCACCGCGGTGTCCGGCCAGCGCGCGATGATCTCGCGCAGCAGCGTGACGCCGTCCATCTCAGGCATCCGCAGATCGGAAATCACTAATGGAACGGGGGCGCGCTCGAGCTCCTGCAGCGCTTCGACGCCGGAAGCCGCTTCGGCACATCCAAAGCCCTCGCCCTCCAGCAACCGCACGAGGACGCGGCGCAGCCGCGGCTCATCGTCGACGACCAGGCAGCGCAGTCCCGAGAAGTTTGGCATCGCGGCCCCAAAGTATAGGTCGCTTGCCCCTGGCGAAAGCCGCCCTTACGTTCCGACCATGACGCGCATTGCCGAGCATGACCTCGCGAGACGCTTCGCGACGCGCGCCGTGCATGCGGGACACCTAGGTGATCCCCTAAGTGGCGCGGTCATGACTCCTATCTACCAGACGTCCACGTATATCCAGGACGGACTCGGCCGCAACAAAGGCTTCGAGTATGCGCGCACCCGCAATCCGACTCGCGAGGCGCTCGAGCGTAACGTGGCTGCGCTGGAAGGCGGGCTTCACGGGTTCGCGTTTGGATCGGGTTTGGCGGCGCTCGATGCGGTCATGAAACTGCTGTCCGCAGGCGATCACGTGGTGAGCGGCGAAAACGTGTACGGCGGGTCGCACCGGCAGATGACCCAGATCTGGGCGCGCCTGGGCATCACGTTCACGTTCGTGGATGGGGGCGACACCAAGGCGGTGGCCGCTGCCGTGAATCCCAACACGAAGATCGTGTACGCCGAGACGCCGACGAATCCCATGATGCGGCTGTGCGACCTCGGAGCGACCGGCGAGATCGCGCGCAAAGCCCGCGCGCTGTTCGTCGTGGACAACACGTTCGCCACGCCCTACTTCCAGCAGCCGCTCGAGTTCGGCGCCGATATCGTGCTGCACTCCACCACCAAATATCTGAACGGCCACTCCGACATGGTGGGCGGCATGCTCGTCACGAGCCGCGACGACATCGCCGAGCGGCTCGGCTTCATCCAGAACTCGTCGGGGGCCGTTCCCGGACCGTTCGACTGCTGGCTCGCCCTGCGCGGCACCAAGACGCTGGCGCTGCGAATGCGCCAGCACGATGCCAACGGCCGCCGCATCGCCGAATGGATCGAGAAGCACCCCAGAGTTCAGCGAGTCTATTATCCCGGCTTACGCTCCCATCCCCAATACGACCTGGCATCGCGTCAGATGAAGGGTTTCGGCGGCATGCTCAGCATCGAGCTGGGCGACTCGGGCGTCGCTCGCCGTTTTGTGGAGCGCACGCGGGTCTTCGCACTCGCCGAATCGCTGGGGGGCGTGGAAAGCCTGATTGGACATCCCGCCTCCATGACGCACGCCAGCGTGCCTCCCGAGATGCGGCGCCGCATGGGGCTCACCGACAGCCTGGTACGGTTGTCGGTGGGCATCGAGGACGTGGAGGACTTGATTGCGGATTTGGACCAAGCACTGGCCGATGACTGACGAAACACGCGATTCCCAGTCTCGTAGGTGTGGGAATCCCATTGCCGGAGAACGAAATTCATGACCGACGCCACACTGCCCGCGGCTCGTCCGCGTAAGATTCTCACCCAGATCGCTCCCGTGTCGTGGGAGCATCCGGCGGACCGCGCCGCGCTGCAAACGCTGCGATCGGTTCCCGGCTTCGATGAAGTCGTCAAGAAGATCGTCGGATTCTTCGGCGAACGGGGCATCCGCCTGCTGTTCCAGGCCAACGCCGTCCGCGTGGGGCCGAATCAATTCCCGAGGCTCCAACAGCTGTATACCGACGTGCTCACGACGATGGACTGGCCGGACAGGCCAGAATTGTTCGTGTCGCAGACACCGTTCGTCAACGCGGGCGCGTTCGGCGTGGAGCGCCCCTTCATCGTCATCAACTCGGGCGCTCTGAAGCTGCTCGACGATGATGAGATGCGGACGCTGCTGGGTCACGAGCTCGGCCACATCATGAGCGGCCACGCGCTGTACCACACGATTCTCATCATCATTCTGTTCGTCAGCGCGAACTTCCTGCCGTTTCTGACGAGCCTGGTGCTTGCGCCGGTCCGCTTCGCGCTGCTCGAGTGGTACCGCAAGAGCGAGCTGTCATCCGATCGCGCCGGATTGATCGCCACCCAGGACCCCCCCGCCTCGATGCGGATGTTTCTGAAGATGGCGGGCGGTGGCGACATGAAGCAGATGGATCTGAACGAGTTTCTGGCCCAGGCCAAGGAGTACGAGGAGACGGGGGGCGCCGTCGACCGAATCTTCAAGATCCTCAACACCCTGGACCAGACGCATCCGTTCAACACGCTCCGCGCAGCAGAATTGCAGCGGTGGGTGGCGGCAGGCGCGTATGAGCGGATTCTGAACGGCGAGTACACGCGCCGCGGACCGGACGCCGACAAGCGGCCCATCGAGACCGACATCGATGAAGCCCGCGATCACTATATGAAGGAAGCACAAGCCGTCGTGAATGACGTCGTGGACAGCGCCAAGCGGGCGGCTCAAGCATTCACGGACGCGTTTAAGAAGAAGTGAGGGTACTGGTCGTCGGAGGCGGCGGCCGCGAGCACGCGCTCTGCTGGGCTGTGCATCGCGACGCCGCTGCCTCGACCAGTAACGACCTCACGCTGTTCGCTGCACCAGGGAATCCAGGCACCGCGGCACTCGCCACGAATCTTCCCGTCTCCGCTACCGCCATCGACGATCTCGTAACCGCCGTCCAGCAACACAACATCGATGTGACGATCGTCGGCCCCGAGGCGCCGCTCGCCGCCGGGCTCACCGATCGCCTGCGCGAGCAGGGCCGCGCGGTCTTCGGCCCGACCGCCGCCGCCGCCCGGCTCGAGTCGTCCAAGGCATACGCGAAAGAAGTGATGCGGCGCGCCGGCGTCCCCACGGCCGCGAGTGCGACGTTCGTCGGGATGGGCCCGGCGCTCGAATACATCGGCAATCACGCCGAGCCTTTGGTCGTGAAAGCGTCGGGATTAGCGGCCGGAAAAGGTGCCGTCGTGTGCAAGACCCGCATCGACGCCGCCATGACGGTACGCGCGATGCTCGACGGCTCGCTCGGCGAGGCCGGAAAAGAAGTTCTGGTGGAGGAGTTCCTCGAAGGCGAGGAACTATCCGTGCTCGCGCTCACCGATGGTGAACGCCTGCTCATGTTGCCGCCCGCACAGGACCACAAGAGACTGGGCGAGGGAGACACGGGACCGAATACCGGCGGGATGGGGGCGTACTGCCCCGTGGGGATCGCCTCGGACGCGCTGCTCGAGCGCGTGCGCGCCGAAGTGTTCGAGCCGGTGCTGCGTGAGGTCGCAGCGCAGGGCACGCCCTACGAGGGCGTACTGTACGCCGGCCTGATGATCTTGCCGGACGGGACTCCGTCCGTCCTCGAGTTCAACGCGCGCTTCGGCGATCCCGAAACGCAAGCGCTCCTTCCCGCGCTGCCTACCGGGGCGAGGGGGGGCTTTACCGAGCATCTCTTAGCGATCGCCGAACGCCGCTGGAACCCGCCGGCGCACGTCCACGTTCTGGACGCCGAGCGCGCGGCGGTCACGACCGTGTTGGCCGCGCGCGGCTACCCCGAGAACCCTGAGAAGGGCGTCGCGATCCGCCTCCCCGCACCTGGGGAGCTCGATGAAGACGTGATCGTCTTCCATGCGGGTACATTCCGCGATCCCGATGGCCGCTTGCGCACCGCCGGCGGCCGTGTGTTCAGCGTCACGGGACTCGGAGCCACGGTCCCTCTCGCCGCGCGGGCCAGCAGGCAGGCAGCCGAACAGATCACCTTTGAAGGCAAGACGTGGCGACGTGACGTCGCCTGGAGAGAAATTCGGCGTGCCGGAGCTGCCTGAAGTCGAAACCATCGTCCGTCAAATCGCCCCTCGCCTCGAGGGGCACCGCATTGCGCGCGCCGAGCTCCGGAAGACCGATGTCCTCCGCGCAGTCTCCAAGGGCCGCCTCAGCAAGACGCTCACCGACAATACGATCGAGCAGGTCTACCGGCGTGCCAAGCACGTCGTGTTCCGCCTGGGGAGCGGCCACCGGATGATCATCCAGCCGCGCATGACGGGATCGGTCATCGTCTACGACCGGCCGCTCACGCGCGACGAGCTCAAATACGCCGTCCTGATCTGCACGCTCAGCGACGGACGGCAGTTCGTCCACCGCGACGTGCGCCGCCTCGGGACGATCTGCCTGCTCGATGAAGCGGGATGGATGGCCTACACTGGACGCATCGGGCCCGAGCCGCTCGAGGAGACATTCACGCCGTTCGTATTCGCAAACCGGCTGAAAGGCACGCGCACGGCCGTAAAGAAAGCAATCATGGACCAGCGCCGCCTGGCCGGCGTGGGCAACATCTACGCGAACGAAGCGTTGTTCGACGCCAAGCTCAATCCAGCCAAACCGGCGCACAAGCTGTCGCTCGAGGAATTCGCGCGGCTGCACGCCGCGATCGTCGACGTACTCCAGCGAGCCCTGATGTCCTCGGGCACGACGCTGCGCGACTATCGCACCGGAACCGGTGAGCGCGGCCGGTTCCAGTTCGAGCTCCGGGTCTACGGCCGAGGCGGAGAAAAGTGTGTGCACTGCGGCAGAAAGCTCGTTGAGACCCACGAGATCGATCTGCGAACGACGACGTTCTGTCCGAGATGCCAGAGGTAGGCGTCATCGGATGGGATCCTGGTCGTTCGGTTCAGTCCACAAACGCCCAGAGCAACTCCTGGCTCTTCCGGTCGAGCGACTCCGGCCGGCCAAGGTGATACAGGTCCCCGGCCAGATCACGGATCAATAACCCTCCGTGCGGTAGGATGCGTGGCCAATCGTCCAGCCGGGTCTGGAACGTGCGCGGTCCCTGCCGAGTCTCGACCCGCCAGCGCCGGATCTCGACTTCTTCATCGATCTCCAGCACCCGCGTGACCTCGAACACGAATCCAACCACGGCCAGCGCCATCTCGAGCGCGGCGCGCGAGCGGGCGTCCAGCTCCGCCGGATCACGCACCAGCGCGAACTCCTCTTCGTCCGCATCGCGCAGCGATAGATGACGGGAAGGCTCCGACCACGGGAAGCACCGGCGCACGGATACGGCGCGCTCCTCCCCGCCCTGCAGCGCCCATAGCGAGCCATCGGCACGCCACTCGAGCCGGAGTGAGCTGGTGGGTTTCTGAGTGGCCCCATCATTGGGGTGCCGGATTAACGACGTTGTCATGACCTCCTCCTTCGTTGTCACGCGAGCTGAAGCTGTAGTTCGTACAACCGTCGATACTTCCCCTCGGCCCGCTGCAAGAGCTCGGCATGCGTCCCATGCTCGACGAGCCGCCCCTCCTCGATCACGAACAACCGGGACGACTTGCGGAGCGTCGACAGCCGGTGCGCGATCGCGAACACGGTGCGCCCTGCCACCAAACGCTCCAGCGCCTGCTGAATCTCCCGCTCGGTCTCCGTATCGACGCTGCTCGTCGCCTCGTCGAGAATCAGAATCCGCGGGTTGTGCAGGATCGCCCGCGCAATCGACACGCGCTGGCGCTCCCCGCCGGACAGCGTGTGCCCCCGCTCCCCCACCACCGTGTCGTAGCCGTGCTGCAGCTTGGTGATGAAGTCGTGGGCGTTCGCCGCCTGCGCCGCCGCGATGACCTGCCCGAGCGGCGCCTCGGGCAATCCATAGCGGATATTCTCGAGCACCGTTCCATGGAACAGATACGGGTCCTGCAGCACCATGCCGATCTGTCGGCGGAAGTGCCCCGTATCGAGCTGGCGGATGTCGACGCCGTCGATCCGAATCACGCCACCGGTCACGTCGTAAAAGCGCGCGATCAGGTTCACGATCGTCGTCTTTCCACCACCGGACGGGCCCACCAGGCCAATCAGCTCGCCGGGCGCCACATCGAAGCTCACACCGCGCAACACCTGACGAACGCCGTCGTAGCCAAACACCACGTGGTCGAACGTCACGCGGCCGTGCACCGGCTCCAGCTGAACCGGCTCGGCGACGTCGCGCACTTCCGGCTCGGTGTCCAGCACCTCGAACACCCGGTGTGCCGACGTCGTCGCGCGGTTGATCGTGCGGGCCATCTGCCCGATCACGTCGATCGGCGCCAGAAACATCGTCGTATAGAGGAGGAACGAAACGAACGTTCCCACGGGCAGATGCGCCCCACTCCCCAACAGCCGGGGCACCGCAAACACCCAGACCGTGATCGTCATGGCGTGAACGCCCAGCACGAGCAGCGGCCAGAACGTCGTCCACGAGGCGTGGATCCGGTTGAACTCGGCCGTCACATCCTCGTTGCGTTCGCCGAAGCGTCCGATCTCGCGCTGCTCCTGGTTGAACGCCTTGACCACCCGAATCCCCGGGATCGTGTCCGACAGCACGTCCGTCACGCGCGACCACTTCCGCCAGGCACGGATGAACAGGCGGCTGATGTTTTCCCCGTGCCGGTAGATCAACCAGCAGAGCATCGGCACCGGCAGCGTCATCACCAGACCCAACCGCCAATCCAGCGTCAGGAGTACGGCGCTAAGCCCGATGAGCATCACGAGTGACAGCGACACGTCGACGACGCCGAACGCGAGGAAGTCCCACAGCCGGTCGGTGTCCGCAGACACGCGCGTGATCAGGCTCCCGGTCCGCTTCCGCGAGAAAAACGCGAGCGACAGGCGCTGGATGTGCTCATACAGCTCGGCGCGCAAATCCCGTGCGACCCACTCGCCTAGAATGGCCATCAGCCGCAGCCGGACATAGGCGGCGGCCTGCTTCACCAGGTAGACCGCCGCCATCGCCGTCACCGCCAACCAGGCGATCGTGATCGCGCGCGACAGCGGCAGCGTGCCCGCTTGCGCCGGCCGTACCACGCGATCGATCAGGGTGCCCGCCAGGTACGGCGGGATCAGGCTGACCAGCGTAATCACCGTCGCGGCCGTCATGCCGAGCGTGAGCTGCCGGCGGTACGGCTTCAGGTAGCCGAGCAGGCGCCGAATCACCGCTGTCTGCCGGCCCGAAACGAGCGCCTGCGCCTCGCGTACGGGGCGCGCGATGCTCTCCGCATAGACGCGATCCGCGTCCATGCCGGGGATCTCCCGCGCGCTGCCTTCCAGCTGCTCTTCGAGCACGAACCGGATGTTCTCAAAGGCGCGCCGCTGGCGATGCGTGTAGCGCACCAGCGCCAACGCGGGCTCGTCGGGCGTTCCGAGGATCGTGAGGGTGTTCGCGGAAAGGCCCGGCGCCTCGCGGACCGCCTGGATCAGGCGCCGCTCGACGCTGCGGATCTCCCACTCCTCACCCGCGGGCCGCGCCACGGCCAGGTGGTGTGGGCCAAGCGCCACCCACGTCTCCGTAAGCCGCAGGCTCTGATCGAGATCCGCCAGCGCATACAGCTGTACCGGCGCTCCCTGCCAGGCGCTCTCGATCTGCCGCCGGAGCTCGGGAGGGAGCCGCGCCGGCTGGGCCGTGTATCGGGCGATGATGTGATCGTCGAGATGTTGCTGCGTGCTCATGTCCGTGATCCTCGAGTTGTCCACAACAGAACGGCCTCCCAGGTCCCATGAAGCACCCGGAAGGCCGGATCACGGCGTGAACTAGATCCGATCGACTTCTAGGGTGCTCCTCCACCTCCACCGGCGCCCGAGATGCCGGACGCAATACGCCCACGCACGTCGCCAAATGGCGCGACCAGGCACACAGGAATGCCCAGCCCCATCCACATGGGACGCAGCGGCGTATCGGTGGAGTAACGAATCATGTCAGTCGCAATTGCCTTCTTCGTGCGTGATTCGGTGCGGCGCGAGGTGCTTTGAGCAAACTAAGGAATGGTACGAAACCGGGCAAGCCCGGGATTCACGGGGCCCGAAGTTCTCGGTCTT
>QHUJ01000096.1 GCA_003221895.1 Gemmatimonadota bacterium | reverse complement strand
TGGAATCACATGACGACGGAACCGCAGCACGTCGACGCATTGGTGGCGGCTGCGCAGACCAGGCCCGCGGAGGTGCTGGGCGCGTTGACGGAGCTCGAGCTGCGCGGCTTGGTGAGACAGACGCCGGGGATGGTGTTTGGGCTGTGTTGAGCCACCCTTCTCTTTCTTCCTTCTAATTGTCAGAGGCGACACGCGGCTTGTCATCCGAAGGAATCCTTCGCGCCTGGCGTTAGATTGCCCGCATGCAGCATCTCTACCTCCACGTCCCGTTTTGTGTTCGCCGCTGCTCCTACTGCGATTTCTCCATTGCGGTACGAAGACGTATTCCTGCTCGGGAATTCGTAGACGCCATTCTTGCCGAGATCCGAGGTGTAGACCGAACCGATCCTGCGACGATCTATTTCGGCGGTGGGACGCCTTCATTGCTGCCACCCGCTGCCATCGCCATGCTGCTTGCCGAGTTGCTCCCAGGTGCCACTCACGACGCGCCACGCACCGATGTTGAGATTACGCTCGAAGCCAACCCCGAAGATGTCAGCCCCGATCACGCCAGAGCATGGCGTGCCGTCGGCATCAACCGGGTGAGTCTCGGCGCCCAGTCGTTCGATGACACCGTCCTGAAATGGATGCACCGCTCCCACGACGCCGCGCGCATTGGGGCTGCGGTGCATGCGTTGCGCGGCGCCGGCATCGAGAACATTTCGCTCGACCTCATCTTCGGGTTGCCGGAAGAGTTGAATCGTGACTGGGAACGGGACCTGGAGATGGCCCAGGCACTACGCACCACGCATCTCTCGCTGTACGGACTCACGATCGAGCCTCGCACGCCGCTCGAGCGGTGGATCTCGCGCGGCGCGACGCATACGCCCAGCGACGAGCGCTACGCCGAAGAGTACCTCGCCGCTCACCGGCGACTGAAAGCCGCTGGTTTCGAGTTCTACGAAGTCTCCAACGCCGCGCGCGACGGCTTTCGCTCACGGCACAACTCGGCCTACTGGTCCGGGGAGCCGTACGTGGGATTGGGGCCTGCCGCGCACTCGTTCGACGGCCGCACGCGCCGCTGGAATCTGCGGGCGTGGGAAGCGTATCGCAGAGCGAGTGCGGAGGGTCGCTCAGTCGCGGAGTCGGAGGAGACGCTGACGGACCGGCAGCGGGAGGTGGAGGCTATCTACCTGGGGCTGCGCACGGCAGATGGCTTACCCTCCACCAACCTCCACAGTCCTCCCGCGTCCTTTACAGCCTCCGGCTGGCTTTACGAGTCCGCCGGCAGGCTCAAGTGTACGCCGGAGGGCTGGTTGCGATTAGATTCCTTGGTTAACGAACTAACCATGCACACCGAGTCCCAGCCGTGACCGCCCCTCTGACCGACCGCGAGCGCCAGGTGCTCGAGGCTGTGATCGAGACGTACGTCCAGACCGCCGAGCCGGCGGGCAGCCGTACGATCGCGACGCGTCACCAGCTGGGGCTGTCACCGGCCACGATCCGCAACACCATGAGCGACCTCGAGGACAAAGGGTATCTGTACCACCCCCACACCTCGGCGGGGCGTATTCCGACCGACCTCGCCTACCGGGTCTATGTCGATTTCCTGATGCGGCCGCCCGCCGTCGCCCCCGCGCAGGCGCAGCACATCCGCGGCGAGTTGGAGGTGCAGCGGGCCGCGATCGAAGCGATCCTATCGCGCGCGGCGCAGGTGCTCGGCGTCCTGACGAACGAACTGGGCGTTGCGGTGAGTCCCACTATTGAGGAAGCGATCCTCGAGCGGCTCGACCTGTTGCAGGTCTCGACCGAGCGCCTGTTGCTGGTGCTCGCGCTGCGCAGCGGCGCGGTTCGGACAATCTTCGTGGAAGTCCCCGCGGAGCTCGCCGCCGACGTGGTGCAAAAGGTGACGGTCGTCCTCAACGAACGGCTCGCCGGGCTGACGTTGAAAGAGATCCGCGCCACGCTCGCCGACCGGCTGCGCGACGCGGGGTCGTCGGAGCCGGCCTCGTCGGAGCTGTTGAACATTTTCGTCCAGGAGGCGGACGAGCTGTTCGACGTGCCGGTCACCCCCGCGCCGGGCACGAGCAGCGTCGGCGTACACCTCGGCAGCACCCAACCCCTCGCGGGGCAACCCGAGTTCGCGACGCGCCAGCAGCTGCAGGGCTTGCTCGAGGTGACCGAGCGGCGCGATCTGCTGCGCGAGGCGATCGCCGCGCGCGGCGGGGAAGGCTTGACGATCACGATCGGCCAGGAGCACGCCGACGCGCGTCTCTCGTCGTTCACGCTCGTCACGTCCACCTATCGCTTCGGCCCGCTCAGCGGCGTGATCGGCGTCATGGGGCCGACGCGCATGCCGTACGACAAGATCGCCGCGCTGGTCAATCACACGTCGCGGCTGGTCGGCGAGTTGCTCGAATAGCATGAAGCAGGACTTCTACGTCGTCCTCGGCGTCCAGCACGACGCGAGCGAAACCGACATCAAGAAAGCCTACCGCAAACTGGCGATGGAGTGCCATCCCGACCGCAACAACGGCGACAAGGCGGCCGAGGAGAAGTTCAAGCTGGTCACGGAGGCGTACGAGGTGCTGCGCGATCCGGAGAAACGCGCCGCCTATGATCGCTACGGCATGGCGGGCGTGCGCGGCCAGGGCGCGCCGGCTGGCTTCAGCTCCACGCACTTTGATCTGTCCGAAGCGCTCATGGTGTTCATGCGCGACTTCGGCTTGGGCGGCGGTGGAGCGTTCAGCGGGTTCGACAATCTGTTCGGTGGCGGGCAGCGCCGCGAGCGGCGCCGCGGCCACGACGTCAAAGTCGGACTGAAGCTCACGCTCGCCGAAGTCGCGACCGGTACCACGAAGACGGTCCGGATCAAGAGCCTCGAGGCATGCACCGTGTGCGGCGGCACCGGCGCCAAACAGGGCACGCAGCCCGTGCAGTGCGGCACGTGCGGCGGCAGCGGCGAGCTGCGGCACCAGGCGCAATCTCTGTTCGGCCAGTTCCTCACCGTGTCGCCCTGTCCGACCTGCGGCGGTGAGGGCACGGTCGTTCGCGATCCGTGCGAGCGCTGCGGCGGCGAAGGGCGCGTCAAGGGCGAGAAGACGATTCAAATCGACGTCCCCGCCGGCGTCGCCGATCACCACTACCTCACGCTGCGCGGCCAGGGCGTTCCCGGCCCGCGCAACGGTCCGCCCGGCGACTTGATCGCGGTGCTCGACATCAAGGAAGACCCGCGGTTCGAGCGCCACGGCGACGATCTCGTCTACGACCTCGGCATCACGTTCACGCAGGCCGCGCTCGGCGCCGACGTGCAGGTGCCGACGCCGTACGGCCAGGCCAAGCTGCGGGTGGAGTCCGGCACGCAGACCGGCATGGCGTATCGCCTGCGCAACAAAGGGCTGCCGCGCCTCGGCGAGGCCGGCCACGGCGACCTCCACGTGCGCGTGCACGTCTGGACCCCCAACAAGCTCACGGCCGAGCAGCGCAAGCTGCTCGAAAAGCTCGGCGAGATCGAAGACCCGGTGCCCGAGGAGCCCGGCGGCAGCAACTTCTGGGACACGGTGCGGCGGGCGTTGGGGCTGGAGGAGGAGCATGAGCCCCGGCCCAGGCGGCGGCGCGGAGGAGAAGAGTGAGCCCCGCGGGCAGCTGCGTGTTCTGCAAGATCGCGGCCGGTGAGATCCCCGCGACCGTCGTGAAGCGTGCGGATGGAATGCTGGCATTCAAAGACCTGAGTCCCCAGGCGCCGACCCACTTGCTCGTCATTCCGACAACGCACGTCAGCTCGCTCAACGATGCCAAGGATGCTGGGACGCTCGGCAAGCTGCTCGCCTTTGCGCGCGATATCGCGCAGGAGACCGGCATCGCGACGAAGGGGTATCGGGTCGTCCTGAATACGAATCCCGATGGCGGGCAGACCGTCTTTCACCTGCACTTGCACGTCCTCGGTGGGAGACCGATGCATTGGCCACCCGGTTAGCCTTGTGCTGACGGCATACCGAAGCTAAGTTCGTGTGTCTCTAACCACTTAGGAAACGCGAGTCTATGCCGGAAGTCATCATCCACGATGACGAGAGTTTTGAGCGCGCGCTCAAGCGATTCAAAAAGAAGTGTGAGAAGGCCGGGATCCTGGCGGACCTGCGGAAGCATCGCCACTACGAAAAGCCCAGCGAGCGGAAGAAGCGCAAGATGAATGCGGCGCGGCGCAAGAATCGCAGGCCGCGCTACGCTTGAATGGTGGCTCCCCCGGGATTGGCTGAACGGCTGCGCGCCGCGATGAATGAAGCGAGAAAACAACGCGATCAGGCGCGCACCCTCCTCCTCTCCACGATCCTCTCAGACGTAAAAAACCGGGAAATCGAGCTCAACCGACCTCCGACCGATGATGAAACGGTCGAGGTCGTGCGGCGCGGCATCAAGAAGCGCCACGAGGCCGTCGAGGCCTACGAAAAGGGCGGCCGCACCGAGGCCGCCAACACCGAAAAGGCCGAGATCCAAACCCTCGAAGCGTTTCTGCCTGCGCCAGTGCCGCCGGACGAGATTCGCGCGGCCGTGCGCGATGCGATCGCCGGTGGCGCGAGCGACCTGGGCAAGGTCATGGGTGTGGTGATGCCGCGCTTCAAGGGACGCGCGGACGGCAAGGTGGTCAATCAGATCGTGCGCGAGGAGTTATCGACCAAGTCCTAGAAACACTCGAGTTTCCCCAGGCGCTGGCGCGCGTGGCGCAGCATGCCGCTGGGCCCCTGGGAGCGGCACGCATCGCAGCCCGACGTCCCCGTACGGATGCCACGCAGATCCGCGATAGCCTGGCGCAGGTCGCCGAGCTCGCGGCCTTGTTCATCACCGACGAATCGATCCGCGCCGAACCCGTCCCGGACATCACCACATCGCTCGAGTTGCTCGGGGTGCCGGGAAGTGCGTTGGAAGCAGCGGCGCTCGCGGAGTTGACGGTGGCCCTCGCCGCGATGCGAGTGACGGCCTCCGATCTCAAGCGGTTGGAGACCGCGCACCGCGCACTGCGGACGGCGCAGCTTCGTGTCGACCCGCCTCCACGCGATCTCGAAACCACGCTGGTTCGGTCGATCTCTCCCGACGGTCAGGTGCTGGATGGCGCGTCGAAGGATCTCGCCCGCGCGCGCCAGCAGGTGCGCGAGGCGCGCAAGCGCGTGATGGACCGGCTTGGCGGGATCCTGGGATCACTCGACACGACGGAGCGTGCCCCCGACGCGGCCGTCACCGTGCGCGGCGGCCGTTACGTGATTCCGATCCGCAGCACGGCCCGCGCTCGCGTGGGCGGCATCGTGCACGACGAATCGGCGACGCGCGCCACGGTGTTCGTCGAGCCGCCCGAGATCATCGAGCTGGGCAACGAGCTACGCGCCGCGGAGACCGCGGAGCTGCGCGAGGTGTTGCGCGTGCTGCGCGAGCTGAGCGATCTGTTGCGACCGCACCGCGACGGGATCGCCGCGGCGTGGGAGATGTGCATCGCGTTCGACGACTTGTGCGCGCGGGCGCGGTATGCGGTCGAGGTGAATGGTTTTGTACCAGAAATCGGCGGACATCTCAAGATCCGAGGCGGCCGGCATCCGCTGCTCCTGCCGGACAATTCAAGAATTCTTGAAATGACGAAGCCGGTGATCCCGTTCGACTTGGACCTCGTCTCCGACGAATTCACCGTCCTGATCTCCGGTCCGAACACCGGTGGGAAGACGGTTCTGATTAAGGCAGTCGGGTTGCTCGTTCTTTTGGTCCAAAGCGGCGTTATTCCGCCTATCGGACCGCATTCCGCCTTGCCCGTCTTCACCGAAGTCTTCGCAGACATCGGCGATCGCCAGTCCATCGCCGCGAGTCTCTCGACATTCTCCGCGCACGTGGCCGTGCTGCGGCAGATCCTCGATGGAGCAGGTGCGGGTTCGCTGGTGTTGCTCGACGAGATCGGCAGCGGCACCGATCCCGCCGAGGGTGGAGCGCTGGCGTCGGCGACGCTCAAGACGCTCACGCGCCGGCGAGCGATCACGCTCGCGACGACGCACCTCGGCGCGCTGAAGCAGCTCGCGGCCGAGACCGTGGGCATCGTCAATGCGTCGCTGCAGTTCAACGCCGAGACGCTCACGCCCACATACCGGCTGCTGAAGGGTGTGCCGGGACGCTCGTATGGGTTGGCGATCGCCAAGCGCCTGGGAATCGCAGCGGATGTGCTCGCCGAAGCCGAGCGCGCCGTACCGGATGCGGAGCGCACGCTCGATCGCCTGCTCGCGTCGGTCGAGGCGCGAGGACGTGACATGGATGCACGGGCTGCCGAGCTCGAGACCCGGGCAGCGCAACTCGAGCTCGAGCGCCAGAACCTCGCCGACCTCGAAAACCTTGCGTCCGAGCTGCATGTGCGGGAGAAGGCGCTCGACAAGGACGCGCGCGATCGTGCTCGTGCCTACCTCCTCGAAGCCCGGAAGACCGTTGAGGCTGCATTGGCGCAGGCGCGCGCCGCTGTAACTGAGGCCACTGCGAGAGAAGCTCGACGAATCGTGGAAGAGGCGATCGAGAAGACGGAGCCGGGGGACGAGAAGAAATCGGGTTGGGTCAATCTTGAAGAGTTGCGGCGGCGTAAGAATATCCCATCGAGCCCCACACGGGCACCTGCGACCACGACCGCCGAAAGTGAAATCTCCCTGCGTGGCCTCACTATTGACGAAGCCGAGCCTCTACTCCTCAAAGCGATCGACGACGCGATTCTCGCCGACCTGTCGTCCCTCCGCGTCATCCACGGCAAGGGCACCGGTGTGCTGCGAGACTTCGTGCAGGGCGTGCTGAAGCGCGATCCGCGAATCAAGCGCTTTGCGCTCGCGCCGGCCAACCAGGGCGGCCACGGCGTGACCGTGGCGGAGTTCGCGTGATCCCCGACGAGATCATCGAGCAGGTCCGCGAATCGGCGGACCTGGTCGGGATCATCGGCGAGCACGTCGAGCTGAGGCGGACGGGCTCAGACTTCCGCGGCCCGTGTCCCTTTCATGGCGGAACGCACCGCAACTTCGCCGTCATTCCCAAAAAGGGAATGTTCTACTGCTTCGTCTGCCACGAAGCGGGCGATGTCTACACGTTCTTCATGAAGAAGCTCGGCATGGACTATCCCACCGCGGTGCGCGAAGTCGCCCGCCGGGTCGGAATCACCATTCCGGAGCGCGGCGGGCCGAGCGGGCCGGACCCGCGGGAGCCGCTGTTCGCCGCCGTCGCCACCGCCGCCGACTGGTTCGCGCGCCAGCTGCGCGACAGTCCCGAAGCCGAAGGCGCGCGCAAGTATCTCGAGTCCCGCCACGTCACGATGGAGCAGGCCCAAATCCACGCGCTCGGCTTCGCGCCGCGGGGGACGGCCTTTCTCGATGCGATGAAAGGATTGGGCCTGCGCGAAGAAGTGTTGCTCGACGCGGGGCTGATCGTTAAACGGGATGATGGCTCGAAGACCCCGCGCTTTCGCGGCCGCTTGCTCTTCCCGATCCATGATCTCAGGGCCAGGGTGGTGGCATTCAGTGGGCGCATTCTCGGCGAAGGCGAGCCGAAATACTTGAACTCGCCGGAGACGCCGATTTTCCATAAGGGCCAACTGCTTTACAACCTGCACGTCGCCCGGCACGCGACCCGCAAAGCCGAGCGCGCGATTCTGGTGGAAGGGCAGTTCGACGTGCTGCGGCTGTCGCTCGCCGGCTTCGAAGAGGTCGTCGCTCCCCTCGGCACCGGTCTCACCGAGGATCAGGCGGCGCTGCTGCAGCGCCATGCGCCACACGTCGTGCTGCTGTACGACTCCGACGACGCCGGCCTGCGCGCCACATTCCGCGCGGGCGATGTGCTGCTGCGCCACAAGCTGCGGGTCAGCGTCGCCACGCTTCCCGAGGGCGAAGACCCCGACACGCTGGTGCAGAACAAGGGCGCGGCGGCACTGGAGCAGGCGCTGAAGGATTCGGTCGACGTGCTCGAGCGGAAGATTCAGATCCTCGAGCGGAAAGGCTTTTTTGGGAGCTTGCCGGGGCGGAGAAGGGCACTGGATCGGCTGTTGCCAACCATCAGGGCTGCAACTGATCCGATCACGCGAGATCTCTACATCTCGCGAGTGGCTGAGGTAGCGGGAGTGCGGAAGGACGTTTTGGAACGGGAAGTCGATCCGAAAGGGTTTACGTCCGCCCCCCTCTACCAACCTCCACCGTCCTCCACCGTCCTGCCTTCGAACGCCGAGAAGTCTCTCCTCATCCTCATGCTGTCGGGTGAACCGTGGCGCGCTCGAGTTGTCGAAGCGATCGACGCGGACGAAATCGAGTTCCCCGTGTACCGCACGGTCTTCGAGGCACTGGCCGATGACGCGCCGGACCGGCTCGATGAAACGGCGGCGCGGGCGTACGAGTCTTTACAGGCAGAAGGGCTCCGCGACGAGCAGCCCGACGTGGTCTTCGAGCGTTCGGTGAATTGGCTGGAGGCGCGACGGCTCGATCGGGAAATCGCGCGCAAGCAGCAGGAAATCGATCTCGCCCCTGAGGTGGACAAGACCCGCTTGACCCTTGAAAAGAGAGCGTTAGCGAATGAACGAAATGCCAAGCGTCCTAGCTGGAAGATTCTCGAGCACGCAAGGAGGAAGGGTGCACCCGGATCTTGAAGCACTGCTGGCGTTGCAGGACAAGGACGTCGCCGTGACCAACTGCGACGCCCGGCTGAAAGCATTGGAGCCGGAGCTCCGCGCGCTGGACGAGCAGATTGCCGCGGCGGAGCGGGTGGTCGCGCAGGCGCACGCCGGCATTCAGGCGGCGCTGAACCGGCGCGATGGCCTCGAAGGGAAGATCGCGAGTTATCGGACCATGCAGGAGCAGCGCCGCCAGCGGCTGGAATGGGTCCGAGGCGCAAAAGAGGCGTCCACGTTGATGGCCGAGCTCGATCTCGCGCGCTCGGTGCTCGCGAAGGAAGAAGCGGAGTTCATGCGCTCGGGCGATGCCGTTGGCGAGGCGGAGCGCAAGACCGCGGAGGCCGAGAACGCATTGCAGCTGATGCGCGACGCGCAGGCGGCGCAGCGCGAGGGGCTCGCCGGCAGGCGGCAGGAGATCGCCGCCGAGCGCGAGTCCGCGTCCCGCGCGCGCGAGGAAACGAGTCGCGCCGTGAATCCGGCGCTGCTCGCGCGGTACGATCGGATTCGTCGCGGCAAGGCGCCGCTCGCGATCTTTCCCTTGCACGGTAGCTCTTGCGGCAACTGCTTCACGGCGGTCCCGACGCAGCGCAAGGCGCTGATTCAGCGCGGCGCCACCATCGAAGGCTGCGAAGCCTGCGGCGTCCTACTTTACGCCAAGGAATGATTCCTCCTCGCTGGATCGTCACAGCCAACGCTGATCCCCTGGCGACGCGCGCCCTCGCGTCGGAGCTGCGCATTCCCGAGGCCCTCGCCGCCATTCTGGTGCAGCGCGGACTCGCCGAGCCGGCGCGCGCGAAAGCGTTCCTGCGTCCGGATCTGGACGGTCTCAGCGACCCGCATCGGTTTGCCGACATGCCGGCCGCGGTCGATCTCGTCGTGCGGGCCGTGCGCGATCGCCGCACGATTCTCGTGCACGGTGACTACGACGTCGACGGCCAGTGCGGCGCCGCCATGCTGACGCGCATCCTGCGCAGCGCCGGGGCGACCGTACACGCGTTCGTGCCGCACCGCGTCCGCGACGGCTATGACTTTGGGCCGGCGGGACTCGCGGAAGCGCAGCGAGTCGGGGCAGGGCTGATTATCACGTGTGACTGTGGCATCACTGCCGTCTCCGCCGTGGCTGCCGCCCGTGCTGCCGGTATCGACGTGATCGTCACCGACCACCACCTGCCCGGCGACGAGCTGCCGCCCGCCAACGCGGTGGTCGATCCGCGCCGCCCCGATTGCAAGTCGGAGGACAAGAGTCTCTGCGGCTCGGGCGTCGCCTTCAAGCTCGCGCAGGCTCTCGTGCAGGTGCTGGGCCTCTCGCCCAACCTGCCGCTGCACTTTCTCGACTACGTCGCCCTCGCGACGATCGCCGACGTGGTCCCGCTGGTGGGGGAGAACCGCATCCTGGCCCGCCATGGCCTGAAGATGCTCGCTGACCGAAGATCAGAAGGAGGCGGCGGCGCTCGCGCGCGAGCTCGAGACGATCAATGCCCGGCGCCAGGAGATGGACCAGCTGATCCTCGATGAAGCGATCGAGACGGTCGAGAAAACGCTCAACGCCGCCGACGCCGCCATTGTGCTCGGCTCCGACGCCTGGCATCCGGGCGTGATCGGCATCGTCGCCTCGCGGCTCGTCGAGCGCTATGGCCGGCCGACCTTCTTGATCGGCTGGGAACCGGGCGGCGAGCTGGGGCGCGGGTCCGGGCGCAGCATTTCCGGCTTCGACCTGCACGGCGCGCTGCATCGCGTGGGGAGCCACCTCGAGAAATACGGCGGCCACACCATGGCGGCCGGCTTCACGATCCGCCGCGACCGTTTCGAGGACTTTCGCGTTGCGTTCCTCGCCGTCGCGGGTGAGCTTCTCTCGCCCGAGGACCTCGCGCCGAGCCAGCGCATCGACCTCGAGCTGCCGCTGGACAAAGTGAGCGCGGAGCTCGAACGCCTCATGCGCCATCTCGAGCCGTGCGGGGCGGGGAATCCGGCGCCGGTCTTCGGTGTGCGCAACGCGCGCGCCGTCGGCGCGCGGCGGGTCGGGACGAATCATCTGCGCTTCACGCTCGACGACGGGAACGCCGTGCTGCCGGCGATCGGCTTCCGCTGGGCCGACGCGGTCCCTGAGGACTGGCTCACGAACCCGCTCGATGTGGCGTTCCGGCTGGAGCGGGACGACTGGCAGGGACGCGTGACGATTCAGGCGCGGGTGGCGAGTCTTGCTCCGCATCATCGCGGGTGAGCTCAAAGGCCGGCGCCTTCAGGCTCCGGCGGGGCGGGCGGTTCGCCCGACTGCTGATCGAGTGAAAGAGGCCTGGTTTAGTATCCTCCAGCAATCGATCCCGGATGCCCGGGTGCTCGATCTCTTCGCGGGTTCGGGAGCGTTGGGATTCGAGG
>QHUJ01000146.1 GCA_003221895.1 Gemmatimonadota bacterium | reverse complement strand
GCAGTATCAGGACGTCATCCTGCACCGGCTGCGGGTCCCGGCAGAGCGGCGCGGCGGGATGCTCAATCGCTTCGGCCGGCACCGGTTCCAGCAATACCCGTTAACACCGGACGAGGCGCGGGTGTATCGCGAGTACCAGGCCTGGCTCGCGCACCGCAACATGGTGGATTTCGACGACCTGATCGTCAAAGCCGAGAAACTCGCCGATCGAGTCGCCGAGCGCTGGGATTACCTGCTCGTGGACGAATTCCAAGACGTGAACGCCGTGCAGTACGATCTATTGAAACGCCTGGCCGCGCCGCATGCGAACTTCTTCGCCGTCGGCGACGACGAACAGTCGATCTTCGCCTGGACCGGCGCCGACCCCTACGTGCTCGAGCGCTTCCGCCGCGATTACGACGTCGAGCCGATCATCCTCGACAAGAACTGCCGCTGCTCCCGACAGATCTTCGAAACCGCCCGCCGTGTGCTGGCGCAGAATCCGCGGCTGTTTCAGAAGCAGCTCACCGCCGACACGGAATCGCCGTATGATGTGGCCGTGCAGAGCTTCCGCAATGAGCACGACGAAGCCACCTGGCTGATCGCCGACCTGCGCACCGATCCCGACCCTGACGCCGCGATTCTCTATCGCAAGCATCGCCTCGGCGAGTACCTGGAAGGCCGGCTGCTGCGCGCCGGCATCCCCTGCCGCCTCGCCCGCGGCCGCTCGCTGATCGAGGACACGGTGATCGGCTACGTCATCGCGGCGCTCCGCGTCGTGCGCATGCCGGATGATGCCGGCGCGCTGCAGGCATTCGCCCGCATCGTACTGTCCCCGCATTTCCTGCAGGAGGTCGAGGCGGCACTCGACGAGACGACCCCCTTCCTCAGCTCGATTCGTGCACTCGCGCAGCGCCGGCCCGGGCAGCATCCCGACACCAAGAAGCTGTGGCGGCTCGTCTACCAGGCGGAGAACCTGCGCGCGTTGCCCCGCGCCCACGGCACGCTGCCGGCGGTGATCGACGAAATCCTGTCGCAGGCGGTGGGGCCCTATCGCAACAAGCTCGAGGAACGCCACGACGAGCTGAGCGATCCGGCCGACTGGCCCGAGGCGGAGATCGACGACACGCCTCCTGGCCCGGCACTCATCAAAGCCGGCATCCACGGGAGAGGCGCCCTCACCGTCTTCAAGGCGCTGCAGCGCGCCCACGCGCGTGATCTCGACACCGCCCTCGCGCGCTATGTCACGTTCGACTTCGAGACGACGGACAACGACGTCGAGACCTGCGGCGTCGTGGAGATCGGCGCCGCGCGCGTGATCGACGGCGAGATCGCCGATCGCTTCCACACGATGGTGAACCCGTACAAGCCGATCAGCCCACGGGCGACCGAAGTCCACGGCTACACCGACGCCGACGTCGCGCCCGCCCCGCCGTTTGCCGAAGTGTTCCCGCGGTTCCGAGCGTTCGTCGGCAACGATGTCTTGATCGCCCACAACGGCCAGCACTTCGACATTCCGGTGATGAAGCGGTTGGCGGGCGAGGACGGCGTCAAAGGGCTCGCGTTCTACGACACCCTGTTACTTGCCAGGTCGTTGTCGCGCGATCGGGCCACGCAGGAAGACATCGCGCACCGCTTCGGCATTGATTGCGGGCGTGCGCATCACGCGCTCGACGACGCGGTGACGCTGGCCCAGGTGTATCGCGAGCTGGAGAAGCAGCGCACGGCGCGCGCGCGAAAGGCTGTGCTGGCGGACCTGCTCGATTATCTCGCAGTGGGGCTTGCCCTCGAAGGTGAGAACCGCATACCCGAAGCGCAGCTGGTGTTCGACATCGGCCGCTTCCGCGCGCTCGGGCCCTACAGTGATGCACTCGAGTTTTACGGAGCCTTCCGCACGCCCGACATGCCGACGCTCGATCACGTGATCGAGCGGCTGGGCGGGCACAAGCTCCTGGCGCAGCTCCGGGCGCAGCGGGACCCGGCGCAACGGTATGCATCGGCAGTGGCGCGGTTGCGCGCGCTGGTCGATGAGAAGCCGTCCCTTGCCGACAATATCGATGCATTGTTGGAGCGCGTCGCATTATCCAAGTCTGACGATGCCGAACCCGCGCATAGCCGCATCAATCTCCTCACGCTGCACTCGACGAAAGGGCTCGAGTTCTCGCGCGTGTACATCGTCGGTGTCGAAGACTTCGAGATCCCCGGATATCAGCCGGCCACGAACCACATTCAGGACGAGATCGAAGAGGCGCGCCGGTTGCTCTACGTCGGGATGACGCGGGCGCGGCAGCGGCTGACGCTCACGCGCGTCGCGCAGCGGTTTGGGCGCGAAACGGGCGGCAGCACGTTCCTCGAGGAGATGGGGCTGCTAACGCGGGGTCAAATCAGCGACAAAGACATCGCTCTGCCGGTCCTCAACGTCAAAGAATAGCCGCTTCCCGTTGGTCGCAAAGTCGTTTCGCACCGACTGCCATTCGGGATCTGCCAAACGCAGCAGCGCACGCGGCCGGCCGCCGTGGGCATCGACACTCCAGAATGACGTCAGCCCGCGCGCATCATGGACCTTGAGGTACAGCGTGCGGCCGTCGGGTGCCCAGGTGGCGTGTGACACGAGCGGCGCGCCGTTGCCCGGCGTGAACACTTGTCGCGCGGGACCGCCCCCGGCAGGCATCACCATCACCACGCCGGGCTCGCCGTCCGCAGGCGCCGCTACGTAGGAAATCGATTTCCCATCCGGGGACCATTGAGGCCGATACGTCCCCGATGCGAGCACTTCGGGCGCCGACCACTTGCCGTCTGGTCCCCGCCGCGTCACGAGCGCGTTACGCGGAGGCCGCTGATCGTAGAACAGTATGGATTTGCCATCCGGTGACCACTTCGGGTAACTCTCCTGGCCCGGAGTATTCGTGACTGGCTCGATCGGTCCGCCGTTGAGTGGCTTCAGCTCGATGTCGCGCGTGCCCGAGCGGAAGGAGTGGAAAACGATCGCCGTGCCGTCGGGCGACAGATCGGGTGCGAACTCGTCCACGGAATCCGCGAGCAGGACCTCTGCCGCCCCTCCGTCGATCGGCATCCGATACAAGTCGGAATGGCCACGCAGATCGGAGTCGTACAGCAGCCAACGGCCGTCCGGACTCACGCGCATTCCCTGAATGACCTGGCTCCCGCGCGTCACCGCGGCGGCGTTCGCTGCGCTCACGGCGAGGCCTCCGGCGGGCGGATTCGCCGGGATGGGCACCGACCAGATGTTGGCCCGCGCCGTGTACACAGCGTAGGACAGCCGCTTCGCATCTGCGGAGAGCGAGATCGTCTTCGCGCCGAGGCCTGTGGTCAGACGCACGGGCGCACCGCGCGGCCGGCCCGCCGACGAGAGACTCACGACATAGACATCGCGCGGGCCGTCACGACTCGACACGTAGAAGAGCTTGCGGCCGTCACCCGAGAACACGGGACTCTGATTGTACGCGGTCGGCTCGGCGATGCGCACTGGAGCGCCGCCAGCAATGGGAACCAGGACAATGCCGCTGGGGGCGAGGTTCCCGAATAGTGGACCGGGAAGCACGGACAGGCTGTTGAGCGACACGCACGCAATCACGCGGCCCTGCGGTGCCCATGTACACGAATGGAGATCGGAACCGGTCGCGATCATCCGCACATGACCGCCGTCGATGAGCATGGCGGACAATGTGTCGCCCCGCACGAATGCGATTTCCTTTCCGTCCGGTGACCATGCCGCGGATTTGACGATTGCGCTGGCACTCGGCGCGACAAGGGGGCGCGACGCGCCGCCAAGTGCAGCGCCTACGGATGCGCCGCCGCGCGTCAGGAAGAGGATGCTCGTGCCGTCGGGAGACCAGCGGGGCTGCGTTTCGACCGCGGTAGAATCGTCCGAGAGTGGAATGGTGCGCCCCCCTCCGCCTATGCCTCCGACCGGGCGGATGAAAATGCGCATCTGACTCGCGCTGCCCGCGGCGTACGCGACCAGCTTGCCGTCGGGCGACAGCGACGGCTGAATCTCGAGTCCCGGGTCGGCGGTGACTTGCTCGGAGCGGCCCACGGTAAACGCCGGAGCGGACGGGCGCAGCATCACGGCCGCCCCTGCGCCCGCGAGGACAACGACACCGGCGATCGTCGCGAACAAGACGACCCGGCGCCGACGCGGCGCCTCAGCCGCGGGAAATCCCCCCGACGGCGTGTATTGCAGCGTCGCGCCAAATTCCGCGGCGCTGGCGAAGCGGTCGGCGGGCGTCATTTCGAGCGCCTTCGCCACCGCGGCGTCGATGTTCGGTGGCACGTTGCTCCGGACGGTGCGCACCCGCGTGGGGCGTTCAGTCAGCAGCTTCGCGATCAGCGCCTGCGTGGTCGGTGCCGAGTGCGGCGTGCTCCCCGACAGCATCTCATAGAGCACCGCGGCAAGCGAGTACTGGTCGCTGCGACCGTCGATGTGACGCTCGCCCGTCGCCTGCTCGGGACTCATGTACTGTGGCGTGCCGATCGCGATGCCGGTCGCCGTCATGCGCGAGTCGGCGGCTTCGGTGACCGCGAGCGCGATGCCGAAATCGGCGACCATCGCTTCACCTTCGTGAATCAGAATATTCGCCGGCTTGATGTCGCGATGAATCACGCCGCGCTGGTGCGCGTGCTCGAGCGCGCTGGCGACTTGCCGCGTGATGGCGACCGCTTCCTCGATGCTGAGCTGCTTCTCGCGATCGAGCTTGGCCCGGAGCGATTCGCCCCGTACGAAGGGTTGGACGTACCACAGGAACTCATCGGCCTCGCCGGAGTCGATCAACGTGAGGATGTGCGGATGATCGAGCCGCGCGGTGATCTTCACTTCATTGAGAAATCGGACGACGCCGAGGTGCGAGGCGATTTCGGGGCGCAAAACTTTGAGCGCGACTTGGCGGTCGTGCTTCAGCTCGCGCGCGAGGTATACTGTCCCCATGCCGCCGGACCCGATTTCGCGTTCGATCGTGTACCGATCGGCAAGTGCTGCGGCGAGGGTTTCTTGCATAGCGTGGCAAGCTTACGGGGGTCGGGCCCTGCGGCACCATACTACATTCGGACAATTCCGAGGCAACGCGTATCGCGCTGGCGTTGTTCGGCTTGCGAAATCGCCTGACGCTAGTTGGCTTTGATCTTCAGCGGCACGATCGTCGTTCCCCACTGCAGTCGCAGCACCGCCGAGTCCGCGTCCACCAGCGGGAAGTAGTAGGTGAGCGTCTCCAGGTAGCCGCCGGTGTCCGGACTGACCGTGAGCCGCAGCGCGTCCTGCGACTCGCCCGGGTAGTTCGTGTGCCAGCCGCCGACGCCGCGATTGAAGATCACCGTCCACGGCTTCGATTCTTCGGGAATGGTCCACAGCGAGTACCGCCCAGCTTTGAGCGGCTGGCCGTCGATGGTGACGTCCTTGCTGAATGAGATCGTGGTCGCCGAGTCGGCGCCCGGATGCCAGATATGGTTCCAGGCAACCAGGCTTCCAAAGAGTGCCCGCCCGCGCGCCACCGGCCGATTGTAGGAAATCGTTACCTCGGTGCCCTGGATGTGCTGGCTCACCGAACCATGTTGGCTGCGCGGATACTGCAGCAGGAGAGCGAGGATCAGAGCGGTCATGTGCCGTGGAGCTTTCTGACGGTCTCGATGGTGTCCGCGTCTTCCGGTTTCTTATCGTCACGATAACGAATCACCCGCGCAAAGCGCAGGGCAAGGCCGCCGGGATAGTGCGGGCTGTCTTGCAGCCCATTGAACGCGATTTCGACGACCAGCTCCGGGCGCACATAGACCACGATCCCGTCGCGGTGGGTCTCGATCTCTTGGAGCCGCTTGGTCTGCCAGTCGAGCAGCTCGTCCGTCATACCCTTGAATGTCTTGCCGAGCATCACGAAGCCCCCGTTGGCCGGATCGCGGGCACCGAGGTGGAGGTTGGACAGCTTGCCGTGGCGGCGGCCGTGACCCCACTCGGCAGCCAGCACGACGAGGTCCAGGGTGTTGGCTTGCTTGACCTTGAACCACGCGCCGCCCCGGCGGCCCGCCTCGTATGTGGACTCAAGACCCTTGGCCATGAGCCCTTCCTGACCGGCGGCAATGGCGGCATCGAAGAAGTCCTGGGCTTGCTTGGCGTCGGCGGTGACGATACGACGCGGACGCTGCGATTCCGGCACGTGCTCGGCAAGGATCTTGGCGCGCGTGGAGTACGGCTGGTCGAGCAGCGACGTCCCATCGAGATAGAGGATATCAAAGAAGAAGGGGATGCCGCCGCCCAGTCCCTTCATGGTTTCCTGAAAACGCACGGGGCGTTTTTCGGCGCTGAGGACGATCGCCTCGCCATCCAGTATGGCCTCGGTCATTTCAAGAATTCTTGAATTATCGACGACCGTAGGGAGCTCGGCCGTGATGTCGTTGAGCGTGCGTGAGTAAATCCGTACCTCGCTCGCCTTTTTATGGACCTGAATCCGAATGCCATCGAGCTTGTACTCGAACGACGCCGGGCCCAGCTCCGCGAGCGCCTCCTCCACATCGGTGGCGGTCTTCGCAAGCATCGGCTTGAGGGGGCGAAACACCTGGATTGTGAAGCTCGAGAGATCGCCTTTGGCGACCGCGGTGAGATCGCCGGCAAGCATCATGGCGCGCCGGACTTCGTTGGCCGGGAGATCGCGCGCCTTCGCAAGCGCTTCGACCATGATGCCCTCCAGCGCCCCCTGACGCAGCTCGCCGGTCAGTAGTCGAAACAGAAAGTCCTGCTCCTCAGCGGTCGCCCGCGAGAACAGATCGCTCAGCTGCCGCTGCTTCTCGCCGGCCGAACCCTTGCCCGACATTCTGGAGATCTTCTCGAGCGTTTCGTCAACATCGCGGATCTGCAAGCTTGCCGACGCGCCGACGTGAGACTTGGCTTTCTGAAGAGTCGCCCATCCCACTCCCACCTTGGCCTGGCGAATCGTCCCCGAGAGGTAGGCGATGACGATCTCGATCTCGTCCGCGCTCGCCTGCTTGAGGAGATCGGCGAGCAGCTTGATCTTGGCGAGGCGACCGGAGGTGCCGGCGACTCGCTTCGAGACTTGGACCAAAAGTTGGAAGAGCATGCTAGAAATTTATCCGCGTGCGACCTTCACTACCCGGCGGCTACGATGTCATCGTGCTCGCGAATGGAGAGATTGCGTTAGCACCCGCAGTAGAACACCACGAACATCGGCCACTCGATGTAATAGGCGATATCCGCCGGCACCGCGAAGAGCCCCTCGAGCACGCGGAGATCGGTGCCCCCAATCCCTTGCCCGCCTGGCCGAGTTGCCGTGGTCCCGTTCGCAGCGCGCGTGACAGTCGCGAACGGCGCGCCGTTGATCGTGACATTCAATGGCCCGATCAATCTGCCGGAGTTGGGATGGAGCGGGCCGGAGGTTGCGACGATCGAATCACTGCCGAAGCGAAAACCGAGATTCGCGGTCGCCGCGGTCGACGACGGGCCCGGAAGTGTCGCGGTATGATTGAAATTGAACCCGCCACCCGACGACGTAGCGGAATACTGTCCGTCGCCGTCAACCGGGATCTGGAACGGCACGTCGAGGTAGATCGTGCGGTTTCCGATACTGACAGGTCCCGCCGACGCACTGAAGCTCGCGCATTGGCCGCAAGAGACATCGGAGGGACGGCGCCACGCCATGATCTCGGCAACGGAGCCGGCGGTCGGTGTCGCGTTATTGAAGACGGCAATCCGCAACGAGACGCTGTCGGGCTTGCCACCGGTGTGTAGGTTCATCGGCACGAGATAGGCGTAGCCGACCTCCTCCTTCGGCACCACCGGCACTCCCGTCGCGTCATTTTTATAGAGCATCAGCCTGATCGCATTGCTCGGCGCGCCAGCGCGCGTCGTGAAGTCCAGGCGGCGCCAGATCGGATCCCACTCCAGCGTCCGCCCGAGCATCGTTGAGTCCATCGTGGAGAAGGTGACGCCGACACTCAACAGCGGCAGCGCCAGACTCCCGAGGCTCTTGAGCTGTGGAGACCCGAGTGCCGCGTCGAGTGTGTCGAGCTGAGCAGCTAAGCTCGACCCGTGAGCTATGAGCGAGCCGGGACCAGAGTTTTCGCCACACGAGAGGCCGGCAAAAAACGCAGCCGTGGCGAGGAGACGGCGAACCATGCCTAAAACTAGCGCTGGGCTTCTACTGTACCGCAAGCGCAGCGACGCACTCGAGGTGTTCCTTGTGCACCCCGGCGGACCGTTCTGGGCTCGCAAGGACGACGGCGCGTGGTCGATACCCAAGGGGGAGTTCGAGCCCGATGAGGATCCCCTCGCAGCCGCGCGGCGAGAGTTCACCGAGGAAACGGGCTTCCCGGTCGCGGGCACCTTTGTACCCTTAACGCCACTCCAGCAGCGCAGCGGCAAGATCGTGCATGCGTGGGCAGTGCAAGGCGACTGCGATCCCGCCCTGGTGCGGAGCAACACGTTCACGCTGAAGGGAAAGACGTATCCCGAAGTCGATCGCGCGGGATGGTTCGGCCTGGACATCGCCAGACAAAAGCTACTGCCGGGCCAAGCTGGCTTCCTCGATCAGCTGGAACGCCTCGATTTGGAGCCGTGACGACGGACCGGCGCGAGCTGCGCGGTCTGGTCAGATACTCGACCGCAGCGTCTCAAGCGATTCGAAAACTCATTCTGCACCCACGCCGATCCCAACACGCGCACCTCTTCCCACCCCAAGCCGGTGAGCTCTTTCACGAGGCGATAGCAGGCGCTCGGATGCCGCTTCGCACGAAATGCGATGTAACACAGCGACACCCGATCGCGCTCGGCGGCGAGAGTCCACGACTCGAGCGTCGCCCACTCGGCCAGGCGATGGAGCGGCGGCAGCCCGTGCCGCTTGAGCAGCCGAGCCAGCTTGAAGCGGTTGCGGAGACCGAGACGTCGCGCGACCTCGTCGGCCGATCCGATCGGACCCTCCGACAGCAGAATCGCCTCCACGACAGCGCGCGGCAGCAGCGGCATGTCGGGCCGCAGGCAGCGGATCACGGCGAATGAGTGCGCGAGCATGACAACCCCTGGCGTTCCAGTCTTGAGCATGCAGCGGGGTGTCAAGCGTGGCAAGCAGCGTGCTCAAAGTGTCTCAATGCACCGAGCTACGGACGTTGCACCTTCGGCACCGTCATATCCGCACGCGACTGCTTTGACAGCGCCGTGTCGGCTCCGATCTCCGGCGCGTACACGCGACGCAGCGCATTGAGGTATTCGCCCTGTAATCCCGCCAGCGTCTTGTGCTCCTCCCGCACCGCAGCCCGCAGCTCCGCACTCGTGAGAAAGTCGTACAACACGGCAGCCTCGATCTGCGCATCGATCACAAACCCTTTGTGCCCGATGTCGGCGAATGTGTCATCGCGCATGCCGTACGTATGGTTGGCGAATGCCGAGCTCCGCACGGTGATGCTCACGCCCGGGACATCTCGGCTCACCGGGCCCGTCTCTTCGTAGCCCGCGGGACGGCCCTTCTCTTCTTGCAATCCTGGTGCGCCGAGTTTCTTGGCATACGCAAAGAACAACTCTTCGAGTGTCGCGACCGTGACGCCGTCGCGATACTCGCCGTAGCGCGTGATCGCGACTTCGGTGCCGGTCATTTGCGCGGCGCCCTGCGCGGCGTCGTCCATCATGCGCGCGATGTGCTCGAGATAGACCTCGTCCGGAAAGCGAATGAAGTAGTCGACGACGGTGTGATCGGGGACGACGTTGGGCGCGATCCCGCCCTCGGGGATGACGCCCTGGACGCGGTGCTCGGGTCGCCAGGTCGAGCGCAGGTGATCGACCGCCGAATAGAACTGCACCGCGGCTTCGAGCGCGTTGCGGCCGTTCCATGCGGTGAGCTGATGCGCGGGACGTCCGGTGAACGTGTACTTCACGGCGTCGATGTTGAGGCAGCAGACGCCGAAGCCCGGCCGGTCGCGCCGCGCCTCGACCGATGAATGACTGCGCACCAGGATGTCGGCTCCCTTGAACACTCCCGCGGCCCACAGGATCTGCTTCGCCGGCGGATCGACCTCCTCGGCAGGCGTACCGTAGACGATGATGCGGCCAGGCACCTTGTCTTGCGTCATCTGTTCCAGCAGCGCGCGCGCCGCCGCAAGGGCAACCGGACTTTGCGCGTTGTGCTGGTCACCGTGGAAGTCGCCCTGCGTGCCGCGCAGCGCGTCATACTCGGCGATGAGACCGAGCGTGGGGCCCGTCGCGCCGGCGGGCGAGGTCCAGGTCGCCGTGAAGGCGGTCGGCATCCCCGCGACGCCGGTGTCGACCGTGAAGCCGTACTTGCGGAGCAGCGCCGTGAGCGTGTCCACCGCCTGGAATTCGTGCCAGCCGACTTCGGGATGATGGCCGATCCAGTCGGACACACCCTGCAGCTCGCCGGACCAGAGCGCGGCTACGCGGGCGAGGACGCGATCGCGCGCGGGGTCGGTGCGGGTGGCGAGGCGCTGAGCCATGTCGGTGGGCTTGAGGCGCGCTTCGAGCGAATCGATGCGCCGCAGGATGCTCGAAGCTGCTTCGCGCTCGGTGTCGGTGGTTTGGGCACAGACGGATGTCGTGACTACAGTGAGGGCGACAGCAACAATGCTGACGGCACGCGACATCTGAGACCTCCGCTCAAGGTGTCCTAGCAGTTCTCCTTCCCTGCCTCCATCATTCTATACCTGCTCTAACTGCGCGTCATAGCGGTCCTAGCGCCTCGCTTGGAGGTCCTATGCGCATCTCCAGCATCGTCCGCCTCACCGGCCTGCTCGTACTCACATCCTGCATCGCTCCCTCAGATGTCGGTGACCGATCCAGTCAGCTCTCGCTCTTGGTCATCTCCGGGGACAACCAGAGCGGCCTGCCGGGCGCGGAGCTTCCTGCCCCGCTCGTCGCGCGTGTAGATGACATCCGAGGGCATCCGGTCGTGGGACAGGTCGTCAATTTCCGCGTGGTGTCGGGTGACGGCAGCGTCTTCGCCGGTGTCGCGATATCGAGCAAAGATGGCATCGTCCAGGAGCGCTGGACACTCGGCCTCTCGGGAGCGCAGCGCGTCGAGGCACGCGCGATCGATAACGCGACGGGCGAGAAGCTCACGTTCGCCACATTCGACGCGACACTCATCGACGTGCAACCCCCCGTCGTCTCCAACGTCGAGACGTCGCCGGCCAACCCAACGCCAGGTACGCTATTCGATTTGACCGCGGTGGTGAGCGACACCTTTACGGGCGGGTCCAACATCGCCGCCGCGTCCTACACGGTCGATGGTGGTGCGCCGGTCGCGATGTTCGCACAAGACGGCGCGTTCAATCAGCAAAATGAGGCGGTGCGCGCGCACGTTCCGCCCTTCGGGGCGCCGGGCTCGCATCAGTTCTGTGTGACGGGCCGAGACGCGGCGGGCAATGTGAGCGCGCCGAGCTGCATCGATGTGTCGATCGCCGCAATCGCGATCTACGTGAGTCCGTTCGGCAATGACGGGAATCCCGGCACCATGGGCCTGCCGAAGCTCACGATCAATGCGGGGCTGCTGCGCGCGGAGTCGCTCGCCGCGCCGCGGGTGAACGTCGCGCAAGGCAACTACCCCGACCAGGTCGAGCTCAAGAACGGCGTGAGCCTGTACGGCGGATACGATCCGTCCACGTGGGTGCGGACACCGTTCTTCCACAATACAACAATCGGTCCGGCCCCCAGGGACACGGCGATCGCCATCCATGGCGATGGCGTCAGCGGCGTGACGATCGACGGCTTCACCATCATCGCCGGTAATGCCCCTGTGAGCTCGGAGAGCGCGTACGGCATCGCGCTGCTCTCGAGCAATGTGACGATCAACAACAACCTCATCGTTGTGGGCAACGGCGGGCCCGGACAGGACGGAAACGCAGGCGCTGCCGGGGAGAACGGAGTGGACGGATCTCCCGGATCGATCGGCTTCGGCGACGGGCCAGCCGGTCCTGGTGGCGCGGGCGGGTCTCGGATGTGCAACGGCGTGACACTCACCGGTGGCACGGGAGGCACGGGCGGCGCTCCCGGAGCCAATCCAGGTGACCCCGGCCAGTCGGGCTTCGGACCCGGCGCAGGAGCCGGCGGTACCGGCGGCGCGGGCGGCGAAGTCGGTCAGTCTGGTAGCAACGCGGACAACGGCGTCGATGGAGCGCCGGGCACACCTGGCGCCGGCGGGGCATCGTTCGGCGGCGTGAGTGGCGCTGGCTACAACGCGGCGTTCGGTGAGCAGGGCACGAGCGGTCACAACGGTGGCAACGGCGGCGGAGGCGGCGGTGGTGGTGGCCAGGGTGGCGCTGGACTGACCGATGGCGGCGGCAACGGCGGTGGTGGTGGTGCGACCGGCGGCTGCGCCGGCTTCGGCGGCAGTGGCGGCAGCGGTGCTGGCGGGTCGTTCGCCATTCTGGCCGTTACGTCGACCGTCACAGTCACCAACGACACGATTCAGACCGGCACCGGCGGCTCCGGTGGGTTCGCTGGAGCGGGCGGCTCCGGTGGCTCGTCTGGCGCCGGCGCGCCCGGCGGGGCCAATGACGTTGCCGAAATCGGCGCCGGCGGCGGCGGCGGCAACGGTGGTAACGGCGGCGAAGGCGGTCCGGGCGGCGGCGGCGGTGGTGGACCGTCGATCTGCATCCTGGCCGTGAGTAGCACGCTCATCCAAACCGGCAATTTGTTCGTGCTCGGCAATGCAGGGCTCGGCGGCGCGGGCGTGAATCCGGGGAGTAACGGGCTGCGCGCTGAAGTCGCCACGTTCTAACGGCGGCCGGGGGAGCCCCTTGCCCTACGCGCGGAAATGCACCGGGTCCCTGAGGTTCTGCAGCTCGCGGTAATAGTAGAGGGCGGTCGGCCGGCGTTCTGTGAATTGCAGCGACTCGAGGAACGCGAGCTCCGAGGGCGTAGCCGTGCCGCTCAGTAACGGGTCGCGCAAGAACTCGAGCAGTCCCTTCTCCCGATCGCCATTCACGCTCCGTTGGCGGTATTCAAAGCGTTTCGGCTCTCCGGTGGTAGTCCGTATGGTGAGCGCGAAGGTCGTGGGATCCCACTCCCACGCCGCGATCGCGCTGTCGAGCCGGCTCCGTTGTTTGGGCGTGACGTGCAGGACATCGCTGCCGAGGCGGGCGGCCTGCAGCAGAGTTTGCGCGACCAGCCGCTCGAGCTCGCCGAACGACTGCCGCTCGATGATGGCGCGCACGGTTTCGCGCTCGCCGGGGGCACACTTGCGCAGCAGCAGCGTGCGCAGCGCGGGGAACAGCGGCGCGACCTCACCGATGCGGCGCATGCGCTCCTCTTTGAGATGCGCCTCGGCGACGCGGGCCAGCTCACCGTGGGGAAGCTTCAGGAACCGGTCCATGCGATCGTAGATGTCCGTTCGCTCGGGAGCGGGCGGCGCTTTCTTGTGCGTGAGCAGCTGGGAGACGTATGACTCCGTCACGTGCGCGGCGCGCGCGAGATCGCGCTGCTCCAGCTGCAGCTCATCGAGGCGCTGCCGAATCACCAGGGCGACGTCCATCGTTAACTATCCTTGGTTAATCATGGGACAATTCGTGCTCAGAAGTTGACAAAAATAGTACAGCCGGGTAGTTTGGGCCATGCACACGCACTGCCATCGCTGCGGGGGATTCATCGCGAGTCCCGGCGGAACAACGTACCGGCCGCCGTCACCGGCGACCCCGGTCGCGACGCCGCACAGCGCCCTGTGCCTGTGCGATCATGCGCTCATCTACGGGTCTTCCCCGAACCGCGAGAGCGAGCGCCAGCTGCGGGGCGTGCATCAGCTCCGGTCCGCGTCGCGCAATTAGCGCCAACCGTGCCGCCGCCCGCAGCCCGCTGGTCGCCGACCGCGGGGCGCCGCGCTGTCCCACCTGCCGCGAACCTCTCGAATTCCGCACCGATCGATTCGGGCGCACGCTCGAGCAGTGCCCGTGCGGGCACCGCGCGTTGGTCGAGCGCCGCAGCGGCAAGCGTGAAGAACCTGAGGAGCCTACGTCGTGACGAAAGAAGTCGCGTTGGAAATCGAGGGAACAGTCTCGGAGCTGCTCCGCAACTCCACGTTTCGGGTGACCCTCGAAAACGGCCATTCCGTGCTGGCGACGATTGCGGGCAAGATGCGCAGGTTTCGCATTCGAGTGCTGGCAGGCGATCGCGTGACGCTGGCGCTCTCGCCCTATGATTTGACGCGAGGCAGGATCGTCTACCGCCACAAATAACCGAGCAGCACGCCCCCCGCCTGGTGTTAGCCAAATCTAGTTAAGTTAGACCTGGAAAGCCTGTCGCCACTTGACAAACTTAGTACAGTCGGCTAGGGTCGGCTAGTCGTGGTAGTGTCAGTGCACCGAAGCTCACGCGGTAGCAGAGCAAGGAGTCAGTTATGTACGCACGCAACGTCACGCTGCAACTCAAGGCCAACACGGCCGCCGAATTCACGCGCACGCTGGAAAACGATGTGCTTCCGATACTGCGCAAGCAGACCGGGTTCAAGGACGAGATCACGTTTCTGACGCCCGCAGGCACCGAGGCCGTAGCGATCAGCCTCTGGGAGAACAAGGAGAATGCCGAGGCCTACGGCCGCGACACCTATGCTGGCGTCTTGCGGACCTTGGAGCGGATGGTCGAGGGGACGCCCGAGGTTGAGAGCTACGAGGTCTCGAACTCGACGTTCCACAAGATCGCCTCGCGGAATCCGAATCAGAGTCAGCCCGTAGCCCGTTAAGCAAGCGAAGCTCAGCTACTCGAGGGGCGGCACCATGCTGCCCCTCTTTTTTTGCGACCGGCCCACCCTACGTCCCTAGTTGCAGGACCGCTCCCTCGTGTTCCAACAGCCACCGTTTCGTCTTCAAGCCGCCACCGAAGCCCGTCAGCTCGCCCTTGGCTCCCAGGACCCTGTGACAGGGAACGATGATCGGGATCGGATTCTTGCCGTTGGCAAGGCCGACGGCGCGCGTAGCGTGCTTGTCGCCCAGGCTTTTCGCGATCGCGCCATAAGTGGTGGTCGTACCGTAGGGGATCGCGCGCAGCGCATTCCACACGCGGTGCTCGAATGCCGAGCCGAGTGCTTCGAGCGGTAGCTCGAATGTCGTGCGCGTGCGGGCGAAGTATTCCTCGAGCTGCTCTCGGGCACGCGCCAGCAGCTCGGCGGCCGGGCTGTGATCATTCGCTTCGACCCAGCCGCTCTGATGCGTCGGCGGGGGCCCGCGCCGCGATGTCGCGAAGTAGACGCCGGTGATCGCGGTGTCGGTCGCGGTGACGGTAAGCTGACCGATCGGTGTCGCCAGGGTGGTGAATAACACGTTGTGAAACCTACTTTGCTTGACCTCTCGCCGCTCGGCAAATTGGAACCCGTGATGTCTCGGGTCCTCGTTAGTGCTCTTGTCGCGCTAATCATAGCCGGTCACACGGCAGCCGGCGCCCAGACCGCCGTCGTCACGCACGACGCGTATCTACGGACCGGCCCATCCTCGACGCACACCAAGATCCGCAAGCTCATGCCGCCCGACGAGCTCATGATTCTCGATCCTCAGAAACAGAACGATTACTACGAGGTCCGCACGGCGGGGGGCGCCCATGGCTGGGTCTGGTCACACAACGTCCAGCTTACGACAGCGCCCCCGCCCGCTCCCGCGCCCGCTGCGACCGGTCCCCCCGAAGTGTACCGCAGCTGTCCGCTCGAAGGCTCGGCGATCACCAACAATCGCAAAGAGTCCAATCGCAAGAAGAACCGCATCACTCGACCGGCCTCCGGGGACATCGGCGCGAACGCGACGCTCGCCGCGATCCTTCAGGGCGGCGACGACACGCAGCGGTGGAGCGATGCGCGTGCCGCATCGATCGTGGCCTACGTCTACGACGTGAAGGTCGGTGGTGAAGAGACCGTCAACTGCGGAGAGACCGACAGTCTCTACATCGACACGCATATCGAACTCGTGCTCGGCCCGCAGGATACGCTCAAGACGGGTCGCCTGATCGTGGAGGTGACGCCGCGGTGGCGCGCGTTTCTCGCCACACAGGGTGAGGATTGGACGACGCGCGCGCTGGAGCAGCGGCTCGAGGGGCATTGGGTGCGGTTCACCGGCTGGCTGTTCTGGGATTTCGAGCATGCCGACGAGGCGGCGCACACGAATCCGGGCGGGGATCATGTGTGGCGGGCGACGGCGTGGGAGATTCATCCGATCACGGAGATCAAGGTGTGTCCAGGCACGCCAGCAACGTGCTAGGCGAGAAGCGAGCTACGGCACCACAAACGCCCCTAACCAAACCCAGGCTCAAGTATCACCTTTGTTTCGTCTCGAAACACGCGGAGGATTGCAGATCGGTGGACCTGGATAACGCAGTGTCCCGACGCGAATAGTCCTGCCGACCCGAAGGTACCGTGCGATCCTCCAACTCTTGCCTCTGGCGCCCGTCCGCTCGCACCGTGCTGATCCTCTATCTGTCGTTCACCGCCTGCACGAGTTGGCGCCCCGACTCGCTGACCCCGCAGGCCGTAGTACAAGGCCACCCAACGTCGCTGCGCGTCACGCGCACCGACAGCTCACAGATCACTCTCAGCAACCCCATTCTGCGCGGCGACACGATCGTGGGGGTCGGTCCGGAGACAGCCCATGCGCGTGTGCCGCTCGACTCGGTGCTGCTGACCGACACGCGTCACGGCGACGCCGGCAAGAGTCTGTTGGTTGTGCTGGGCGTCGCCGTAGCGCTCGTTGGGGTGGCTGGTGCGTATGTGCTGCAGTGCAACTGTTTTGACATGAAGCGGTAGGGACTAAAGGCTACTCGAGCAGCGCCTGCACCTCAGCCGCCGCCGCAATCCGGCGGTCCACGTGGTCCCCGATCGCCCTGGCGCGCTCGAGCACGAGCGTAAGATCGGACGGCGACCCCATGCCGGACTGCCGCTTCACGAGGGCCAGGCGCAGGTGCTCGAGCGCAGCCACGGCTTCGGTGAGCGATTCACCCGTGTCGCCCCGTGCCCGCAGCGCCTCTGCCCCGGTCTCCAATCGCTCGATCACGGCCGGGAGGTCTCGTGCCTGGCGCCGCTCCGCGTCCGGCAGCGCCTGATAAGCGGAAAGCGCCGAGCGTCCCAGCACGAGCTCGGTCCGCTCGATCGAGGGCAGGGCCGCGCGTGCAGTCGCCTTGAGGCCCCACCCGGCGAGCCAGAAGAACGAGCGCCCGGCTCTTCCGGCCCAGATCCGGTACCACAACGAGTCCAGCCGCCGGAACCATTTTCGCTGCTTGACGACTTCGGCCTCCTCCTGCTGCACCTGCCGTTCGGCAAGCAGGGCCGCCCGAATGTCGTCGAACGTGTAGCCGTCCTTCAGGAGTCGGCGCGCCACCGCGACCAGTTGAAAGATGAGGATCGCACCGATTATCCCCATCCCTTTCCCGGCGAGCACCGACGCCAGCAGCACCAGGGTGGAGACTTGCGCGTTCCGCACGAAGGCGCGCAGCAGCGGCGGGGCGCGAAAGTCTCGGCCCCGCAATTCGCCCGCGACCCGCGCGAGATCGTCCGCCGTCTGAAACCGCTCCGGCGGCGCTTTGCGGAGCAGGCGGTCGACTACGGCCCCGAGTTTGGCGGGCACCTCGGGCCGGAGCGCGTGGACCAGGGGGGCGATCTCGTAGACGTGTTTCGTGATAATCGCGGGCGCGTTTCCAGCCTCGAAGGGTGCCCGGCCGGTGAGGGCGTAGAAGAACGTCGCGCCGAGGGAGTAGAGGTCGCTGCGCGCATCCACCGGCTCGCCGCACGCTTGCTCGGGGCTCATGTAGCGCGCGGTCCCGGTGACCAAGCCCGGGCTTTCCGCTTTCCCTGCCCGGCTCCCGAGAGCGATTCCGAAGTCGGTGACGACCGCGCGCTCGGTCGCGCGCTCGATCATGATGTTGTCGGGCTTCACGTCGCGGTGAATCACGCCGCGCTGATGCGCGGCGCCCAGCGCCCACGCCACTTCCTGCAGCAGCTTCACCGCCAGGCGCGGCGGGAGCGGGCCGGCCCGCTCCACCCGCTCGCGCAGCGTCTCGCCGTCCACGAAGCCCATCACGAAGAACACGAGGTCACCGTGTGCCTCGACCAGGTGAATCGGCACGATATTGGGATGCGCGAGGCCGGCGGCGGTCCGCGCCTCTTGGAGGAAGCGGTCCCGCTCGTCGAGGTGCGTCGCGAGGTGCGGCGGGAGCAGCTTGATCGCGACCGGGCGGTCGAGCGCCACATCACGGGCGAGCAGCACGATCCCCATACCGCCTCGCCCGAGCTCGCGCTCGATCGAGTAGCGGCCGGCAAGCAGCTCCTGGAGGGCGAGGAATTCGGCGCTGATCGGGGCGGTCATAGTGTCTCGTCTTACGTGTGGACCCTCGCTGCGTTTCGAGCGTCAGTGGTGTTGTCCTAGCCCAAATGCCGCAGTAGATCTACGCTCCATGCCCTTCACTGGCATCCCGATCACCTGGCTGATTCTCTGGGTGATCTGCTACAACCGGCGCCTGCAAGAGATCGGTGGCTGGCTGCTCTTCTACTATATCCAACTCTATATGGGAATCGGTGCCACGCTTCTGCTGCTCCCCTTCACCATCGATAATCTGCTGCCGAGTCGGTGGGGGGGCGCGCCGGGACGGTACGCGCTTGCTCTCCTCGGAACGCTGCCGCTGTTCGCAATCTTCGTCATGCAGGCGATCGTAGCGCATCGGCTGCGGCGTTCGCGAGACGCGGTCTATCTGGTCCGGCTGCGGCGGGTCTTATGGGCGAGCCTGGCGATCGTGGTTCTCCGGATCGCGATCGATCTCAAGGTCTTCTCCATCGACCTCTTTCTCGACGGCTGGACGCTGCTGTGGACCGCGGCCTGGCTGCCGTACTTCTACCGCTCCATTCGCGTGGGGCACGTATTTGTGACGAAGGATTGGGCGCGGGTCGCGGCGTTGGTGGTTGACTGACGTCCCCGGCGTTTCTTCATGCAAGTTAGCGATGGCAGAGTCATGAGGCGCGCGCTCTGGGTGGCGCTCTATGCCATAGCCATGGCCGCCGTCGAGTCGGCAGTGGTGGTGTATCTGCGCGCCCTGCACCAGGGCACCGCCCCGCTCACCGCGTTGATGCACGAGATCCCGGCCCCGCTCATCGCCATCGAGGTCGGCCGAGAAGTCGCGACGCTGGTGATGCTCGTCGCGGTCGCGGCGCTGGCGGCGCCCACCGCGTGGGAGCGATTTCTCTACCTCGCGCTCGCATTCGGGGTGTGGGACATCTTCTACTATGTCTGGTTGTGGGTCTTCATTGGCTGGCCGCCGTCGCTGCTCACCTGGGACGTGCTCTTTCTGATTCCCGTCCCGTGGCTCGGACCCGTCATCGCGCCCGTCATCGTGAGCCTGTGTTTGGTGGGGGGATCGCTGTGGCTCCTCAGCCGCCCGGCGCTGCGATTGTCACGCCGGGCGTGGGCGCTCGCGATCGTTGGCGGCATTCTCGTGCTGCTGTCCTTTACCATCGATTATCACTATGCGCTCTCGCGCACGGATCCACCGCGGTTTCGGTGGGAGCTGTTCCTGGCAGGAATTGTGATAGGGGTAATCGGGGTCGTCTGGGACCGTGCCCTGGGCCGGCTCGACGAAGGCGGCAGCCCTTAAGGGCTGGCGTATTGGCCGAGCCGCGGTTTCAACCGACGGAAAACAATCCGCTCCGCAACAATTTGGTACTCCCTTTCAGCAATTGACGTAAATAATTCCCACGCGAGCGGCGGCGCTTGGGTGGTTTCGCGTCTCGTCCTTCGGGATTGCCATGGTTCGCAGCGACGGGGCTGGTGTGGCGAAAATGGTAAACGCAGAGATCCCTCAAATCTCCGGGCGAAGGCCCTTGTGGGTTCGAATCCCACCACCAGCAACCTCGCACCCTATTGACTCGGCACTCCGCATTGCCGATGTTGCAAATACTTGAGGGATCTCTGCGTAGCCAGTTTCGCTACGCCACGAAAGCCGGGGAGCCAGAGCTCTCCGGCTTTCGTCTTTTACGCGAGCTCAGGGCGGGGTAACCGCCGGAACGTTGATGGACCACGTGTTGTTCTCCGCAGCATAACCTTCGGAGCTTCCCATGTCGGAGACAATTCTTGTCACGGGCGCCTCATCTGGCATCGGTCAATCGACGGCGCGGCTTTTGGCCGAGCGTGGCTTCACCGTCTTCGGGACGGCGCGCAAGCCTGACACTAAGAAGCGCGAATCGTTTACGATGCTCGCGCTCGATGTACGGTCGGACGAGTCGGTCCGTGCGTGCGTGGATCAGGTGATGGCGAAGACCGGCCGGCTCGACGTGCTCGTCAACAATGCGGGCTATAGCGTCACCGGCGCCGCAGAAGAAACGAGCGTCGACGAGGCCAAGGCGCAGCTCGAGACGAATTTCTTCGGCGCCGTACGGATGGTGAATGCGGTGCTTCCCGGGATGCGCGCTCGCGGCGCCGGCAAGATCATCAGCATCAGCTCGCTCGCCGGCAACACCGCCATTCCGTACAGCGCCTTCTACTCGGCGAGCAAGTTCGCGCTCGAGGGATATTCCGAGTCGCTGTGGTACGAGGTCCGCCCGTTTGGCATCAGCGTGAGCCTGGTCGAGCCCGGATTCGTCAACACCCCGATCGGCGAGGCGTCGCCGGCCGCCGCACGGCCGCTTCCGGCGTACGACGCGAGCCGCAAGAGCATGCTCGCGGCCTTTGGTCACGCCCTCAAGGCCGGCATCCCGCCCGAGCAGGTGGCGCGGCGCGTACTCCAGATCATCGAGCAGCCGAATCCGGGACTGCGCTACCGGGTGGGCGCGCAAGCGACGTGGTTGCCGCGGCTGCGCAGTGTCGTGCCGTGGAACGTGTACGCGGCAGGAGTGCGGAAGACGTTCGCGGTGTAACCGAACCCGCGGCCCCCACCGGTGTACCCCGTAGCCATGCGGGCCACCACCCTCCTCGTCGCGGTCACCTTCGTCGTCGCAGGCTGCGGGCGACCCCAAAACCCACCGGGTGGACAGCCCACCCCGCCGCCGGCCCCGCCCCCACCCCCACCCGCCGGCGTGCGCGTCGTGGACATGATCCCAGCGTCGCTGAGCGGCGAGACGTGGCAGGACGCAGAGCCCTTCCTCACCGTCTTCGCGTCCAAACCCAACATCCTCGCCGCCTCCGCTTTCACGCCAAACCCCGGCGGGCCGGCGAGCACGACGGCGCCGATCTACGTCTCTGACGATGGCGGCAGCACCTGGTCGCTCCGCAACACGCTGCCAAGCAATGTGCAGACCGCCGACATCACTCACGCCGGGGGCGAATCGCCCACGCTGTACGCCACGATCTTGAGCACTCCCAGCATCGCGCTCAAAGACCTCGAGACGACCGACGTCCTCTCGGCCACGACGATGACACAGGACGCGACGCGGCCCAACACCGACCAGCCCTTCGTCCGCGCCATCCGCGCCGCGAGCACCGACCGGCTCTACGTCGGCATCAACGACTTCGGCGCGCCGAACGGCCGCACCGCCACCGTGGACGTCTCGCTGAACGGCGGCACGACGTTCACGTCGCGTCGGATCGAGTCGCGCAACACGCTGGGCCAGAACGGGCCCTCGATCCGCCCCGCGGTCGCGCGAAACAACACGGTGTACGTCGCCTACTTCGGCTGGCGCAGCAATGCCGGCGATACGATCACGAGCGACATCGTCGTCGCGCGCGACGACAACGGCGCCACCGGCACCACGCCATTCCGGAACCTCGTCGACGCATCGGACAACCAGCCCGGCCGCCTCGTGGCGACGAACCGCACGATCGTCTTTTCGAATGGCCCGACCCTGGGACAGGAACGCATTGGCTCAACGCTGTCGCTCGCGGTGGACGCCTTGCACAGCGACACCGTCTACATCGCCTGGGCCGATCGCGTGGGTTCGGGTGACATCCAGACCGTGCACGTGCGCCGTTCGCTCGACGGCGGCGTCACGTGGAGCAACGACCTCCGCACGCTCCCGAACACGACTAACCCGGCCCTCGCCGTTGCCGATGACGGCACCCTCGGGCTGCTGTACCAGCAGCTCACTGGGACGGGTAACGCGAGCCGCTGGGTCAACCGCTTCGAGCAGTCACGGGACGGCTTCGCGACCCACAAGGACCTCGTGCTGGCCACCGTCCCGGCGAACACCCCCGCTTCGCAGTTCCTGCCCTACCTGGGCGACTACGACGGGCTGCTCACCCGCGGGACCGAATTCCTCGGGATCTTCTCGGCCAACAACACGCCCGATCCCGCTAACTTCCCGTCGGGGGTGGTGTTTCAGCGCCGGGTGAACCAGGCGACCCACCAGCTGCTCGATGGCTCCGGATCGCCCGTGGCCGTGTCGATCGATCCCTTCTTCTTTAGTGTCCCTGTCATGCCGTGAGCGTCACATGCGCACTCGATCACTGATCGCCCTGATCGTCCTGATATCGCTCGCCGTTCCGCTCTCCGCGCAGATAAGCCGAGTGGCGTTGGTGCGTCGGTCGGACATCATCTTCGTGGGAACGGTGACTCGAGCGGGTGTCGTGCGCGTGGACCAGGTGTTCGAGAAGCCCGGCGCCGTCTCTCTAATGAAGGGCGACTCCGTTGCGGTCGTCGCGGCGCGCGCGGGCTCCCCCCCCCTGAATCCCGGAATGCAGGCAACTTTCTACACGACGGGTTGGATCTACGGACGCTGGATCACCGTGCGCGAGGTGGGACACGAGCCCATCGGTCCCCAGCTCGCCACAGTGGCTGGCACCGGCACGGCACAGCAAGACCTCGTCGCGGGGGCTCGGCAACAGGTGAACGACGCTGATCTCAAGGCACGCATTCAAGCGGCGGCGATGGTGGTGGTGGGTCGCGTAGAGCAACTCCGGCCCATGGCATACGGCCGCCCCGGCGCGCCGGCGCGGCCCAAGCGCTTCACCGAGCACGACCCCAACTGGCAGGAAGCGATCATTCACGTGGACGAGGGGCTCAAGGGGGCGACCGCGGGAGAGCGCGTCGTCGTCCGCTTCCCGGGCTCGCGCGACATCGCCTTCGTCGCCACGCCGAGATTCGCGGCGGGCCAGGAGGGCACGTTCCTGCTGCAGAAGGACACCGCCACGGGTTCCCCCCTAACGCTGACGGCGGGCCAGTCGGTGCAGGCATACACGGCCCTGCATCGGCTCGATGTGCTGTCCAAGCAGGACGCACAGCACGTGCGCACCTTAATGCGACGGCCGTAACGTTGTTACTGAGCCGTGACCCCGTAGTCGCGCTTGCGAGGCCGCGCCCCGCCATCATCTTCCCCTGATCCGCTCGACGTGTGTCGGCGACACAATCATCAACAACGACAGGTTCACCGGCACCGTCTCCAACGACAACATCGTGCGCGAGCTGGTGGCCGCGGGCAAAAGCTGGAAGGCATACATCGAGGGGTACCCGAGCTACGACGCCAACCACGTGCCGATGAGCTATTTCGCCGACATTCGCAATAATCCGACACAGGCCGCGAACATGGTGCCCTTCACCCAGTTCGCGACAGACCTCGCGAACGGCACGCTGCCCCAGTTCTCGTTCATCACGCCGAACCTTTGCAACGACGCGCACGACTGCGCCTTGAGCGTGGCGGACACCTGGCTCCAGACCAACATCGCGCCGTTGATCAGCAGCGCGCTATTCCAGACCGACGGGCTGCTCATCGTTTGGTGGGACAGCTCCTCGTTTGCGCGATTGTTGTTAGCAAATGCAACAGCGCGGGCGTTTGCTAAGCCGCTCGAGTCGGGGAT
>QHUJ01000095.1 GCA_003221895.1 Gemmatimonadota bacterium | reverse complement strand
AGTTGCAGCGCAGCCGCGGGCTCGTGACCGGCCGGCTCGATTCGCGCTTCTCCGGACCGCTGCTCGACCTGTTGGCCGAAAACGCGCCCGGCGATCCGCAGTCCAACGCGGTGACCGGGGCGTTCACCGCCGCCGCGAATGCGTATCTGCGCGGCGAGCTCAAGTTCGACACGCAGGATCGCTACGTGATGGGTGGTGGCAACGCGGGCCAGTGGAACTGGACCCGCGATGGGCAGCGTGGCTGGGCGTCGACGACCTACGTCGGCGGAGATCTCACGCAGGCGCTGGTGGCGAATCCCCACCTCCGTATCGAGGTCGAGAACGGCTATTACGATCTGGCGACGCCGTTCTTCGCCACCGAATACACCGTCAACCATTTGGAGGGATTGTCGCCCGATCTGCGTGACAACATCACGCTCAACTACTACGACGCGGGCCACATGATGTACCTCTATGAGCCGGCCCTGGTGCAGCTGAAACAAAACGTGGCGCGCTTCATCACGAATCCGGCGCCCTCGACGGCAAGGGCGGCCGGCTCGAACTAACGGGGCTCGCGCGCCGCGGCGGATTTCTCCCAGTTGACGAACAGGAATCCGCCCGGCGCGGCGAATTTCGGCTCGCCCGGGCCGGGAAGAATTTGCAGCTGCAGCTCGTCGACGGTGTTGCGCGAGCAGTCCCAGCATTCGAGGGCGAAGTCGCCGTCGCGCCGCGTGTGCGACAGCAGCATCACGTGGACCATCGCGGCGTCGGTGATCAGCGCGCCGTTCCTGTAGAGGTGCCCGACCGACCACAGCGCGACGGCGCTGTTGATCGTGGGCACGAGCGGCGTGTGGACGGCGGTCACGCCGTGGTAGTACAGCCCGAGGATGACCCCGCCAAAGCGCGGATGGTGCGGCACGTCCTTCGTCTGCACGCGATCCATCACCAGTTTCCAGCGCGCGCCATCCTGCGCCGTGAACTCGGCCACTCCATAGACCGAATCACGCGTCGCGCCCAGGTCCCAGGCGTCGAACGTGAACGTGCCCGAGATGGGGGCGACGTTGTTCGAGTAGGGTCCGTTCTTCACCTGGGACTCGAGTCCTTCACGCTCGTCGCCGAACGCCTGCAGAATCGGGGCGGCGCTGTCGGGGAACGGGAACGGACCGGGCAAGATCTGAATGACGGGGCCTCCGCCGGCCACACGAATCGTCCGTACTGCGGGCCGTGCGTCGCCCATCGCCGTGGTGTACCCGACAGAGTGCGCGCCCGCAGGGTGACCGACCCGCAGCTGCGCGACCATGCCGAGTTTCTTGTGCGAGTCGTTCCCGACCGGACAGTAGACCTCGTAAGTCCCTGGTTTGAGCGTCACGGTGAGTGTTGCGCTGTCGCCGGGCTGAATCGTCGGCGTCTCCTTCTCGATCCCGTGGCCTTCGATTTCAAAGGCGTGGGGGATGCTGCCCGCGTTCGTAACCGCGAACGTCACCGATCCGTCGACGACCGTTTGCTCCGACAGTTGGACGTTCCATTCCGAAAGGCGAACAGTAACCTGGGCCGGCTTAGCGGCCGCCCCTGCCACGGCAAGCGCCAGCAACGCAATCCTGTACATATGGTCTCCCTGGTGAAGTCAGTGCGATGAAGCGTCGGGAGCCATGACACGCCGCGCGGCGTTGTTATTCCCGGGAATAATCCGGCGGGTGTCCGGGTCTCACTTCCAAGGAGCCGAGTTGGAGTCGAGCGAGCTCGAACGATTCGAGGCGATCGTGTTGCCGCATCTGGACGCCGCGTACACGCTGGCGCGTTATCTCACGGGCAATACCCAGGACGCACAGGACATCGTGCAGGACGCTTCGCTGCGGGCGCTCAAGTATTTCCGCGGGTTCCGCGGCACGGAGCCGAGAGATGGTCGCGCCTGGCTGCTCACGATCGTGCGCAACACCGTTCGCACCTGGCGGCAGCGCCGTCATCCCCAGTCCGCAGACACTGCCTTCGATGAAGAGCAGCACAGCGAACGGATTGCTGATGACGATGCCGCGGTCAACCTCGATCGCAAGGAAACCCGCGCGCGGCTCGGCGAGGCGCTTGCACAATTGCCCGACGAATTCCGCGAAGTGATCGTCCTGCGCGATATCCAAGAGCTGTCGTACCAGGAGATCAGCGAGGTAACCGGAGTGCCGGAGGGAACCGTGATGTCGCGGCTACACCGCGCGCGGCAGCGCCTGCGGCGCATGCTGGTCCGCGGCGGGAAAACGGGAGAGCGGGTCATATGAGCGAGACTGAGTTCGAGCGCCGGCTCAGCGCGGCGATTCGGGACGAGATGCCGCCGCTCCACGCCCCCGAGGAGCTGCGCCAGCGCGTGCGCGCCGCGATCAGTAACGCGGCAACGCCCACGCGCTGGGAGCGTTGGGGGGGCGGGCCCTACTCGAGCACCACCCGCTGGCTGGCGTTGGCAGCATCGCTCGCGTTGGTTGCGGTCGGTGGTACCGTTGGCTATCAGCTCGCTGAGCGGCGCGCGGGGGAAGCAGCGCTCGCCGACCAGGTGCTCGCCAGCCACGTGCGCTCACTCATGCCCGGCCACCTCACCGACGTGGTGTCGTCGGATCAACACACGGTCAAGCCGTGGTTCAACGGCAAGCTCGACTACTCGCCACCGGTGTCGGACTTCACGACGCAAGGATTCCCGTTGCTCGGGGGGCGTCTCGACTATGTGGGCGGTCGGCCCGTGGGGGCACTCGTGTACGGGCGGCGGCAACACGTGATCAACGTCCTGCTATGGCCGGCGATCGCAGGTGCGGAGGGCCCGTCGGTTCGGACACGCCAGGGCTACCACCTGCTGCATTGGACTGCGGGCGATTACACGTGGTGGGTGGCGTCAGACCTCGGCCTGTCCGAGCTCCAGGAATTCGCGGGACTGCTCAGAGCAGACCAGACCCGATCCTCGCGATAGAACAGCTCGTGCTCCAGCCGCTGCGCGTCACTCACGCAGTGGCACGAACGTTCGTTCTGTCAACCTGTGTCACATGATCTCAAGCCTGTAGGCCTCCAGGCGGTTGACCAACGCGTCAGGGTGGCTGAGCGCGGGAAGGTGACCGCCGTCGATCTCGTCGGGCGTGATCCCGAGGCGTTCCTGCACCACCCGGCGCAGGAACTCGGGCGGGAAGAATCGATCCTGACGGCACAGGACAAATCGGGTGGGAACGTCCGGCCACTGCTTGAGTGGCCAGGGTTCTTTCATCGGCGTGCCGGATTGCTCCTTCTCCCCGCGTCTGAACGCTTCCGCGGTGACGTCGGGCGGGACGTCATGAAAAAAGATCTCCTTGATGTCGAAGGGTCGGTCTGATCGCGGGAACCCGGTGTTGGTCCACCAGTCATCCCCTGACTCGCCGGGAGCGGGAACCATCGCCGCGACCAACACGAGCAACTCCACCGGCACCCGCGCGCACACGAGGGGCGCCGTGAAGCCGCCCAGTGACTGAGCGACCACGATCAGGTCGGTGAGATACCCGATCGCCTTCAGCACAACGTCGGTGTACTGCGTGAGCCCGACGGAGTCGTCGTCGCACGGCAGGTCGGGCGCGACGACGGTATGCCCTCGTGCGCGGAGTAAGGGAATCACGCGGTGCCAGTACCACGAGTCGGACCCGGCGCCGTGGATCAGGACGTAGGTGGCGATGCGATACCTCGGATTTCGCAGCTGATGGGCGCGGCGGGCGCCGAATGGGTCAGGGCGCCGATCGCGATCAACGAGGCCCCTGCCTGCGCATAGTCCCGCGCTGTGTCGGCCGAAATCCCGCCCGACGCCTGGATCGTCACGGCCGGTCCGGCGCGGCGTGCCCAGGCGGCGAGCTGCTCGGGGCGCTGGTTGTCGACCAGGATATGCGTCACGCCCGCGGCGAGCGCCGCCTCGAGCTGGGCGTCGGATTCCACTTCCACGATCACCGGCATGTCGGGCGGCGCGGCACGAAGCACTTCGGGCAGCGTGTGGCCGTTGCGGCCGAGCAGCGCCCAATGGTTGTCCTTCCACAAGACCGCCGCGCCCAGCGAGGCGCGGTTTTCTACGCCGCCCCCGATTGTCACGGCGTACAGCTCGAGCCCTCGCAAACCTGGCGTCGTTTTCCTCGTGTGCGTGATCTTCGCGGGTGTGTGGCGGACCGCGTCCACTGCTCTTTGCGTAAGTGTCGCGACACCTGACAGATGTTGCAGGAAATTGAGGGCCACACGCTCGCCCCCCAGCAGGGCCCGCGCGGTGCCGCTCGCGGTCGCGAGCGTCGTCCCGGCGTCCACCGGCGTCCCCTCTGCCACGTGGTGCTTCACGGTCGCCCGTGAGTCGAGCTCGCAAAAGACCGTCGCCAGGATGGGGAGTCCAGCGGCAACGAAGCGGCCTTCAGCGACAAACCGAGCCTCGCCCGGTGCGTCGGCTGCGGCGCCGAGCAGACGGGTCGTCACGTCGTCGCGAGCGCGATCCTCCGCGAGGGCGCGCTGCACCTCCCGCAGTCCGAATGGATCAGCCAATGGCGAGCATCCGGTCGATGGCGCGCCGTGCGCGGCCGGCCACCGGGGCCGGGACCGTCACCTCGTACTGTCCCTCCCGTAACGAGTCGCGCAGCTTCTCGAGCGTGATCTGCTTCATGTACCGGCATTCGGCTGATTCGTGGGCGGCGATGAATTCCTTCCCGGGATTCTCGCGCCGCAACCGGTGGAGGACACCGGTTTCCGTAGCGATGACAAACCGTCGGGCGGGAGACGTTCGGGCCCGCCGCATCATCTGCTCCGTCGAGACAATCCGCAGGCGGTCCGCGGCCACGTCCCCCTCGGTCTCTGCGTAGTACATCGCACTCGTGACGCACCCGCACTCGGGATGCACCAGGAATTCGGCGTCGGGATACTCGGCGCGGCGTTGCTCGAGGGTCTCGCTGGTTAACCCGGCGTGCACATGGCACTCGCCAAGCCAGACGTCGAGCGGCCGACCCGTGACTTTGCGGAGATAGTTGCCGAGAAAGAAATCAGGGAGAAACAACACGGGGACATCGGGTGGCAGTGCGTTGATCACTGCGACGGCGTTGCCGGACGTGCAGCAGTAGTCCGCTTCCGCCTTGACGTCCGCCGACGTGTTCACGTACGCCACCACGACGCCGTCCGGATGGGTATCGCGCCAGGCGCGGACGTCGGCCGCCTGGATCGTTGCCGCGAGTGAGCAGCCGGCCGTGCGGTCGGGGATGAGGATGCGTTTGTCGGGATTCGCAATCGCGGCCGTTTCGGCCATGAAGTACACCCCGCAAATCACCAGCTCGGCGGCATCGAGCTGTGTGGCGCGGCGCGCCATCTGCAGCGAATCGGCCACGACGTCGGCCAAATCCTGGATCTCCGGACGCTGGTAATTGTGCGCCAGGATCGCGGCGCCGCGCGCAGTCCGGAGCTCGTTGATCTCGGCGATCAGATCGCGTGCGGCGGTCGTCGGTATCGAAGTGCCCATCGGAGACAGCTCCCATTGTTGTGGTGCCGAGGCTGGGGGGCCGATTGGGTAACGCCTCGATCCGTCGTGGCTGACGGACCGCTCCCAGCCTGGGGTGCGCGGCTCCGCGCACCAGAGAGAAGCATAAAAGGGGGGGGAAGGGGGCGGCTACGGGTGCCCTCGTGTGATTCCGCCCGGAAGAATGCTCTTCGGACCAAACTTCTCACGTACCCGGTCGACAGCGCGCGTCAATCCGCGATCGCGTTCGGTCTCCTCGGACAACATCGCAAGCTGATTGGTTATCCCCTCCACGGCCGGCGCCAGGCCCGACAGCCGGACGCCGACCAGCCGCGCCGGGACGCGCCGCGTATTGCGCAAGCTCGCGAGCAGCTCGTGCGCCACGTGGAGAATCACGCGATCCGACACGACCGGCTCGGGCAGCGTGCGCTGGGCCGAACGAGTCTTGAAATCCCAGTCGCGCAATTTCACCGCGACCGTCCGCGCGGTCAGATGATCGCCGCGCAGGTCCGCGGCCGCACGCGTGACGAGCCGCAGCAGCTCCCGTTCGATCTCCCCGTCGTCCTGTAAGTCTCTTCCGAACGTCTCGTCACGACTGAGCCCGCGATTCATCACGCGATGGGCGACGCTGCCTTCATCGGTCCCGTGAACGCGATTCCATAACCAGGTCGCTTCTCGTTTACTCATCCAGGTCTGGAGCGTCGCGGGATCGCAGCGAAGCACGTCCTCGACGGCGACGAGGCCACGGGCGGCTAGCCGCTGCTGAAACTTGGGGCCAACCATGGGAATGTCGGCGAGCGTGCACGTACGCAGGAACGCCTCTTCGGCACCGGGCTCCACGATCTTGATGCCGTTGCCATCCCGGCTCGGCTTCGCGCGATCGACGGCCATCTTGGCGATCAGCTTGTTGGTCCCGCCGCCGATCGAGAGGGTCAGGCCGGTCACTGCTTGCACGGTGGTGCGGATCCGTTGTGCGGTGGCCGTCAGTGGCTCGTGATGATAGACGCCTTCCGTCCCCGTCAAATCGATATACCACTCGTCGACGCTCGCTCCTTCCACGACAGGCGAGAACTGTTGCAGCGTCTCACGGATCTCGCGGCTCTTCGCCCAGCACTCCTTGAAGGGAACGGGAACGCAGACGGCATCAGGACAGAGGCGCAGTGCGCGCGCGATCGGCATGGCCGAGCGGACGCCGAACTTGCGGGTCTCGTAGGAAGCGGAGCAGACCACACCGCGGCTGTCGCGGGAGCCGCCGACGATGAGCAGCGTCGCCTTGCCGGCGCCCTCGGGATCGACGGCGCGGGCAACGGCGACGTAGAACGCGTCGGCATCAGCGAGGAGAATGCGACGCATGCCACCGAACATAGCCCGAAGGAACCTGGGCATCAACGTCTAAGGCGTCTAAGCCCAGACGGACGCCTTCTTCGCCCACGGCGTGTCCTGATAGCGCTGCGTGAATGCCTGCGCGGTTTGCTTGAGTGACGAGGGATCCCCGGTCGCCTTGTAGGGAGTGACGCCGGCCCAATAGAGTGCCTCCGCAGCGGCATCGGTCCGGGGGAATTCCTCCACGATTTGCCGAAAGCGACGCTCAGCCTCGGCCCACTGCTGCTCGTCGAAGGCGATGCGGGCGCGTCCCAACATCAGCTGTGCTAAGAGATCGTCGGCCGGCAGAAAGCCTTCGATGCGATGGTGTTCCACGCCGTTCGCATCGAGCAAGAGAATCGTAGGCGTCCACGGCGCTTTGTAGCGCTCGCTATAGCGCTTGAACGGCTCCGGGTCCTCTTTCACATGCACGCGCGCCGGAATAAAGGTCTCGGTGACGAAGCGCGTGACGCGTGGATCCGGCCACACCTCGGCATCCAGCCGAGCACAGCCACTTCACATTGGTGCGGCGCTGAAGTCGAGAAGTACCGATTTCTGCTGGGTTTTGCCCTCTTTCAGGACCTGATCGACGTCGTGACGAAAGTTGATCGGCATAGGTCGCTCCCGGTG
>QHUJ01000234.1 GCA_003221895.1 Gemmatimonadota bacterium | reverse complement strand
GTTGCCGCGGGCGAGCTGCGCCAGCTTCGGGACGAATGGAGCCCCCGCCGCCGAGGCCAGCAGGAGGAGCCCGATTGCGAAGGGCTCGTCGAGCCCGACGAGCCGGCCCAGGCCGATCGCCCCAACCGGGAGAACGATGAAGTTCGCCATCAGCGCGAGGATCACGAGGCGCGCCTTGCGCAGGGGCGCAAGGATTTCTCCGACCGAGAGGCCGAGGCCTATCCCGAGCATGCTGGAGATCACGAAGCCCAGCATCGCCACCGGCACCACCGCCTGGAAGAACCCGACCACTTACATCCCCGCCACGTTGAGCCAGTACTGTTTCAGGCTGTCGGTCCCGCCGAATAGCGTAGTGAACACGGTGGAGTCCACGAGGAGGATGTGCCCGCCGCGCTTCCCCGCGGGCGGCATCCACAGGAAGGAGTTGAACTCTTTGTTACCAGCCTCGGTGAACGGATGGGGCCGTGAGAGTTCGATCGCCTGCGTCGACAGCACGTGGATGACCTTGGTGTCGGTCGAGGTCACCGCGTAGTGCGGCAGGTGCAAGTGATAGTTGAATGTCGTCACGCCGCGCAGCAGTCCCAGTGTGTCCAGATCGCGATAGGCGGTGAGCGGCGCGATCTGATCCGGCTGGCCCCGCACCGTCGCGGGGCGGAGCCCGTACTGGTTGAGCACCGGGACCCCGAGCCCCTTCATTAAAGAACGCGTGTACTGGCCGAACCGCTGCTGGCGCGGAACCAGCTCGTCTCCGTGGTGCTTGTACTCCATCTGGCGCTCTTCCAGTTTGCCGGTGAACCCCACGTCGTGATGCGGCGCGAGCACGAGACAGGTGTCCTCGCGCTCCAACCATTCCCGGATCGCGTCGACTTCGCCCTGGTCCGCCTCCTGCTCGGAGACCAGGTGGTCGAGCCCGAAGACCATCAGACTGTCGGTGTCCGCGAGGATCCGCTCGTCGATCGGGAGGCGGTATCCCGCCTGGTCGATCCGCTGGTAGACCGCGACCGGATGTCCGGTCGCCTCTTCCACGGTGTCCTGGAAGCTGAGCAGACTGCGATGGAAGAGCTCCAGAGTTCCCGCGATACCCTGGAGGAAGTTCATCTTGTCCCACTCCGTCGCTTCGAACCCCGGCCACCCCACCCGCCGGACCTCGGTCATGGTCGAGAAACGGTTGTCGAGCTCCGTGACGTCGCGGTTCGACTCCCAGGGATAGCTCCAGGTCCAGTAGATGCTGAACCGCCGCCGGCCGCGGGTGTAGTTCCGCTTCACGTGCGACTGGTTGTACGTGCGGGCCCTGCCGTTGGTCTTCGTCATCAGGACTCCGTCCCGCGTCCGTTCCCGGCCAGCCAGGCGAGCGCCTTGAGTCCGGGGAGGAAGAAGTACGCGCCGCCCCGCACGGTCGTGAACGCGGGCAGGCCGGTGATGGTCCGGCGGATCGGGCGCCGGGGGATCTTGAACTCGAGCGTCCCGTCCTGGGTGCCGATGATCGGGTCGCGCTCGTTGCCCAGCTCGTGAAAGTTCCGGTCGTTGATCCACACGTTCTGGGCGAATTCGAACTGACGGATGAGGCTGGCGCAGATCACGAACGCGGCGATCCCGCGCTCCGCGCCGTCGTCGGGGGCGTCCTCCGGCAGGTGCGGGCCGTAGGTCGCGCCGCGCCGGATCATGCGGCGGCGGTTCATATTCGCGCCGGTGTCCCGGGGGTTCATGCGTCGGATGTGCGAGCCGAGCGGCACCGCATAGCCGTGCGGGTCTTGGGTCCGGTAGTTGAAGTCGTTACTCCGCTTCGGATCGGCGGCCAGCGCAGGATCGTCCCGCTCCGGGGCGAGCACCAGCGGCGCGCCGCTCCGCCACCGGCCCATCAACTTGGCGGCGATGAGCTCGCGCTCTTCCGCCGTCTTCCCGTGCTGATTCAGGAAATCCCGGAACTTTCCAAGGTGCTCCTCTAGCCGCCGGTAGGCCATGAAGCTGCCGTTCCGCGCGAGCACGTCGGGTTGGGGCAGCCCGAAGGGCGGCCCATTCTCGTCGGGGTAACCCAGGATGAACTCGCCCGGCTTGAGCGGCGCCCCACTTCCCGGGGTGGATTCGTCACCGGAGCCCTCGATGAACGGTTGCGACATCCGGTCGCGGTACCCGAAATGGTCGTGAGCGTAGTCGAACGGAGGCGTGGCCTGGAGATCGAGCGTCGAGAGCACGGTCACGCCTTCACAGCGCGCCAGCAGGCGCTCGTGCTCGGTTTGGCAACGCGCCCGTTCCGGCTCGTCACGCGCAAAGAGGATCACGATGGCGTGCAGGTCGGAGCTCGCGAGGCCACCCACCCACTTGTCTGGATGACACTCGCCCGTGTCCCCGAGCATGGTGGAGCGTGCCACCATGCCCTGCCGGAACTCCTCGGGGAAGGTTGCCAATGAGGTTTCGTCGAGGCCGAGGGCACGGAGGCCGTTCCAGGTGAAGGCCACCGTGATCCAGCGCCGATCCGCTTCCACGCTCGCGCGCGCCGACGCGGCGGAGTGCACCTTGCCGCGGATTTCCTCGAGCCAGGTGCGCCCCGCTGACGCGTCCTTGAACGACAGGAACTCGTAGCGGCCGGTCATGGCCGGCGCGCGCGTCAGCAGGATGTGCTGGATGTCGTCGAGCTCGAGCATCGTGTCCGGCCCTACTGCATCTGGTCCAGCATCTCCGAGAACTTCTCCTTGAGACGCAGCGCCTTCTTGATCTCGTCCGCGGTCACATACGGATACTCCCCATATTCCAGGAAGCTGGGGCGCTGATGATCCCGGAGGAACTTGATGAAGGCGGGCGCGTTCGTCTTCCAGTCCTTGGGGAATCCCTCGAGGTTTTCGAAGACCGTGTTCACGCCGAGACTGTTGAACAGGGCGACGGCGTCCTCGGTGTATTTGTCGAAGTCGGTGTCGAAGATGCCCTGGTACATGAAGTAGGTCGCGCCCTCGATCTCGAAGAGGACCCACCGGAGGTAGTGCAGCTTGAGGACCGCCAGGGCGTCGGGCGTGCCGGCGATCGCCCCCTCGATGGTCTTGCCGTACTCACGCACGGCTTGCTCGCGGCCCTTCTGCACCTTCGCGATGATGGTGAATCCATGGTTGGCCGGGGTGCGGGGGTAGAGGGGCCCGTACCGCCCGTTCTCCAGCTTGTGGTATCCCTCTTTGGGAATGGCCATCGCGGCCGGTTTGCTCCAGGTGTTGCCGTTGGGAGAATGCGCCATGCGATCCTCGCGAAGAATTGGGTAGAATGGCCGAGGCCCCGTCGATGTCGAAAAACACCTTCGGGGCACGGTTATGACTGGATTGTAGTGGCGAGCGCTCGGCCCGGTGAGTGGACTTTGGGGACACGAATGAATGGAAAGCGACTGGCCTTTGTGAGCAACTCGAGCGTGCGTTGATCCGACGCCTCACATGCTCATCGCGGTAACCCGTGCCGTCAGTCGCACACTGGCGGACTGCGAGCTGACACTGCGTCCGCGCGACCCGATCAACGTCGCAGCCGCGATGGCGGAGCACGCGTTCTATGAGGAAACACTCCGCTCGCTCGGTGCCACGGTTGTCCACGCGCCGGCGGAACCGACGCTGCCGGACGCCGTCTTCGTCGAGGACACGGCGGTGGTTCTCGACGAAGTCGCGGTTATGACGCGGCCTGGTGCTGCCACGCGAGGCGGGGAGATCGAATCGATCGCCACCGTCCTGAGTGCCTACAAACGGCTGGTACGGATCCAGCCACCTGGCACGCTCGA
>QHUJ01000094.1 GCA_003221895.1 Gemmatimonadota bacterium | reverse complement strand
CGTCGAGTCAGGGATGCCTCCGAACCGCGGGTGCGTGCCGACATCCTGCCGTCCACCGCTACCGAGTGTTACCAGGCCGCTGAACTGGATTCCCGCCAGCTGCGGGAGATCGACGATCCAGTTCGCCACGACATGGTGCCGCTCATCGGTGCCGCAGCAATCCGTCCGCTTCGGAATGCTGAGGGCAGTCGGGAATCCGCCAGGGAACGACCCGCCGATGTCGTTTAGGTTGTCAACGCCCGCGAGGTACCGCGTGGCGTACGTGTAAACGATGCCTCCACCCCAACCGATACCGTTGGCGGCCGCCCGATATGGGCGATCCAATTGCAGCGAGAACGCGTCGTACCACGTCTTCCCGTCGTTCGTCGAGTAAATGAAGTTGCGGAACCCATGGGCTCCGATGTCGAAGCTGACACAGCACAGACCGGTCGCGGGATTGAGCGCAATGTTGGCCCAATTGTAGGTAAAGAGATCAGTTCCCCTCTGCCCCTGGTACGAGAGCGACGCCACAAGGGATCCCAGCCTCCGGCGTACGCCCAGACTCCATTGGGTGGATTTGGGCGGGCGCATCTTATTGTCGAGCAGGAATGCCTCCGGCTGGCCCGAACTCCGGGCGAGAGCACTGAGAACGCTCGTGTCAGCGGTCAGGTAACTGGGATTCCATGCTACCTCGCCCGTCTTGGGTGTCGAGTCCGGGTGTGCGAAGACGACGGTATACGAGGGGCGTGCCAGCTTCTGAATCTCATCGACCGAGAAGTCGAACAGCGAGCGATCGTAGTACAGGCCGACCCCGCCGAAAATGGTGGTGCGATCTTCCGCGTCCAGCCCGTACGAGAAGCCGAGCCGGGGCTGAAATGCCCCGTAGAACGGCGTGCGGTTGCTCCCAGTGCTGATATACCGGCTCAGGTCGAGACGGTTGGGGAGCAAGTCGTTGTACCTGGTCAATGTGTCCACGACGTTCTGGGGAGTCACGTAATCGGTGTTTATCATCCCTGACTCGTAATCCCACCGGATCCCAAGGTTCACCGTCAGGCGCGGCGTGGGGGTCCAGTCGTCCTGGATGTAGGCGCCGACTTGCGTGTTGTTGGTGTTGACGTTCCCGGCCCCGGTTGCGTAGATCAGCCGGAACGGATTGCGATAGTCGTAGTGCAATCCCGCAACACATGTTGCTGCTTTCCGCTATACGTGATGTCATCGCGCAGGCCAACCCGCTTCTGGTTGAAATCCTGCTCGCTCACATCGCTTCCGATCCACGCCGTCTCCTGATTCGTGGTGGCCGGCTTCAGATAGGTGTAGAAGCGCGCTGGCGTGCCTGGCGTGTTGGGGGACGGATTCCGTTGGAAGCGCGAATACTCGATCTTGGCTTCGTTCAACAACGCCCCCATGACGCGGGTGTACCGCAGCAGTCCGCTGGAGACGTTCTGCCGGAAGTTCGTCGCTGCCGAATATGCACGCGCGCCGGAGAAATCACGGATGTCCGTCTCATGCCGATTGTTGAAACTGAGCTCCGCGGAGGATTTCTCGTTGAGCGCGTAGGAGAGTTTTCCGAACAGGAGGGTTTCGCGGAACGGCGACGTGAAGTTTCCGTTGTACTGCGTGAGGTTGACGGTGTCGATTCCCGTGAAACCCGTGGCCGGCGTGATCTGCACCAAGTTGGACCGGTTCTGATAGTTCCCCTCATATGATCCGAAGAAGAAGAGTTTGTTACGAATGAAGGGGCCACCAAGGCTGAAGCTCGTGACGTAGCGGGTAAAGTCCGGTTCCGTGAACGCAGGGTTATGCTTTTGCTGATCGAGCTGGAAGGTGTCGAGGGAGACGAGATCCTTATTCTGATAGCCAAACAACGCGTTGCCCGACCAGGTGTTACTACCTGAGCGCGTGGTTGCGGTGATGATCGCGCTCGACGCTTTTTGGTATTCGGCCTTGAAGTTCTGCGTAATGACGCGGTACTCCTGGATCGCGTTGCGCGGGAACGGGTTGCCGCGACTGGCATCCTGTCCAGCGACGCCGCCGCCGGTCAAATCGTTCTTGAGGCTCGAACCGTCGACGAAGACGTGCGACTGATTTGCGCTGGCGCCGCCCGCGCTGAACGTGCGAAAACCGGTCGAGTTGATCCGATCCTCGGAAACCGAAACGCCAGGCGCCAGCGTCGCGAGGTCGAGGAAGTTCCGATTCACCGTCGGCAGCTGCTCGATTTGTCGCGACGTTACGTTAGTGGCGACCTCCGACGTGCGCATCTCGATGGCCGGTGCACTCTCTACGGTCACGGCCTGCAGCTCAACGGCGCCAGCTTGGACCGTGAAATCCGCCGCCATTGTGGCGCCAATCTGCACGGTGACCGGGCGACGCAGGGGCGTAAAGCCGATCTTGCGAACGGTCAGTTCATAATCGCCAGGAACAAGACCAGGCAGGATGTACGATCCATCGGAGCGCGTTGTCGCGCTTCTCACCACTCCAGTCGTGATCTGGCGCGCCTGGAGGTCGGCATCCGCAACTGGTGCTCCGTTCTGATCTTTGACGTAGCCGCGAACTGTTCCAGTGGTGGTCTGCGCATTGAGTGAGGGAGGGAAGGCAAGGAGAGTGAAACCGAGAATCGACAGCAAACGGTAGCGAGACATTGCACGGTCCCCCGGGAAAATGTGGCGATGCCCTCTAAGTTTGTGGCGGCGATTGAGGGGGCCGCTAGCCCTTCGCGTTGTCGCCTTTTGCGCCGTAACTTTTCGGGCCACCATCCTCGAGAGACTGCGTCCTATGTTGCACCGCTGCATCACCGCCTTCGTGGGCCTGTGCCTGTGTGCGGGTCCCGTCAGCGCCCAGAAGCTCGACTCCCTCCTCGCCCGCATGACGCTCGACGAAAAACTCGGCCAACTGAACCTGCTCTCGGCAGCAGGAGAAAACGGCCGCGCCTCAAACGATCAAATCGCGCTGGCGCGCGCGGGCAAGCTCGGTGGATTGTTCAACGTGATCGGGGCGGAGAACACCGCCCAGGTGCAGCGCGTCGCAGTGACGGAGTCGCGACTCAAAATCCCGCTCCTGTTCGGGCTCGATGTGATACACGGGTATCGTACGACGTTCCCGATCCCTCTCGGGGAAGCGGCGTCGTTCGACCCCGAAGCGGCACAAGCGACGGCGCGGGCGGCCGGGCTCGAGGCGGCCGCCGCCGGCATCAGCTGGACCTACGCGCCCATGGTGGACATCGCGCGTGACCCGCGCTGGGGCCGGATCGCCGAAGGCTCAGGCGAAGACCCGTATCTGGGCTCGCTCCTGGCCGCCGCGCGGGTGCGCGGCTTCCAGGAAAACATCTTCGCCACCGTCAAACACTTTGCGGGCTACGGCGCGGCCGAGGCGGGCCGGGAATACAACGAGACCGAGATCTCCGAGCGGACGATGCGCGAGATCTACCTGCCACCGTTCAAGGCGGCGGTCGATGCGGGAGTCGCCAGTCTCATGTCGGCGTTCAACGACAACGCGGGCGTACCCAGCTCCGGGAACGCGTGGCTCACCGACACCGTGCTGCGCCGCGAATGGCGCTTCAAAGGCTTCGTCGTGAGCGACTGGACGTCCGTCGCCGAGCTGATTCCGCATGGCGTGGCGGGCGGGCCGTCCGAGGCGGGACGCCGCGCGCTCACCGCTGGTGTGGACATGGACATGCAGAGCAGCATCTACATGGATTCGCTGCCGGCGCTGGTGCGGTCGGGGCGCATTCCCATGGCGGTCGTCGATTCCGCCGTCATGCGCATCCTGCGGGCCAAGCAACGCCTCGGCCTGTTCAAGGATCCGTATCGCCCGCGCACCGCCCCCGCGATGGACTCGACGCGCGCGCTCGCACGGCGCGTCGCCGGCGAATCGATCGTGCTGCTCAAGAATGACGGGTCGACGCTGCCGCTCGACAAGAACACGTCCGCGATCGCGGTGATCGGCCCGCTGGCCGACAACAAGCCCGAACCGCTCGGCCCATGGCACACGATGGGCCAGCCCGAAGATGTGGTCACCGTGCTGGCGGGAATCAAAGCCAAGGTGCCCGCGACAACTCAGGTGATGTACGCGCAAGGGTCGGGAGTCGAAGACACCTCCACCGCGGGATTCGCGGAGGCGGTGGCCGCTGCGAAGCAGGCGAAAGTCGCCATTCTCGTGCTCGGTGAGCGCGGCGAGATGAGCGGTGAAGCGGCGAGCCGCTCGATGATCGGCCTTCCCGGCGTGCAAGAGCAACTGCTCGAGGCGGTCGCGGCGACAGGGACGCCGGTCGTGCTCGTACTGATGAACGGTCGGCCCCTGACGATCGAGTGGGCCGCCGAGCACGTACCCGCCATCGTCGAGACGTGGTTCCTGGGCGTCGAAGCGGGGAATGCGACTGCAGACGTGTTGTTCGGTGACGTGAACCCGAGCGGCCGGCTTCCCGTGACGTTCCCGCGCTCACTCGGTCAGATCCCGATCTACTACAATCACCGCAACACCGGCCGTCCGTTCGGGGCGAACAACAAGTTCTCGTCGAAGTACCTCGACATCCCCAACACGCCGCGCTATCCGTTCGGCTACGGGCTCTCGTACACGACTTTCGGTTACCGCGATGTGAAGGTTACGAATCCTCGCATCCGGGCGACCGATACGCTGGTGGTCAGCGTGACGCTCACGAACACGGGATCGCGCGAGGGGACGGAGGTCGCGCAGCTCTACGTGCGCGACGAGGTCGCGAGCGTGGCGCGGCCGGTGCGGGAGCTGAAGGCATTTCAGCGCGTCACGTTGAAGCCCAACGAGTCGCGCACGCTCACGTTGCGTGTGGCGGCGCAGGACCTGGGATTTTACGGCCTCAACATGAAGCGCGTGGTCGAACCGGGGGCGTTCCGCGTCTACGTTGGCCCGAGCTCGGCAGAAGGTCAGGAGGCCCGGTTCGAGGTGGTGCGCTAGCATGGTGCCCGTACTGTTGGCTCTGCAGATGGCGGCGGTAGGGGCGCAGCCTGCTGCGCCCCTACAATCACCCGCCACAACTTGCTACGAAGTGTTCGTGCGGTCGTTCTACGACAACGACGGCAACGGGATCGGCGATCTCCCGGGGCTGACGAAGAAGCTCGATTACATCGCGGGGTTGGGCGTCGACTGCATCTGGCTGATGCCGGTGGCGGAATCACCGAGCTATCACGGCTACGACGTCACCAACTACTACAAGGTCGAGCCCGACTACGGCACGAACGGCGATTTCAGGACGTTCGTCCGCGCCGCACACCAGCGCCGCATCAAGGTGCTCGTCGATCTGGTGCTCAATCACACCTCCAGCGACCACCCCTGGTTCCAGGAAGCGCTGCGCGACACCGCGGCGCCACACCGCAGCTGGTATCTCTGGTCCAAGACGCCAGCCCGCAACTGGCACAAGTCGCCGGTCCGCGACGAGTACTACTTCGGGCTGTTCTGGAGCGGGATGCCGGATCTGAACTACAACAATCCCGCCGTGCTCGCGGAGATGAAGAAGGTGGCGCAGTTCTGGCTCGAGGACATGGGCGCCGACGGCTTCCGGCTCGACGCGGTGCGACACCTGGTAGAGGTAGGCGATCAAGTCTCGAACACGCCGGGTACGCACGCCGTGCTGCGGGACTTTGGTGGCTACGTCCGGCGCATCGCGCCCAAGTCCTACACGATCGGCGAGGTGTGGGACAGCACTGGCGCCATACTCTCGTACTATCCCGATCAGCTCGATGCGTACTTCGCGTTCCCGATTTCTGAAGCGCTGATGCAAGCGGTGCGATCCGGCAAAGCCGGCGACCTGCTGTCCACCGTGGTGCGGTTCCAGAGCGTGCAGCCGGCGTGGCGCTGGGCGCCGTTTCAGCGCAATCACGACCAGACGCGCACGATGACCGCCCTCGCCAATGACGTGGCGGCCGCGAAGCTCTCGGCCACGCTGCTGCTGACGCTCCCCGGATTGCCGTTCGTCTATTACGGCGAAGAGATCGGCATGACCGGCGACAAGCCGGACGAGCGGCTGCGCACGCCGATGCAGTGGGCGCTCGCTCCCGCCGCCGGTTTCACCAGTGGCAAGCCGTGGGAAGCGCTGCAGCCCGATTCGTTCACGGCGAACGTGGCCGTGGAGGATCGCGACACGACGTCGCTGCTCAACCGGTACCGCCGGCTGATTCATCTGCGCGAAGCGAACGGGGCGCTGCGCAGCGGCGCCCTCGTGCCGCTCGAGACGGGCAACGACGCGGTAATAGCCTACGTGCGAAAGGATTCCTCACACATGGCACTCGTGCTGGCGAATCTGGGAAGTGAACCCGCCGAGAATGTGACGCTCAGCTCGACGGACCAGGCGGTGGAGCCCGGTCGGTACGCGGTGCGGAATCTGCTCGGCGGTCCATCGGCTCAGACGCTCGTGATCGGGAACGACGGACGCGTCACGGGCTACCTGCCGTTGCCGGCGATCTCGCCAAAGCAGGCGTACGTCTTCGAGATCGTGCGCTGATGGAACGCATCCACCTCGGCGCACTCGATTACACGCTGCTCGCGATCTATTTCGCGTTCGTGCTCGGCATCGGCTGGACCCTGCGGCGCTTCGTGAAGAGCAGCGAGGACTTCTTCTTGTCGGGCCGGTCCATTCCGGCGTGGATCGCGGGCCTTGCGTTCATCTCCGCGAACCTCGGGGCGCAAGAGGTCATCGGCATGGGGGCGTCGGGTGCCAAGTATGGCATCATGACGAGCCATTTCTACTGGATCGGCGCGATGCCCGCGATGGTATTCGTCGGCCTGTTCATGATGCCGTTCTATTACGGCTCCCGCGCGCGCTCGGTCCCCGAATACTTGAAGCTGCGCTTCGATGAGAAGACGAGAGGGTTGAACGCGATCACCTTCGCCGTCATGACCGTGTTCTCTTCAGGCATTTCGATGTACGCGCTGGCAAAGCTGCTGGAGCTGGTGCTGGGGTGGAGCTTCCACGCAAGCATTATCCTGACCGGTGTCATCGTCCTCATTTACATCTTTCTCGGCGGGTTGACCTCGGCGATTTACAACGAGGTGCTGCAGTTCTTCCTGATCGTGCTCGGCTTCCTGCCGCTGGTGCTGCTCGGTCTCAAAGACATCGGCGGATGGCATGGTCTGACCAGCAGGCTCGCCGTCGTAGCGACGAATGCCGGCTTTGAGCCGGGCGCGTGGTCGCACTCCTGGAAGTACACCGATGCGGCGACGCACAACCCCATGGGCGTCGAGTGGTTCGGGCTGATCATGGGACTGGGTTTCGCGATGTCGTTCGGCTACTGGTGCACCGACTTCCTCGTCGTGCAGCGGGCGATGGCGGCGGGGTCGATGACCGCGGCGCGCCGTACACCATTGATCGCGGCTATTCCCAAGATGTTCATGCCGGTGCTCGTCATCCTGCCGGGGATGCTGGCGATCGGCATGCACGCCACGCGCGGCGGATTCCTGCCGATCGGCAGCGACGGGCAGCCGAATTACAACCTGGCCATCCCGATGCTGCTCGCGCATTACCTGCCGACCGGCCTCCTGGGACTCGGGCTCACGGCGTTGATGGCGTCGTTCATGTCGGGCATGGCGGGGAACGTCACCGCCTTCAATACAGTCTGGACCTACGACATCTATCAGACGTTCATTCGGCCGGGCCAAAGCGATTCGCACTACCTTCGCATGGGGCATGCGGCGACCGTGTTCGGCATCCTGGCCAGCGTAGTGGCCGCCTACGCTGCAACGCGCTTCAACAACATCAACGACATCCTGCAGCTCGTGTTCTCGTTCGTGAACGGGCCGCTGTTTGCGACTTTCCTGCTGGGCATGTTCTGGAAGCGCACCACCGGGCACGCGGCGTTTTACGGCCTGCTCACCGGCACATTCGCTGCGGCGATGCATTACGGCCTGACGCTGTCGCACGGCGCGGTCCCCGGTATCAAAGGTGGTTTTCTCGGGGCGGTCCTCCACGTCTATCCCAGCGAGATGGCGCTGAACTTCTGGACGGCGATTATCGCGTGGTCGTCCTGTTTCGTGACGACGCTCGTGATTTCGCTGTTCACGCAGCGCACCAAGACCGACGATGAGCTGCGCGGACTGGTTTATTCATTGACGCCGAAGCAATCGGATGAGGCGATGCCGTGGTACAAGCGGCCGGTGACGCTCGCAGTGTTCATCCTGGTCGCGTCGGCAATTCTCAACATCATCTTCTGGTGAGCGCGCGATGAGACTCGATCTGAGGCTCCCGATTGGACTGATGTTTTCGCTGTTTGGCGCGATCCTCGTGGTGTACGGATTTGTGTCGAACCGGGCGATCTACGCGCGATCGCTCGGCATCAACGTGAATCTGTGGTGGGGGCTGGTGTTGCTCGTGTTTGGACTGGTGATGCTCTGGTTCGCGGTCAGGAAGACAGCACCGCCAGCTGTGTAGTGACGGGGTCGATGGTGTCAGTTCTTCTCGCCAAACCCCAGCGTTACGGACTCGACTTCGACGCCCTTGCCCTCGTCGCGGCGGAGGGAGAGCTGCAGTCGTTCGAGATGGTCGAGGCGAGGCCGATCGCCCGCGCCGCCGCGGCCAGTCGCGGGGTCAACCCAGTAGTTCCATTCGCCAGGGAAGCCTTCAGGCAGCAGCACACCGCGGCCAGCGGTGAAGGCCGAGAGGGGGACGGTCTGTTCATTCCATGCGCTGTCACTGACGACGGACGCCGTCCAGCTCGTGCCGTCGTCTTCCATGAGCGTGACGTGCAGCGTCTGCTTCGCACTCAGGCCGCGCAGGCGCAAGCGCAGTTCCTTGGCTGCGGCGATGGTCTCCTGCCTGGCTCTGACACGATCTCTGATCACCAGCGATGCGGTGTAGTCAGCAGGACTCGAGCCGCTGGCATCGACGGGAAGCTCGAGGTGGAATACTGGCTGGCCCGTGACTTGGGACCACGCGAGGCGGAATAGGCCGCGTCGTCCTGCGTCGCCGATACGGGTGAACGTCAGGCGGGCGGCGTCGCTGCCGGGATCAAATAAACG
>QHUJ01000145.1 GCA_003221895.1 Gemmatimonadota bacterium | reverse complement strand
ATGCGCCCACGGAGGTCACGGACGCTCCGACGACGCCCATTCCGCGCGCCGGCATGAAGATCCCCGTCGCCCAGCGGAAGCGTTCCGGGGTCGGCATGGTTGTCGGGGCGCTCGTCGTCGTCGCGATCGGCGTCAGTGGGTACCTGGCCTTGGCGCGGAAACCGGCGCGTCCAGCGGTTACGGCGCCGCCGCCTGCCGCCACGGCGGTCGAGAGCGTTCGCGTTTCCGTGCAGCCTCCTCCGCCCGTTCCTCAACCCCAACGTGGCCGCGAGGGCAGGCGCCAGACGGCGCCGCCCTCTGCGCCGGTCACCGCCGTGCGCCAAGGCTTTGTCTCGGTGAACTCCAATCCGCCGGGCATGCTGTTCATTGATGGCCGCGACCTGGGCTCCGTCCCCGTGATCGAGGAGCCGGTATCCGCCGGGCGCCATACGATTCGCGTGGAGCGCGCCGGCTACAAGACGAAGATCGAGACGATCGACGTACCCGCGAATGGCACCGTCCGCCGGACGTACGTGCTCGACCAGGAGGGGGGAGGCCCGGAGTGATGCGACGCCCGACCTGCTTGCCCGTTGCGGTACTGCTCTTTCTACCAGTCGTCCTTTCCGCCCAAACGATCCAGAACGCCACGCTGCGTCGGGCGCAGCAGTCGTTCGAGAATCTCGACTACCGCCAAGCGCTCAGCTCCGCTCATGCGTCGCTGCGCGAGCGGCTGACCGGCTACGAGCGCGCGCGCGCCTACGAGCTGTTGGGATTCACCTACAGCGGCATGGACTCGATTCTCAAGGCGGTGGATGCGTTCAAGCAGGTTGTCCTGATCGAGCCGGAGCGGGACCTCGATCCCAATCGCACATCGCCCAAGGCGCTCAGCGCGTTTCAAGTCGCGCTCACGCAGATCCTTGTGATCCGCCAGCTGCGCGTGGACAGTGTGCAGTTCATCGGCGGCGAGGGCAACGTTCCGATTCGCTATACCGTCACGCAGCCGTCGCGCGTGGTCACGCGGGTCAGCGGAGGACCGCTGAGCAGCATGCGGATCGACTCGACCGTCGCCAATGGCCAGGTCAATATCCGGTGGCCCGCACGCCTGCCCAGTGGAGATCCGGTACCGCCAGGGAATTACAACGTGGTCGTCGAGGCGAGTGTGGGGCAGAATACCTTCTCCACTTCGCAGTCGATTCGCGTCTCGCACGGCAGCGTCGATACGCTGCCGCATCTGACGAGCCTGCCCGGCTACACCTATCTGCCCGAGACTGAAGTCCCGCCCAAAAGCTGGCGTCCGATGGGCCTCGCGCTCGTCTACACCGGTGTGGCACTGGCCGGCACGTCCGCGCTGTCGAACGGCGACCTCGGATCGCCATCGTTACGCGAAGGGACCGTCATCGGGTTGGGGATCGTGGCCGCCGGCTTCGTCATGACGCTCAAGAAACCGGCGCCGCAGCCCGCGCGCGGCAACATCCTGTACAACCAGCTGTTGCGCGAGCAGATCGCCCGCCGGAATACCGAGATTGCGCAGGAGAACACCCGGCGCCGCCAACAGGTGGCGCTGAGCGTCGTCCCGTTGCCGCGGGCCGGAGGTGGGCGATGAGAGCCGGCCCGATAGCGGTCGCAGCAGCCGCGCTTGCCCTCGTGCCGACATACCCCCTTGCAGCCCAGCATTTCTCCATCGGCCCCCAGGTCGCGTTCGGCGACTATCGCGAGACGACGTCCGATCTCCATTACCGCGGCGGCGGCGTGGGAGCGAAGGCGTCTGTAGTCTGGAAGAAATTCTCCGCCGACGTCTGGCTGTCGAAAGTGAAGTACAAACCCGAAGGGGGTACGGCGACGACCGACTTCGACGCGAGCGAAGTGGACGTGCAGCTGCGGTACTACATCTCCGGCCCCTTCAGCGCCGAGCTCGGGTTCATGAATCGCAAGGCGGACCCGGAGTTCGAGGCGCAGTCGATGGGGGCGGTGACGGCCGGCGCGCAGATGTCGCATCTCCTCGGTCCCGGGGTGCGGATGGCGCTCGACGGCGGCCTGATGTTCGGACCCAAGTTCTCCGGGGGCGGCTCGATCTCTGCGTTGGGAGCCGTGCGCCTGGGCCTGGGGCTCACGGTCGACGCCCTCCACGGCCGGCTCCGCGTCACTGGAGACTACGAGTTCCAGAGCGTCTCGCGCACGACCGATGACGGCAGTGGCTCGATTTCGGCACCGATCCAGCAGTCCCTGGGTCGCGTCGGCTTCGCAATCGCCTTCTGACCGGGTTTTTGCGGTGGTCTTGACAGGCGCCGCCCAACACGGAGATTACCGGATCAACATGAGTTCGTTCGCGCTGCTGTTCCTGTGCCTGGTTCTGCTCCTGAGCCTTAGTCAGCTCGGGGGAGGGTTCATGGCGCGCGCGGAGAACACGATGTAGCAGCTTCGACAGCAGGACGAGCAGAACCGGCGCCGCGAACCCAATCAGGTTCGCGGTCTTTTTTTTTAACCGCGAGGCGGAGGAGAAAGCCATGGCCCCGGATGTGATCATCTTCGATACCACGCTGCGCGACGGCGAGCAGGCGCCCGGCAATGCGATGTCTCCGGAAGCCAAGCTGCGACTGGCCCGTCAGCTCGACGCGCTCGGGGTGGACGTCATCGAAGCCGGCTTCCCCGCCGCATCGCCAGGGGATCTGCTCGCGGTGCAGCAAGTCGGTGAGGCCGTCCGCCGCCCCGTCATCGCCGCGCTGGCGCGCTGCCACGACCGCGACATCGACCTCGCCGCCGAAGCGCTGCAGTCGGCGCAGCGTAAGCGCATCCACATCGTCATCGCCACTTCCGACCTGCACCTCGAGGCAAAGCTGCGCATCGACCGCGCGACGTGCCTGGAGCGCGTCCGCAGCGCGGTGCGCCGCGCCCGCGTTCACACCGCCGACGTCGAGTTCTCGGCGGAGGACGCGACGCGCAGTGACCTCGACTTCCTGTGCCAAGTCGTCGCCCTCGCGGTCGCCGAGGGCGCCACCACGATTAACCTGCCCGACACCGTCGGCTACACGACGCCGGCGGAATACGCGGCGCTGTTCCGGACAGTCCGCGAGCGAGTGCCGGAAAGCGAAACGGTGGTGCTCAGCGCGCATTGCCACGACGACCTCGGGCTCGCGGTCGCCAATTCACTCGCCGCGATCGAGGCCGGTGCTGGTCAGGTCGAGTGCACGATCAACGGCATCGGCGAACGGGCCGGCAATGCGGCGCTCGAGGAAATCGTGATGGCGGGGCGCACCCGGCCACAGGTCCTCGCGTTCCGCTGCGGCGTGAATGCGCGGGAAATCGTCCGCACCAGCCGCCTGCTGTCGCACGAGACCGGCGTGTTCCCGCAGCCCAACAAGGCGATCGTCGGGCGCAATGCGTTCGCGCACGAGGCGGGCATCCATCAGCACGGCATGCTGCAGAACGTGCTCACCTACGAGATCATCTCGCCCGAAACAGTGGGCGCCGGCGGGTCGAGCATCGTGCTCGGCAAGCATTCCGGCCGCCACGCGCTGGAGCGGCGGTACCGCGAGCTGGGCTATGAGCCCGACGCCGGCACCCTCGAGCAGCTGTACCAGGCGTTCACCGCTCTCGCCGACCGCAAGCGCCAGATCCTCGACGAAGATCTGCTCACACTGCTGCACGAAGGGTTCCACCGCGCGCCCGAGGTTTACACTCTCACCTATCTGCGCGTGAGCTGCGGCACCGAGACCGCGTCCGCCGAGGTGCGGATGGCCGGTCCTGGATTCCGGGAGCGCACTGCGACGGCAAGCGGCAACGGACCGATCGCTGCGGCGTTCGCGGCGGTCGGCGAAGCCGCCGGTCGCACGATCGAAGTCATCGATCTGTCGGTGCAGTCGGTAACGCCCGGGCGCGATAGTCTGGGACGCGTGCTACTGCAGGTGCGCATCGACGGCAAGTCGCTCAGCGGGCATGGGGCATCGACCGACATCGTCGAAGCGGGAGCGCGCGCGCTGGTCCACGCGCTGAACAAGATCGATCACGCGGATGGTCTCGAGACCGCGGCCCTGAGCAGCAGCTACTACTGGGGAGTGTAGCCTATGGCTGAGCTCTTGACGGGCGCGCAGATCCTGCGACGCACGCTGGTCGATGCCGGCGTCGAGGTGATGTTTGGCTATCCAGGCGGCGCCATCATGCCGTTCTACGATGCGCTCCACGGCCAGCAAGGTCTGCGTCACATTCTCGTGCGCCACGAGCAGGCGGCGGCCCACGCGGCGGACGGATATGCGCGGGCCTCCCATCGCGTGGGTGTGTGCGTCGCGACATCCGGACCGGGCGCGACCAACCTCGTGACGGGGCTCGCCACCGCGCACATGGACGGCTCTCCGGTTCTGGCGATTACGGGGCAGGTCGGACGGCCGATGCTGGGACGTGACGCATTCCAGGAAACCGACGTCGTCGGAGTGACGATGCCGGTGACCAAGCACAACGTGCTGGTGCGCGATGTGGAGGACCTGGCGGACGACGTACGGGACGCCATGGCCATCGCGATGGAGGGACGCCCCGGTCCCGTGCTCGTCGACGTGCCCAAGGATGTCCAGAATCAGAAGGCGGAGTATCGAACGCGGCCACATCCCTCGCGCCGCAGTGCGCAGGGCGCGCGCTCTCCCGAGCTCCCGGACGCCGCGACCCTGCGCGACGTCGCGCAACTGATCGCCGCCGCGGAACGGCCGCTGCTGATGATTGGACACGGTGTGATCGCGGGCAACGCCTACGCGGAGGTTCGCCAGCTCGCCGAGCGCACGGGCATCCCGGTCATCACGACGCTGCTTGGCATCAGCGCGTTCCCGCAGGCACACGAGCTACATCTCGGCATGCCGGGCATGCACGGCGAAGTGCACGTCAACAAAGCCATCCAGGTGGCCGATCTGATCATCGGCGTGGGGATGCGGTTCGATGATCGCGTAACGGGCAACACGGCCACGTTCGCGCCGCGCGCCAAAATCGTCCACATCGATATCGATCCGGTGTCGATCGGGCGCAACGTGCCCGTCGCCGTCGGCCTGGTGGGCGACGCGCGCCCGATCATCGCGCGCCTGCTGACCGAGGTAGCGCCGCGGGAGTGCCTCCGCTGGCGGCAGGAGATCGCCGCGCTCATGCGCCATGGCGAAGAAGCGTTCGCCCGAGGATTGTCGCCCGACCTGATTCTTTCCACTCTCGCCGAGGTGACCGGCGGGCGCTGCACGATCGTCTCGGATGTAGGACAACACCAGATGTGGATCGCTCAGCGCTATCCCTTCCAGCGACCAAACACGCACATCACGTCCGGTGGTCTGGGCGCGATGGGCTTCGCCGTGCCCGCGGCCATGGGAGTCCATCTGGCGCGTCCCGGCGAATCGGTATGGGCCCTCTCCGGGGACGGCGGATTCCAGATGAACATGGCCGAGATCGGCACGATGGTGCAGGAAGGGCTCACCGTGAAGCTCGCTATTTTCAACAACGGCTACCTCGGCATGGTGCGGCAGTGGCAGCAGTTCTTCCACGGGGGCCGATATTCCAACACGCCGATCTGGAGTCCGGACTACGTAAAGCTCGCCGAGGCCTACGGCATTCCAGGCTGGCGCGTCAAACAGGCCAGCGAGGTCAGCGACGCCCTGCGTCGGGCCAACGAAGCACCGGGCCCGGCGCTGGTCGAGCTCGTGATCGAGCAGGAGGCGAACGTCTTCCCGATGATCGTACCGGGCGGCTCGCTGTCCGAGCCGCTCGAGGCGGCGCCGGTATGAACCTTCCCCGCACGGTGACCGTGCTGTTGTCCAGCGACCTGCTCACGCTCGGTCGCGCCTGCGGCGTGTTGCGGCGGCGCAATCTGCCCATCCGGGCTCTTGCCGTCGATTCGAATGGTCCGCCGGGGATCTGGCGGATGTCGTGTGAGATCGACGCGGACGACGCGACGGTTGAAAGCCTCGTCCTGCAAATCCAGAACGTGGTCGGCGTTCGCCAGGCGACCGCCACATCCATCGCTCCATCCGGAGGCATCATGAGCTCATCGGTGCGCGTGTACTACGAGGCGGACACGGACCGCGCGCGGCTGCGCGACCGCGTCTTCGCCATCATCGGCTACGGGAGTCAGGGCCACGCCCACGCGCAGAACCTGCGCGACAGCGGCGCCCGCGTGATCGTGGGGTTGCGGCCGGACGGCCCCTCGTGGCAACAGGCCGCCTCCGATGGTCTCGAGGTGCGGCCGGTGGCCGAGGCCGCGAAGGCGGGCGACGTGATCATGATGCTCGTGCCCGATCAGGAGCAGCGCGCGGTCTACGACGCCGCCGTCGCTCCCGCACTCGGCGCGGGCAAGACATTGATGTTCGCCCACGGCTTCAACATCCACTTCGGCGAAATCGTGCCGCCACCCGCCGTCGACGTCTCGATGATCGCGCCGAAGTCTCCAGGGCATCTCGTCCGCAGCGAGTACCAGGCGGGCCGTGGCGTTCCTGGACTCGTCGCCGTGCATCAAGACGCGAGCGGCAAGGCGCTGGCCAACGCGCTCGCCTACGGCACGGGAATTGGCTGCTCGCGCGCCGGCGTGATTGCGACGACCTTCGCGGAAGAGACCGAAACGGATCTGTTCGGCGAGCAGGCGGTGCTGTGCGGCGGCGTCACGGCGTTGATTCAGGCCGGGTTCGAGACATTGACCGAGGCCGGGTATGCGCCGGAGATGGCGTACTTCGAGTGTCTCCACGAGCTGAAGCTGATCGTCGATCTGATCTACCGCGGCGGCCTCGGGTTCATGCGTCATTCGATCAGCAATACTGCCGAGTACGGCGATTTGACGCGGGGCTCCCGGGTGATCAGCCCGGCGGTGCGCGAGGAGATGCGGCGCCTGCTCGCTGACATCCGCAACGGCACATTTGCCAAGGAGTGGATCGCGGAATGCCGGGCGGGTGCTCCCCGGTTCAACGAGCTTCGGCGCGCGGCCAAGGATCATCCGATCGAGCAGGTCGGCGCGCGCCTGCGGGCCATGATGCCGTGGACCGAGGAAGGCAAGGCGCAGTCGGAGGCGGGGGGGGGTCGCACCAGACCAAAACCCGCACAACCGTCTGAGCGGGAGCCGGCGCGCGCGTGATGCAGACGCTGTTCGATCGGATCTGGAGCGCGCACGTCGTCCAGGAGCTCGCGGACGGCGTGGCGCTGCTCTACGTCGATCTGCACCTGGTCCACGAGGTGACATCGCCGCAGGCGTTCGCGGGGCTGCGCCGTGAGGGACGCAAGGTCCGCCGGCCCGAACGCACGCTGGCGACCGTGGATCACAACGTTCCGACGAGCGACCGCTCGGTCCCCATCGCCGACCCGGTGTCCGCGCGGCAAGTGGATGCGCTCGACACGAACGCGCGGGATTTCGGCATCGAGCTGTTCGGTCTCACGTCGCCGGGGCAGGGGATCGTCCACGTCATCGGCCCCGAGCTCGGCGCCACCCAGCCCGGCACGGTGATCGTGTGCGGCGACTCGCACACGTCGACGCACGGCGCGTTCGGCGCGTTCGCGCTCGGCATCGGCACGAGCGAGGTCGAGCACGTGCTGGCGACGCAGTGCCTCGTGCTCTCCAAGCCCCGCAATCTCGAGGCGCGGATCACCGGCAGCCGTGCGCCGGGCGTGACGGCAAAGGACCTGATTCTCGCGTTGATCGGGAAGATCGGAACGGCGGGCGCGACCGGACACGTGATCGAGTACACGGGCGACGCGATCCGCGCGCTCTCGATGGAAGAGCGCATGACCGTGTGCAACATGTCGATCGAAGCGGGAGCGCGGGCCGGCGTGATCGCGCCCGACGACGTGACGTTCGCCTATCTGAAGGGCCGTCCCCGCGCCCCGGCGGGCGAGGCCTGGCGCAACGCGGTCGAGCGCTGGCGCACGTTTCGCTCGGATCCCGGCGTGACGTACGATACGCACGTAATCCTCGACGCGTCGAGAATCGGGCCACAGGTCACCTGGGGAACGACCCCCGGAATGGTCGCGGATATCACGGGCCGGGTTCCCGACCCTGCGAAACTCCCAACCGAAAACGAGCGCGAGGCAGCGACGCGCGCGCTCGAATACATGGGCCTCAAGCCCGGGACGCCGCTCGAAGGCATTCCCATCGATCGCGTCTTCGTCGGATCGTGTACAAATGCCCGTATCGAAGACCTGCGCGCGGCGGCCAATGTCGTTCGTGGCAAGCACGTCTCGACGCGCGTGCGCGCGATGGTCGTGCCTGGCTCGCAGCGGGTGAAGGCGCAAGCGGAGCAAGAAGGGTTGGATCGCGTCTTCCGCGACGCGGGCTTCGAGTGGCGCAACGCCGGCTGCTCGATGTGCCTCGGCATGAATGCCGATGTCCTGGGCGCCGGGGAGCGCTGTGCGGCGACGTCGAACCGCAATTTCGAAGGCCGTCAGGGGCGGGGCGGACGCACTCATCTGATGAGCCCCGTGATGGCGGCAGCGGCCGCGATCGAGGGCCGCCTCGTGGACGTGCGCGGATGGTGACACCCTTCGTGCGCCATCGGGGGAAGGTCGTCGCGCTGCCGCGCGCCAACGTCGACACCGATCAGATCATCCCGAAGCAATTCCTGAAAGGCGTCGAGCGCGTGGGCTTTGGATCCAGCCTGTTCTATGACTGGCGCGCCAATCCCGATTTCGAGCTCAACCGGCCCGCGGCACAGGGCGCGACGATTCTCGTCACCGGCCCGAACTTCGGCTGCGGGTCCTCGCGCGAGCACGCGGTGTGGGCGCTCGCGCAGTACGGGTTCCGCGCGATCATCGCGCCGTCGTTCGCAGACATTTTCCTGGCGAACTGCTATCGCAACGGCGTGCTGCCCGTATCCCTGCCGGCGTCCGACGTTGAGGTGCTGATTCGCAATGCCGCGAGCGGCTCATACGAGCTGGTGGTGGATCTGGAGACACAGCTGGTGTCGGACGACAGCGGCGTTTCTGTCGCGTTCAGCGCCGATCCTTACGGCCGCCAGCTGTTGCTGCGCGGCCTGGACGAAATCGGCCGCACGCTGCTCGAGGAAGCGAGCATCGCGGCTTACGAACAGACCCATGGTATGGGTTCCCCCTCTCCCGCAGGGAGAGGGGGTCAGGGGGTGAGGCCGTGAAGACATTCTCCGTTGCCGTACTGCCGGGCGACGGCATCGGGCCTGAGGTGATCGCCCAGGCGGTGCGCGTGCTCGAAGCGGTGGGTGAGCGCTTCGCGATCCGGTTCGAGTTCGCGGAGCTGCCGGTCGGCGCAGCTGGCGTCGCCGCGGCCAACGATCCGCTGCCACCGGCGACGCGCGACGTCGTCATTCAAAGCGACGCGGTGCTGCTTGGCGCCGTGGGTGATCCCAGACTGGACACGGCGCCCCGCGCGCTGCGTCCGGAAACGGGCTTGCTGGCGCTGCGCAAGCTGCTGGGGGTGTTTGCGAATCTGCGGCCAGTCGCCGTCCACCCCGCGCTGAGCAACTGCTCGCCGCTGAAAGCCGACCGTCTGCAGGGCGTCGATCTGCTGGTCGTGCGCGAGCTGACCGGTGGTCTCTACTACGGTGAGCCGCGCGGGCGCAAAGAGATGCGCGCGATCAACACGCTGACGTACACGGCGCCCGAGATCCAGCGCGTCGCACGCGTGGCGTTCGAGGCCGCTCGAGGCAGGAGGGGGCTCGTCACGTCCGTAGACAAGGCGAATGTGCTCGAGGTCTCGCAGCTGTGGCGCGAAACCGTCACGCAGCTCGCGGGCGATTACCCCGACGTGCGGCTCGAGCACTGCTACGTCGATACGGCCGCCATGCGACTGGTTACTGATCCGGCATCGCTCGACGTGGTGCTGACCGAAAACATGTTCGGCGACATTCTCAGCGACGAAGCGGCGGTCCTCGCCGGCTCGCTCGGCTTGCTGCCATCGGCCTCGCTCGGCTCCGGACCCGGTTTGTTCGAGCCGGTCCACGGCTCTGCGCCTCCGCTTGCAGGGCGCGGCGTGGCGAATCCGATCGGCGCCATTGCCACCGCGGCGATGCTCCTGCGGCAGGGGCTCAACCTCCCCGACGCGGCCGATGCCGTCGACGACGCGATCGCGGCAGCGCTCTACGCTGGCGCGCGCACGCAGGATCTCGCGCGTCCCGGTGAAGTGAGCATCGGCACCACCGAGATGGGTACCCGCATCGTGGATCTGGTGCTCGCCGAAGCGCTCGAGGGGCTGTCTTGAGCGACAACTTCCGCAGCCGCGCGATCACGCAGGGACTCGAGCGCGCGCCGAACCGCGCGATGTTGCGCGCCGTGGGGTTCGGCGACGCCGACTTCGCGAAGCCGATCGTCGGCATCGCCAGCGCTCACAGTACCATCACGCCGTGTAACGCCGCCCTCGACCGCCTGGCACGGCGCGCCGAACAGGCGCTGCGCGGCGCCGGCGCGATGCCGCAAACCTTCGGGACGATCACGGTCAGCGATGGCATTTCGATGGGTACCGAAGGGATGCGCTACTCCCTGGTGTCCCGCGAGGTGATCGCCGATTCGATCGAGACGGCGTGCGGCGCGCAACGCATGGATGGCCTGCTCGCGATCGGCGGCTGCGACAAGAACATGCCGGGCGCGCTGATCGCCATCGCCCGCCTCGATATCCCCGCGATTTTCGTCTACGGCGGGACGATCAAGCCAGGCCATTTCGGAGGGCGCGATCTCACGGTTGTCAGCGTGTTCGAAGCGGTGGGCGCGGCCGGCGCGGGACGGATGCCGCAGAGCGAGCTGCTCGAGATCGAGCGCCGCGCCTGTCCTGGTGCCGGTTCGTGCGGCGGGATGTTCACCGCCAACACGATGTCTGCGGCCATCGAGGCGATGGGCATGAGCCTGCCGGGCTCCTCGACCATGGCGGCCGAGGATCAGGAGACGGCGGACAGCGCTGCCCGCGCTGCCACGGTGTTGTTCGACGCGGTACGCGCGCGGCGCCTGCCGCGCCAGATTCTCACACGCCAGGCATTCGACAACGCCATCGCCGTCGTGATGGCGATCGGTGGATCCACCAACGCGGTGCTGCATCTGCTCGCGATTGCTCGCGCGGCAGGTGTGCCGCTGGCGATCGATGATTTCGAAACCATTCGCAAGCACGTGCCGGTGTTGTGCGATCTCAAACCCTCGGGTCGCTACGTCACGACGGACCTGCATCGCGCGGGTGGCATTCCACAAGTCATGAGCATCCTGCTTGCGAACGGTGTGCTGCACGGCGACGCGCGAACCATCGAGGGCCGTACAGTCGCGGACGTGCTCGCAGACGTATCCACACGCCCGTCGCCCGATCAGGACGTGATCCATCCATGGGATCGACCGCTCGCACCGTCGGGGCATATCGTCATCCTGCGCGGCAACCTCGCCCCCGACGGCGCCGTCGCCAAGGTGAGCGGGCACGGGTCTCATGAAATCACCGGTCCCGCCCGCGTCTTCGATTCGGAGGAAGCGTGTCTCGGCGCCATTCTGGCGGGCGAGATTCACGCGGGCGACGTCATCGTGATTCGCTATGAAGGTCCCAAGGGTGGACCAGGGATGCGTGAAATGCTGGCGCCGACGGCGGCGCTCATCGGCGCCGGTCTGGGTGACTCCGTCGGGTTGATCACCGACGGACGGTTTTCCGGCGGCACCCACGGCCTCGTGGTGGGGCATGTGGCACCGGAGGCGGCGGTCGGCGGCCCACTCGCGCTGGTACGCGAAGGTGATGCGATCACGATCGACGCCCCGCACCGCGAGCTGCGCGTCAACGTTGCCGAGGGCGAGCTCGCGGCGCGGCGCGCCGCGTGGCAGGCGCCGGCCCCGCGCTACACCTCCGGTGTGCTCGCGAAATACGCGCGCCTCGTGTCGAGCAGCAGCCAGGGTGCCGTGACGGATCAGGCGCTATGACGGCTATAGCGATTCAGGGAGAGGCGGGCTCTTTCAGCCATACGGCCGCGCTCGAGACGCATGGTCCATCGCTGCGTCTCGTGCCGTGCGCCACGTTCGAAGAGCTGTTCCAGGCGGTTGCATCAGGCGCAGCGCATCGCGGCATCGTTCCGATCGAAAACACGCTCGCGGGCTCGGTCCACGAGAATTACGACCTCTTGAGCGCGCATCAACTGCATGTTGTAGGCGAGACGCAGGTGTGGATCCATCACTGCCTGATCGCGCGGCCGGGTACCGAGCTACCAGAGGTGCGCCGGGTGGCGTCGCATCCCGTCGCCCTGGCGCAGTGCCGCCGGTTCTTCGCGACGCATCCCAACCTCGTCGCCGTGCCGTCGTACGATACCGCGGGGAGCGTGCGCAATCTCATCGCGGGCGAGGGTCACGCGAATGCGGATGCCGCGATCGCGTCGGCGCTGGCCGCGGAGTTGTATGGTGGAGAGGTGCTGGCGGAAGGATTGGAGGATCATGTCGAGAACTACACGCGCTTCCTCGTGATCGCGCGCGAGCCCGCTCGAACCGACGGTGCGACAAAAATCTCACTCGTGTTCACCCTGCCGAACACGCCCGGCTCACTGCATCGCGCGCTGACCGTGTTTGCCGAGCGCGGCCTCAATCTCAGCAAGATCGAGTCGCGGCCCATTCCGGGCCGCCCCTGGGAGTACCTCTTTTATCTCGATGTGATCGGCGACGTCCGGGAGCAATCGGACGACGCGCTGAACGAGCTGCGCCGCTTCGCTCCCGTGCTACGCGTGCTCGGCGCGTACCCGGGGCGTTGACTCAGCCGGGGGCTGATTCTGATGCGCCAGCCGCGATTCGAACGCGGGACCTTCGGCTCCGGAGGCCGACGCTCTATCCAGCTGAGCTACTGGCGCCTGCTAAAGAATCAATGTCCAATGTCCAATGATCAGTGTCCAATGATCATTGGTCATTGGTCATTGGACATTGGACATTGATCATTCTGTAGTCGGGGCGAGTGGATTTGAACCACCGACCTCCTGGTCCCGAACCAGGCGCGCTAACCGGACTGCGCTACGCCCCGCCGTGTTGTGGAATGCGCCCAGGAAGACTCGAACTCCCAGCCTCTTGATCCGTAGTCAAGCGCTCTATCCAGTTGAGCTATGGGCGCGCAATGGGCGGTACTAGACTCGAACTAGTGACCTCCACGATGTCAACGTGGCGCTCTAACCAACTGAGCTAACCGCCCAAACGCGAAACGCGGAAGTTGGAACGCAGAAGTGAACCAGGACCAGCCAGTTCCGCGTTCCGCATTCCACGTTCCGCGTTCGTAGTAGCGGGGGTGGGATTTGAACCCACGACCTCCGGGTTATGAGCCCGGCGAGCTACCAGACTGCTCCACCCCGCGTCGCTGTGCTCTGCTATTCCTTCTGGGAGAGCGGGAAACGGGACTCGAACCCGCGACCCCAACCTTGGCAAGGTTGTGCTCTACCAACTGAGCTATTCCCGCGCTTGTCCGACGCCCAAATCTAACCGTTCCATAACGACTTAGACCAGGCGTTCCCGCCTCACGACATGGAGGCGAGGGGGATCGAACCCCTGACCTCGTGAATGCCATTCACGCGCTCTCCCAACTGAGCTACGCCCCCCTTATATTCCGCGCCCCCTGAAGGGGCCATTGCCGCCCGACGGGAACACGGCATCTTATCGGCGCGTTCAGGCGGTGTCAAGCGAATTCTCGCTTGTTTCATGAACATTTTTGCTGCGCCTGCGTACTACAGAGCACCCAAATAGGGCGACCAATGGCTCGTACTCGTAAGAAGACCAAAGCAGCGGCTCCGGCCCCGAAGGCCAAGGCGAAGGCGGCGCCCGTCGTGACGGAACGACGGGTGACCAAGCGTCGCGGCCGGCGCCGGGGTCTGCTCACCGGCCTCGGGGCGCACGAGCACGAGCGCGACATCCTCGACCAGTATCTCCATGAGGTCTCCAAGACTCCGCTGCTCACGCAGAAGGAGGAGATCGCGCTCGCCCGCAAGGTTCGCGCGGGTGATCAGGAGGCGATGCAGGAGCTGGTGAAGCGCAACCTGCGCTTCGTGATCTCGGTCGCGAAGAAATACCAGAACCGGGGCCTGCCCCTCACCGACCTCATCGGCGAGGGCAACGTCGGTCTGCTCACGGCCGCGCGGAAGTTCGATCCCGATCAGGGCGTGAAGTTCATTTCGTACGCCGTGTGGTGGATCCGCCAGGCGATTCTCGCCGCGCTCGCGCGTCAGGGCCGGACCGTCCGCGTGCCGCTCAACCGCACCGCCGATCTGTCGCGCATCGTCCGCACGGCGGAGTATCTGCGGCAGACGCTGCGCCGCGAGCCGACGCCGGAAGAGATCGCCGACGCGACCAAGCTGTCGCTCGAGGTCGTGCAGTCGCTCGCCGCCCTCAACACGGGCGACGTGCGTCTGGACGCGCCCCTCGATCCCGATGGCGACCGCTCGCTGATCGAGCGCTTCATCGCGGAGGATCTGCCGGACACGGAAGATCAGGCGATGGATCGCTTCCTGTCGGACGAAATCGAGCAGGCGCTGAACACGCTGCAGCGGCGCGATGCCAAGGTGCTGCGGCTCTACTTCGGCCTGGACGGCGGACGGGAGCACACCCTGGAAGAAATCGGCGGCATGCTGGGCGTCACGCGTGAGCGGGTGCGCCAGCTGCGCGACCGCGCGCTCAAGCGGCTGCGCGATGGAGACGTCGGCAAGGCACTGGCCAGTTTCGCGGCCTAACCTCGCGTGGTGCCTCTAGTGGCCAGGAGAAATCCTGGCCACTTTTGTTTTCCGTGATCGAATCCATCGGGCGGCGCTCCATCTCCGCCATCGAGGAAGTCGGCCGTGTTGGCTACTTCCTCAGGGATATGGCCCGCGGACTCCGCGACGTCGGCACCTGGGGCCGCCTGGTCATCGTTCAGATGCGCCGCATCGGGGTGGATTCGCTGCCGGTGGCCTTGTTCATCGCCGCGTTCACCGGTGTCGTGCTGGCCCTACAGGCCTCCTACACCTTCACCGGGGCGGTCCCCCTCTACTTCGTCGGCACGCTCGTCGGCAAGACGATGATGCTGGAGCTCGGCCCCGTACTGACGGGCCTCGCGTTGGCCGGCCGCGTTGGCGCGAGCATGGCCGCCGAGCTCGGCACCATGAAGGTCACCGAGCAGGTCGACGCGCTGGAGACGCTCGCCTACGATCCGCAGAGCTATCTCGTCGTGCCTCGCGTCGTCGCCGCCACGTTCATGTTCCCCGTCATCGTGGCGTTCTCGATCGCGGTCGGCATCGTCACGGGCTGGCTCACCAGCCTCGCCTTGCTCGCGCTGTCGACGCCCGACTTCATCAAGGGCCTCAAGCTCTTCTATCTGTTCAAGGACGTCTGGTTCGGTCTGCTGAAAAGCGCGAGCTTCGGCTTCACGATCGCACTCGTCGGCTGCATCGTGGGGCTCTCGACCCGCGGTGGTGCGGAAGGGGTCGGCCGCAGCACGACGCGGGCCGTCGTGTACTCCGCCATTCTCATTCTGGTGCTCGATGCGTTCTGGGCCGTGGTGTTGTTGTGATCGAGTTTCAGGACCTGTACAAGGCGTTCGGCGCCAAGCGCGTGCTCGAGGGGTTCTCGCTTCAGGTCCGGGACGGGGAGACGATGGTCATCATCGGCTACTCGGGCAGCGGTAAGAGCGTGGCGCTGAAACACATCGTTGGGCTGTTGCACCCCGATGCCGGCGAGGTGATCGTTGACGGCCAGGCCGTCAGCACGCTGGCTCCTGTTGGTCTGACGCTGGTGCGGGAGAGCATCGGCTACGTGTTTCAGTTCGCGGCACTGTTCGACTCGCTGTCCGTGGCGGACAACGTGGCGCTGGGGCTGCGCCGCCGCCGCCTTGACGAAGAGGAGATCGAAGCGCGCGTGCATGAGGCATTGGCACTGGTGGATCTGTCGGGGACCGACGAGCGCTTTCCCGCGGAGCTGTCGGGCGGGATGCGGAAGCGCGTCGGGATCGCGCGCGCCATCGCGTTGCGCCCGCGCTACATCCTCTATGACGAGCCGACCACGGGCCTCGATCCGGTCACATCCGCGGTGATCGACCGGCTCATGGTCCGCACGCGCGAGCACCTGGGGGTGACGGGTGTCGTCGTCACGCACGACATGCGGAGCGCCTATACGGTGGGCGACCGGATTGCCATGCTCTATGAAGGAAAGGTGCGGCAGGTCAGCACGGTCGAAGAGATTCAGCAGACGGACGATCCCGTCGTACGCCAGTTTATCGAGGGACGCGCCGAGTGAAGCGCGAAAACGAGTTCGCGGTGGGCATTGTGGTTATCGCCGCGCTCGCGCTGGTGGTGGGCGGGGCGCTCTGGCTGTCCGGCGCACACCTCGGCCGCACCGAAGCAGTATTCACGTCGCGCTTCCGGACCGTGGGCGGCCTCGGCGTAGGCAGCCCGGTCGTGCTGCGGGGCGTGCGTGTCGGTCGTGTCGAAGCCATCCGCCTGGCCCCCGGCAACTGGGTCGAGGCGGACCTCAAGATCTATTCCGGTGTCGGGTTGCCGGCGAAGCCGGCCGTTATCGCCGCATCCGCCTCGCTGTTCGGCGAGTGGGCCGCCACCCTGATCTCCGCCGACCCGCCGCCTGCCGATCCCAATATTCGCCAGGCACTTGCGGAGGCCGAGGCCGTCGGGGGCGGGAAGTGGCCGGGCGCCACGCTGCCCGATATCGGGCAGCTCACCGCCCAAGCCAGCCGCATCGCGACCGACATCGGCACTGTCGCCGCCCGAGTCCAGACGGCGTTCGATACCCAGGCCGTGATGGACCTGCGGCGGTCGATCCACGACTTCGGCCAGGTGGCCGACCGCCTCGTGCGCGTGACCAATGAACAGGCCGACGTCATCGGCAACGTCGGTTCCAACCTGCAATCGGGGTCGGAGGCGCTGTCGCGCGCCGCGACCGACCTGCGCGCCACGCTGGGTCGGGTGGATACAGCGACGAATCAGGGCCAGCTGGCCACAATCCTCAATAACACCGCGTCCACATCCACCGACCTGCGCAGCGCGTCACAGGATTTTCGGCAGTTGATGGCGGCGGCAAATCGCAATCAGGAGAGTCTGGTGCGCGTGCTTCAGAATGCCGACACGGTCCTATCGCGCATCGCGAACCGCAACGGCACGCTGGGGTTGCTGGTCGCCGATTCCTCTCTATACCGTGAAACGACGCTCACGATGATTCAGCTGCGCCAGCTGCTCTCCGACATTCAGGCGAATCCGCGGAAGTATTTCACGTTCAGCGTCTTTTAGGGAAGCAATGCGGAACGCGGAAGTCGGAACTCGGAACCTCACGGCCGGTCTCGTGCCGTGGACATGCCACCGGCGGTCATCCTGCTGTTCCGCGTTCCTCGTTCCGCGTTCCGCGCTCTCATGACCCGCCGCCGCTCCAAGCGCCGCAAGTCTCCCCGCGCCCACCGTGAGACGAGTGCCGGCGGGGTCGTGTTCCGCCGCGGCCCGGACGGTCAAGTGCGGTTCCTTCTCATACGGGACTCGTACAAGAATTGGGGGTTTCCCAAGGGGCATCTGGAGTCGGGCGAGCCACCGGCGGAGGCGGCTCGGCGCGAGGTGGGCGAGGAGACGGGGCTCGAGGAACTGATTCTGCACGGACCGATCAAGGTAATCGACTGGTACTTCCGGTTTCGCGGCAAGACCATCCACAAGTTTTGCCACTTTTTCCTGTTCGAGTCCCGCCACGGAGAGCCTGTACCGGAAGAAGCCGAAGGCATCACGGCCTGCGTGTGGCACCCGCTCGCGGAAGCGCGGCAAAACGTCAGCTACGACAACGCGCGCGACGTCCTGCTGCAGGCGGGCGAGATGCAGCAGGCGTTGGTGCAGACATGAGCCGGGCGAATGGCGGAAATGGGGCGGGCGAGGCGGGCGCGGCGGTCGCCGCGTATCCCGTCGTTCCGGTATTTCATCCGCGGCGCGAAGCGCGTAGCGCCATAAAGCGCGGCTACCCGCGCGGTGCGGGCAGCGTGCGCCTCTGCCGCAGCATCCAGGAAGTGAGGCGCCTGCTCGACCAGCGGCTCGTCGACGCCGTGGTTCTCGATGTCCGCCATTGCGACGGCGAGGCACTCACGCTGCCGGCGCGGTTCCCCCGCATTCCGATGTACGCACTCTCCGCCGTCCGTCCCGAGGATGGCGCCTTGCTCGCCTCGTGTCGTGAGGCCGGCTTTACGGGGATTCTGGTCGAGGGCGTCGACAACGCGGTGGCGGGTGAGTGGATCGCCGCTCGCACCGCGCAGGTGGCACGCCGGGCGGCGCTGGCTGACGCCCCGCGCCTGCTGCGGCTGACCGACCGGCTGCAGCTTGCCGCGTGGGACGAGGTATTGCGGCGCGCCGGAGTACCGACCAAAACGGGGCATGTAGCCCAGGCGCTCCGTGTGACGCGCGAGCACCTGTCGCGAGAATTCGGGGCGGGGGGCGCCCCCAATTTGAAGCGCGTCATCGATCTGGCCCGCGCCGCCTGCGCCGCGGACTTGCTGGGAAACCCGGGGTACACCGTGCGCGCTGTCGTTCGCATCCTCGGCTACGCGTCGCCAAGCCACCTGGCTGGTGCGGCGCGGCGAGTTGCGGGCGCGACACCGCTCGAGTTACGGGAGCTGGGACCGCGAGGCGTGCTGACGCGATTCTTGAGAGGAAGGACCCGGTCGCGTGTCTAACCGACCGCGGGCGGCAGCCCGGAGTTTTCGGGTACCCCGGGTTACTACTCGGGGTTAGCGGGTTGCCTTACGTATCGTCGTTCCTTGTGATATTTTTCACAATCTCCAAACGGTACTCCAATGGCCACTGATTCCATCCTGCGACCCGGCGAGCTGAAGGAACTCCTCCTCAAGGAGATCAAGGCGGCGGATCTCGCGGACATCGACGTTCGTGAGGTCGGCACCGTCCTGGAAGTCAAAGACGGGATTGCGCGCATCTACGGTCTCACGTCCGCGATGGCCGGCGAGATGCTGGAGTTCACGGTCTCGGCGACGGGCGAGAAGATCACCGGACTCGCGCTGAACCTCGAGGAAGACAACATCGGCGCAGTCATTTTCGGCGACTATCTCGAGCTGCGCGAAGGCGATGAAGTGCGTCGCACGGCCCGGGTGCTGGAAGTGCCCGTCGGGCCCGCGCTGGTGGGCCGCGTGATCGACGCGCTGGGCCGCCCCGTCGATGGGCTTGGCCCGATCCCGACGACCACGACACGGAAAGTCGAGATCATCGCTCCAGGCATCATCAAGCGGCAGCCCGTGAAGGAGCCGCTGCAGACCGGCATCAAGGCGATCGACTCCATGATCCCGATCGGCCGCGGCCAGCGCGAGCTGATCATCGGCGATAGAGGAACAGGCAAGACCGCGATCGCGATCGACACGATCATCAATCAAAAAGGGCAGGGTGTGATCTGCGTCTACATCGCGATCGGCCAGAAGAACTCGACCGTCGCGGGCGTCGTCGAGCGGCTCAAGGAACATGACGCGATGGCATACACGATCGTGGTCGTCGCGTCCGCCGCCGAGCCCGCTCCGATGCAGTACATCGCGCCCTACGCCGGCTGTACGATGGCCGAGTACTTCATGTACGACGAGCGCAAGGCGACGCTCTGTGTCTACGACGATCTCTCCAAGCAGGCCGCGGCCTACCGCCAGCTGTCGCTGGTGCTGCGGCGTCCGCCCGGCCGTGAAGCCTATCCGGGCGACGTGTTCTATCTGCACAGCCGTCTGCTCGAGCGCGCGGCCAAGCTGTCGGACGAAATGGGCGGTGGCTCGCTGACCGCGCTGCCGATCATCGAGACGCAGGCGGGCGACGTGTCGGCGTACATCCCGACCAACGTCATCTCCATCACCGACGGCCAGATCTTCCTCGAAACCGACCTCTTCTATTCGAACGTGCGGCCCGCAGTGAACGCGGGCATCTCGGTGAGTCGCGTCGGCGGCAACGCGCAGATCAAGGCGATGAAGCAGGTCGCCGGGCGGCTGCGCCTCGATCTCGCGCAGTACCGCGAGCTCGAGGCCTTCGCGCAGTTCGGCTCGGAGCTCGATCCCGCGACGCAGCGCCAGTTGGCGCGCGGCGCGCGGGTCGTGGAAGTGCTGAAACAGCCGCAGTACGAACCGATGCCGGTCGAGCAGCAGGTGATCGTCATCTTCGCCGTGACCACCGGCCTGCTCGACGACGTCGACGTGCCCAAGATCAAGGAGTGGGAGGTGGGGATGCGCGAGTTCATGACCGCGCAGCATCCCGAGATCGCGGAGGAAATCCGCACGCGCCGGACGCTGTCGGACGACTTGAGTGGCCGGCTCCGCAAGGCGATCGAGGAGTACAAGGCGCTCTAATGGCGAAGCCCCGCGAGCTGCGCCGCCGCATCCGCTCGGTTCAGAACACGCGCAAAATCACGAAGACGATGGAGCTCGTCTCCACGTCCAAGCTGAAGCGCGCCCAGGATCGCGTCGTTGGCGCGCGTCCCTATGCGCAGGCGCTCGCCGAGGTGATTGAGGAACTGTACGCCCCGGAGCTCGCCGAGCGCTTTCCACTGCTGCGGCAACCAGGCAAGACCGCGCGGGGGCCGGGCGTGCGGCGCGCGGCCCTGCTGCTGATCACTTCGAATCGCGGTCTCTGCGGTGCGTTCAATTCCAATCTGATTCGCGAAGCCCGGCGGCGACTGGAAGAGATGGAAGCGCAGGACACGCGCACCGAGCTCCATCTCGTCGGCAAGAAGGGCGTGAGCTACTTCAAATTCACCAAGCGCACCATCGCGTCGCAGCGCGTCGACATTGGTGACAAGCCGACGCTCGAGCACGCGGTCGAGCTCGCCACCCCGCTGATGGAGCGCTTCGCCAAAGGCGGTCTCGACGCGGTCGACATCGTGTTCGCGAAGTTCAACAGCGCGGTGAGCACACCGCCGACGACGCTGCGGGTGCTGCCCGTGACGCCACCCGCGCAGCGGCGGTCGGGCGGTCGAGCCTCAAAAGCGGCCGTCAATTACATCCTGCAGCCGTCGGCCGAGGAGATTCTGCGGGAGCTGCTCCCGTTGTCCGTGACGAATCAGTTTTATCGCGCGCTCGTCGAGACCGCGGCCGCCGAGCATGGCGCGCGACGCACGGCGATGAAGAACGCGACCGATGCGGGCAGCGACATGCTCACGATCCTGCAGCGCACGTTCAATCGTGCAAGGCAAGCTCAGATTACTCAAGAATTGGCGGAGATCGTGGGAGGGGCGGAGGCTCTCAAAGGATAGGTCATGGCAACGAAAGCGCAGGAAAAACCCAACGTCGGCAAAGTGGTCCAGGTCATCGGGCCCGTACTCGACGTCGAGTTCGAGCCGGAGCACCTGCCCGAGCTCTACAACGCGATCACCGTGACCCTCGACAGCGGGCGGCTCGTCGCGGAAGTCGAGCAGCACATCGGCCGCAATCAGATTCGCGCGGTTGCGATGAGCTCGACCGACGGCGTGGTGCGCGGCATGGACGCGATCGACACCGGGCAACCGATCATGGTGCCGGTCGGCAAGCCCGCACTCGGCCGCATCCTCAACGTGATCGGCGAACCGGTGGACGAAGGCGCGCCGATTCCCGCGGACGCCGAACGCTGGCCCATCCATCGCGGCACGCCGAAGTTCGTAGACCTCGAGCCGAAGACTCAAGTTTTTGAAACCGGCATCAAAGTCATCGATCTGATCGCGCCGTTCGTGAAGGGCGGCAAGATCGGATTGTTCGGCGGCGCCGGTGTCGGCAAGACCGTCGTCATTCAGGAGCTGATCAACAACGTCGCCAAGGGGCACGGCGGCAAATCCGTTTTCTGCGGCGTCGGTGAGCGCACGCGCGAAGGCAACGACCTGTACCTCGAGTTCCGCGAAGCCGGCATTCTCGAGAACGTCGCGCTGATCTACGGCCAGATGAACGAGCCGCCCGGCGCGCGCCTGCGCGTGGGTCTCTCCGGGTTGACCGTCGCGGAGTACTTCCGTGATGTCGAAGGCCAGGACGTGCTGGTCTTCATCGACAACATCTTCCGGTTCACGCAGGCGGGCTCCGAGGTGTCGGCGCTGCTGGGCCGGATGCCGTCGGCCGTCGGCTATCAGCCGACGCTCGCGACGGAAATGGGTGAGCTGCAGGAGCGGATCACCTCGACGAAGAAGGGATCGATCACGTCGGTGCAGGCGATCTACGTACCCGCCGACGACCTGACCGACCCCGCGCCCGCGACCGCGTTCTCGCACCTCGACGCCACCGTCGTGCTCGATCGCGCCATCGTCGAGCTGGGCATCTATCCCGCGGTGAACCCGCTGTCGTCCTCCAGCCGCATTCTCGACGCGCAGTATCTCGGCGACCGCCACTACAAAGTCGCGGTCGAGGTGCAGCGCATTCTGCAGCGCTACAAGGATCTGCAGGACATCATCGCGATTCTGGGAATGGACGAGCTGTCCGAGGAAGACAAGCGGCTCGTCGGCCGGGCGCGACGAGTCCAGCGGTTCCTGTCGCAGCCGTTCTTCGTCGCCTCGCAGTTCACCGGGCTCGACGGCAAATACGTGAAGCTCGAGGATACCATCGCGTCGTTCGAGCGGGTCGTCGCGGGTGAATTCGACCAGCTCCCCGAGCAGGCGTTCTACATGCAGGGCGGGATCGAGGACGTCGTCGCCCAGGCCAAGAAGATGGCGTCGTCCTGATGCGGGTGTCCCTCATCTCGGCCGAGCGGTCGGTGTTCGAGGGGGAGGCCGACTCTGTCGTGGCGCCCGCCTACGACGGGCTCGTAGGGATTCTCCCACGTCACGCCGCCTTCATGACCCTGCTGGGGAAGGGAATTGTCAGAATCAGCGGCTCGGGGGGAGACAAGCGAGTCCAGGTGGCAGGCGGGTTCTTGCAAGTCGCACGAGACGTGGTCCGAATCGTAGCTGGGAGTGCCACTCCGGCAGACTCTTGACTTCTGTCCCGCCATTAGTTGCGCAACGCTATTGACTTCCGCAACACCATTTCCAACAGTAGTCCGCGGCTTTTTTAAGCCTTGAATCGCCACCTCTCCCCTGGGGTGATCGACCTTCTTCCTACTAGGAGGCTGGAAATGAAGCGCATTAGCATGGCAGTGCTCGCCGCGGCGGGCCTCGTCGCAATCGCGACGCCGGCAGCCGCACAGACCCGGCTCAACGTCGGCGCAAGCATCGTAAACCCCATGAGTGATTGGGGCACCGGCGATAAGATGGGCTTCGGCGGTAACCTCGGGGCCAGCTTCGGCCTCGGCACGGCGCCGGTGCGTCTTCGGATCGAAGGTTCGTATGAACAAACGAGCCATGATGCCGGTATTGATGGCAACACCAAGGTGCTCGGCGGTATGCTGAATCTGGTGTACCCGTTCCAGTCTAAGGGCAACATCAGACCGTACATCATCGGCGGTCTCGGTTACAACAACACGAAGGTCACGGTGTCCAGTCAGAGCGAGTCGAAGGGTGCCGTGGGGTTCGGTGGTGGCTTGGGCCTGCAGTTCGCGATGAGCTCGGCGAACCTGTACGTCGAGGGGCGCTATCTCTCGCACAAGGCCGACTTCGGCGGCGGCAGCGTCAACTTCTCGCAGGTGCCGATCACCGTCGGTCTGACCTTCCCGATCGGCGGCAGCAAGAAGTAACACACGCATCCAGCCCGGCTCCCTGTGAGCCGCGTCACCGGATCGCGCGTAAGCCATGGCCCGTCAGTCCTATAGCTGGCGGGCCATTGGTGTCTCGAGACAAGTCATGCTTGACAGAAAATCAAGTGGTTCGTAACGATGTGGCGGTTTTCACCACCCCAACTGGAGGATTGTATGCAGAAGCTCTTCGGCGGGTTGGTTTTCGCCGCTCTGGCGCTTTCACTTCCGGTAGCGGCGACGGCCCAGCGGCACGCGGCCCCCGCGGCCGCTCCCACTCACGAATTCGGCGTGGATCTTAACGCCGCGTATGTCAGCCCGGGTACCAACGGTGCCAGCAGCGGCATCGCGATCATCACGCCAGTCGATCTGCGCTACGGTTTTGTCCCGCGCTCCGGTAAGATGATGTGGGAGCCGCGGCTCAGCTTTAACTTCAACACGGTCGGCGGGCAGACGAGATACGTCCTCACGCCGCAAGTCAACATGCTGTACTCGAATTCGCCTGGCGGCCATCATCGCGGGATGTTCTTCAGCGGTGGTGCCGGCCTCGTGCTCGGTGACCCGAGCGGCACGGCCAGCGGTACGGCCGTCAAGCTCGAAGGCGGAGTTGGCTGGCGGAAGCCGTATGGTACAGGTGGCGCCTGGCGCTACGAGCTCGGCTTCCAGTGGGTCGGGAAGAGCAATGAGCTGGCGGCGGTTGGCCTTGCGGATTACATCGCAATCGGCGGCCGCGTCGGCATTTCGCTCTGGCACTAAACCTTCCTAAATTGGCGCGGCGTTCCGGAACATCGGAACGCCGCGCTGTTCGTCGGGTACCCTTCGCCAACCAGTTTTCGGAGACCGGCATGCGCCCGAACCTCACTGCGGCCTTGTGGGTGTTGGCCAGCATCGGCTGTGTCACCACGGCCGCCGCACAAGCGACCGGAATGCCCAGCTACAACGCGCCGTATCGTGCGTTCACGCGTTCCGAAATCGGCGTCTCGCTGAGTTTCCCGAACGGTGGCGGCACCGCAATCGAGGGCGTCTATCGGATGGCGAGCGGAAAGTTCGACCTGGGCTTTCGCGGCGGGCTGTTCGATCCCGGCGGTTCCGGCAACGCCGAGTTGCTGGTCGGTGCCGAGGGCCGGAGCCGCATCGTCACGCACACCGAGGATTTTCCGCTCGATGGAGCCCTGGTTCTCGGCATCGGCGGGCACTTCGCGAGCGGGGCCAACGCGCTCATCGTTCCGGTTGGGCTCTCGTTGGGCCGTCGCGTGGATCCGAAAGGCTCGAAGATCAGCATCGTCCCCTATGTCCAGCCGACCGGCTTCTTCACCGCGGGGAACGGGACCTCAGACTTCTTCTTCGCGCTGGGACTCGGCGCCGACTTCCGGCTGTCACCCAAGTTCGACGCGCGGATCAGCGCGGGACTCGGCGACCTGGAGGGTGTGTCAATTAGCGCCGTGTGGCTGCATTAGCTCGACACAGATTGACTTCGCGAAACTGATTTCCTAGCGTAAGCGCTGGTTTGCCGGGACCGGATCTGCCGGGCCCCCCGGTTCCTTATGTCGGTGGAGGATACGAATGAAGCGGACGTCGCTGATCATGGTGCTGCTCGGAACGGTCTTCACAATCCCGGCAGCCGCGCAATGGCAGGGGATGCCGATCTGGAACAATCCGAAAGGCGGGACCGGCGTGACCATCGATGGCGACGCCGGATTCCCCAATACGGATGCCAGCAAGGGCAACGCGTACGGAGCGCGCGGCGAGCTCGGCCTGACCAACCTCGCGTTCACCGCCGGCTTTTCCAGTTGGAAGCCGGAGGGGGCCAGCTCCAGCACCACGACGTGGGCCGGCGTCGGGCAGCTTCGCGTGATTGGGGGGAGCCTCATGCCGGTCGCGCTGAACATCCAGGCTGGCGCGGGTACCGCGAGCGAGTACGCCACCGGTGGCGTCACTGTGCCCAAGACGACGAACTTGTTCCTGGGTGCGGGAGTCAGCGTGAACGTGCCGACCCCGGGGATCACCATCGAGCCCTATCTGTCGGTCTCGAACCGCTGGCACACCCCTTCGGGCGGCTCCAAGGAGTCCAATATCGGCTGGGTATTGGGAGCGAATGTCGGCTTTGGCATGTTCGGCGTGCATGTCGCCTATGACTCAGAGAAGCGCGATAGCGGCAGGACTGCCGGGGTTTTCGGCATCGGTGCCCATTTCGCTCTGAACGCTCCCGGTATGTAAGGAGTGGGTGTAGCTTTGGGCGCGCCGTATCACGCGGCGCGCCCATTGTCTTCCCGGGAGATACTCTGATTCACCTTGTTGCGCGCGCGGGCCTGGCGGGGCTGGCCCTCACGGTGTGTGGCTGCGCCCTGACTATCGACGCGACCGAGCTGGGGGTCCCCACGTCCCTGGCCGAATCGGCTCAGGCCCCACCGCAGGGTACGCCATTCAAGGTGACCAAGCACCCGGTCTACCTGCTGTGGGGGCTCGCCGGCGTCTCGCAACCCAATGCCGAGGATATCCTGGCCGGCCAGGCGGGGACGGGGGCCCGAATCGCAAACCTGCGCGTCAAGGTTCGCACCCGCTTGCCGGACCTCATGATCACCGTACTGACGTTCGGCGTGATCGCGCCTCGCTCAGTGACCCTCGAAGGAGTCGTCGTGCCCCACTAGGCGCCAAGTTGAGACGCCTCGTCTAGCGGTCCATTTCTCCCCGCGCTATATCCGAAAGTCGTCGGACAGTTCGCAGGTGCTCCACCCCGTCCACCTGGGAGGACTCATGCGTTTCTCCGTTTTGTCGCTCCTCTTCCTTAGTACAGGTGTGGTTGCTGCGCTGCCCGGCCGAGCAGCGGCGCAGGAGCCCATCACGCTCAGCGGGAAAGTGACCACGGCGACCGGCGCTCCCATTGGAGACGCCGAAGTGGTCGTTCCCTCACTCGGTCTCGGCGCCACCACGCGCGACGACGGTCGCTACGCGATTGTCATTCCCGGTGCGCGCGCCACGGTCGGACAAACCCTCAGCGTCCTGGCGCGGCGTCTCGGCTACAAGCCGGTCACGCAGCAGATCACGCTCGCGCCCGGCATCGTCGAGCACGACTTCTCGCTCGCCCCCAATCCGCTGCAGCTCGGCGAGATCGTCGTCACCGGGGCCGGCACGACGTCCGAAGCCGAAAAGCTCGGCAACGTGCGTAACAGCATCTCGGCGGATGCCATCCAGCGCAGTCAAGAAGCAAACTTGGTGAACGCCATCGCCGCCAAGGCCCCGAACGTCGAAGTGTCATCGTCCGGCGGTGAGCCGGGCGCGTCCGCCTATATCCGGATTCGGGGCGCGCGCACGCTGACGGGCACGAGTCAGCCGCTGTTCGTGGTTGACGGCGTACCGGTGGACAATTCGAGCGTGTCGACCGGATCGTGGGACGTGCAGGACGTCTCGGGTCCGTCCGATGGGACCACGCAGCAGAACCGCGCGGTCGACATCAACCCGAACGACATCGAGTCGGTCGAGATCCTGAAGGGCGCCGCAGCGGGCGCGATTTACGGAGCGCGCGCGGCGCAGGGCGTCATTCTCATCACGACGAAATCGGGGCATGCCGGGCCGACGCGCTTCTCCCTCCGCAGTACGGCGTCCACCGACCGGCCGAGCCGGTACTACCCGTTGGAGACGGGATACGGGCAAGGGAGCGGGGGCGTCGCCCCCGCGCCGGGAGATTGCGACAATCCGAGCGCGGGCATCTGCCGCCGCAGCTGGGGTCCAGCGCTGGTCGTCGGGGATTCGGTGTTTGACCACTCGCACGAGGGCTACCAGACCGGTTACCAGTTCGAAAACGCGCTGACGGTGTCGGGCGGCAACGACCGGACGACGTTCTATCTCTCGGCTGAGAACAACCATCACAACGGGATGTTTCTCGGTCCCAATGACATGTTCAACCGGACGTCCGTCCGCGTCAAAGGCACGCACCGCCTTAGCGACAACCTGCGTGTGGGTGGCAACCTCGCGTTCGCGTCGACGAGTGGCGCGTTCATCGAACGCGGCAACAACGTCAACGGGTTGGAGCTCGCGCTGCTGCGGACGCCGCCCAACTTCAATAACAACCCATATCTCGATCCGGTGACGGGCTTCCACCGCTCGTTCCGGCGGCAGCATCCCGACAGCCTCATCGAAGACCGGGGTTTCGACAACCCGCTGTACATCCTATACGAACAGAAGAACACGTCCGACGTCGGCCGGGTCTTCGGGAACGTGAACGTCGATTATCTGGCCAACACGTGGCTCAAGCTGAACTACACCCTGGGTGCCGATTACTCGAGCGACGAGCGCCTCCAGGGATGTCCGATTTCCGCGTCCGACATCTGCAAGCAGGACGACGGCGGCGGGCGCGTGATCGAAGGAAAGCTCGTCAACTATCAGGTCAGCCAGACGATCAGCGGCACGGCCAGCTACCGGATGAACGAGAACGTCAGTGGCACCGTCACACTGGGCAACGACCTGAACTCCCGTGAGTTCCGCCAGGTTGGCGTCGTGGGCCGGAATCTCATTGCGCCGCTGCCGCTCAAGCTCAGCAATACGACGAAGCGTGATCCGCCGATCGATGCTGAGACCAACATTCATGATCTTTCGTTCTTTGGTCAGGGCACACTCGACGGGTACGACCAGTTGCACCTGACGGTTGCCGCGCGGAACGATGGATCGTCGACGTTCGGGTTGGAGAATCAGCGCAGCTGGTTTCCCAAAGCGAGCGTGGCGTGGGAATTCACCAAGGCCATGTCGCCGCCGTCGTGGCTGCAATTCGGCAAGCTGCGCGTGGCCTACGGCTCAGCGGGGAACGAACCCAGTCCGTATCTGACGTCGCGCGTATTCTCGACCAACCTGCTGTCGGGGATCGCGCAGGGAACCGGCCTCCTGCCCACACAGGCAGGGTTCGGTGGATTGGCGACCAGTGACACGTCACCTGCCACCACATTGAAGCCGGAGCGCACGAACGAGTTCGAGACCGGCTTCGACTTGAGCCTGGTGCGCGACCGCGTCGATCTGCATTACACCTACTACGACGCGACAACAAAGGACATGATCCTGCTGCTGCAGCTGCCGCCCTCGACCGGATATCAATTCGAGCCGCGCAATGCCGCAAAGCTGCGGAACTCGGGTCACGAAGTCTCGCTGAACATGCGCCCCTACAGCACGCCGGCGTTCAGCTGGGATTTGGGTGTGCAGTGGGCGCGCAATCGGAATGTGGTCAAGAGTCTGGCGGGCGTGACGTACTACACCCTGCCCGGTTCATTTGCGGGATCGTTGGGCAACGTGGCGATCGTGGGGCAGGAGCTCGGTGTGATCTACGGCTACGGATTTGTCCGTTGTGGCGTCAGCGATGCAGCCGTCATTCCGAATCCCGCGGCGTGCACCGGTGCGCCGAAGGGAGCGATGTACATCGACACGAACGGCTTCCCGCTCGACGATCCGAATCCGCGCGTGGTCGGGAATCCCAATCCGCGCTGGTCCGGCAGCCTCAGCACGGCGGTTCGCTACCACAAGTGGCAAGTGAGCGGGCTGCTCGATATCCGGCATGGCGGCGACATGTGGAACGGCACCAAGGGCGCGCTGTGGAGCTACGGCACGCATGGTGACACCCAGCAGCGCGCTACCTGCGATGCCAGCGATGTGTGCACGGGAAACCTGAAGACGTTCGGCCGTGGTGGCTGGTTTGACGGAGCCGTCGTGGGTCCGGGCGCCGGTACCGCGGTGCCGATCGGACAGAACTGGTATCGCGACGGCTCGGCGCCGTGTCCATTCACCGGCACGAACGACGAGCCCTGCATGGAGGACGCCGGCTTTGTGAAGCTGCGCGAGATCACCGTGGCGTACACGTTCGACCAGCAATGGGTCGGCCGCGTCCTGGGGATCTCGAGCTTCGACGTCCGGGTCACGGGGCGCAACCTGGTCACGTGGACGAAGTACACCGGCTACGATCCGGAGAGCAATCTCACCGGAGCGGCGACCGATGCGCGCGGCGCAGACTACTTCAACATGCCGCAGTCGCGGTCGTTCATCATTGGCGTCACCCTCAACAAGTAACGGGAGGCCGACATGAAACGCTCGACCCGTAGCGTCGCCATCGTGACCCTCGCCGTTGGCCTGAGCGGGGGCGCAATGGGGTGCAGCAATTTCCTGACCGACACCAACGTCGTGAACGATCCGAACCATCCGTCCGCGGCTACGCTGCAACAGAGCTTCATGGCCGTGCAGGCGGGATTCTTCGGGATGGAGGAGAGCACGCTGCCGCTGACCACCTGCATGTGGATGCAGCAGTGCACCGGAATTGGCGGGCGTTTCGTCGAGCAATACGGTGAGTACACGGTCACCAACGCCAGCTGGTCGTTCGATTTCACCAGCATCTACTCCGGCGGCGGGCTCATCGACATTCGCAAAGTCGAAACCGACGCGCGCGCGGCGAACGATCGAATTTGGCTGGGCATCGCGCAGGTGTACGAAGCATTCGTTGTCGGCACAGCCGCCGATCTGTGGGGAGACATTCCCTACCGTGACGCGGTGGGATCTGTCGCCAAGCCAACCCTCGATCCCCAGCTGCAGGTGTACGGCGACATCCAGCTCCTGCTGGATACCGCAATCATCAACCTCGGTTCAGGGACCGGGGCGGGACCGCTCGGAGCCGACCTGGTCTACGGTGGCAATACGGCGAGATGGATTGCCGCGGCGCGTACGCTGAAGGCGCGCTTCTTCCTCCACACGGCGGAGGCGAATGGCACCGCCGCATACACGGCGGCCTTGACGGCCGCGAACGGCGGCATCCCCGATGCAACCGGTGATTTCAGGACGTACCACGGGACAGGCACGGGCGAAGGCAACATCTGGGTCCAATTCGCGGCAACGACCTTCGGTCAGGACGTTGTAGCCGGGAAGCGGCTCGTGGACATCATGGTCGCACGCTCCGATCCCCGGTTGTCCCAGTATTTCGCGCTGAATTCGGTGAGCGGTTATGGCGGTCAGGACGTGAATCCGCCGCCGGTTGCCGCCGCCCAGGTGTCAGCGCTCGGTGGAACGCGTCACGTGGCGCAGTTCCGGCAGCCGTTGCTGACCTACGTCGAGAATCAGCTCATTCTCGCGGAGGCGAAGCATGCCACGGGCGACGACCCCGGGGCGCTGATCAATCTGAACAACGCCCGGGCGGTGGTGCCGCTCTCGGCGCTGTCCGGGATCACCGGCGCCGCACTCCTCGACTCGATCATGACCGAGAAGTACGTGGCGCTCTTCCAGAACATCGAGACGTACAACGATTACCGGAGAACCTGTCTGCCGGCCTTGGTGCCGTTCGCCACGACCGAATTCAGCAGCAAGATCCCAGGCCGGCTGTTCTACGGCCTGGCGGAGGAGAATGCCAACCCGAACATTCCGCAGCCGTCGACGCAGCTGGCCACGAACGGCTTCCGGAATGCAAACGATCCGGCGGCCTGTCCGTAGCGGCGTGCGTTGAACCCGGGTAGGTTGACACGTGGGGCGGTTCGTGCAATTGCGAACCGCCCCAATACTTTCTGCGCAAGGACGTACCGCATGCGATTGCTTGGTCTGGCGCTCGGCGCCTGGCTCATGGCCGGGTGCTATTACTATCGGCCCCTCGAACAGACCCCCAGTACCGAGATGTATGTCTCCGCCGCGCTGTCAGACTCGGGCACCGAGCGGCTGTGGCGCTACCTCGGCCCGGATGTGGCGAGCGTGCGCGGCCGCCTGCTGTCCGCCGACGATTCCGCGTACGGGATGTCCGTGTACGCCGTCGACTTGCGGCACGGGTCTTCGCTCAGCTGGAAAGGCGAGCGGGTCGTGTTGCAACGCCAGTGGGTGGACGGCTTTGCGGAGCGGCGCTTTTCGCTGGGACGAACGACGCTGGCTGGAGGGATCTCGGTCGCGGCGTTCATACTGACCGTGCAGGCGTTCAAGATCGCCGGCAACGGGTCCAGCGGTGGGGGTGGCGGAGGGAAACCGCGCTAGTACACCGCCACGCTCGAGCGTCGCAAGGCGTTTTCGAGCGTCCATTCGATGTACTGGCCGGGCTGTACCGCCACGAGCTCGGTTCGTATGCCCTCCTTGCTCCCCACGGCTTCGCCGATCAACGCCACTTGACGATTCGAGCCGAGTAACCGCGTCGACAGGTCGAACTCCTGCGTCGTCGTGGCCGTCACTGTGCCGACACGCGTGCGCTGACCGTCGTGAACGACGTACACGGTGACATCCAGCCAGTGATGATTGATGACGACGATCGCGAAGCCCTCTTGTGGGACGGCTGGAGCGGGCGCGTGGCGGTGTGACCCGCAGGCCAGCGTGGCCGCCGTCAACACAGCGAGCAGGTGCTTCACGGCTCTACGACCTCGTTCGTTCCTTCATCTATAAGGCCGTGACTTCGTCCACATCACGATCACGCCGCAGCCCGCTGTGGACCCACCGAACTCCGCCGGAATTTCTCCCGTTCCCCGGTAAACCTCGATGCCGTAGATGTCCCGAATTGGCGTGTTCTCCTGGAAGGAATGCACTTCGATGCCGTCGATGTACCACGTTGGATGGCAGTTGGGTGAGCGCGCCATGACCGCATAGCATTCGAACCGCGCCTGATCGCACTGGATCCGAACCCCCCGCACGGTTCTGAGCGCGTCGCCCACGGTGCTGTACCCCTTCTGCTTGATGTCGTCCCAGCGGAGGTAGGCCCCGAGCCCGCGCAAGCGCCGGCGCTCGAAGTCGATATAGCGTGGCTGCAGTACTTCGGCGCGCGCCAGCACCTGGACCGCGGGCAACATGTAGCCGTTGAAGTCGAGCGCGAACTGGCGAACGATCTCGCCGGAATCGGGCATGAACAGCTTGAAGACGCCTTCTTCATAGCCTACGGCACGGATCACGATCGTGATCTCTCCCCGCCGTAGGCCAGTAATGAGGAAGAAGCCCTGGGAGTCTGCCGCTGCTGCGACGGCGGTATCCCGCCCCATGCGCACGATGGCGGAGGCAACCGAGTTCCCCATCTCGCTGTCGATCACGTGCCCCTGAAGCCGAGACTGCGCCCCGGCGGCGCTCGGAAAGACGAGAGCTAGGATTGCGGCAAGGACTGTTTCAAGGTGGGTCCGGCGTGAGCCGATCATTCCGGGTCGTACCCTCTAGCGAGGTTCGTAATAGAAGGTAGAATGCAGCAGTGGCGCTAGTACCCGGGCCCAGCTGAGCTCCCGAAGTCTGCAGTGCCGTCACGTCCGGCTACCGGACGTGGACCAAGGGGGTCGGTTACGTTGCAGTGCCGTCGCTCCGCGAAGGGCCGTTCCTACCGTTCTTCCTCTCCACAAAAGAGGCAGCTTATGCGCGTTCTGGGGTTGGCAGCAATTGCCTGCTTCATCGTCACGCCACTCGCGGCTCAAGATGCCGTCATCAAGGGTCACGTCACTGCCCGCACTGGCGAGCCGCTTGGCGGCGCCAATGTCATCGTGGCGTCCACGAACTTGGGCGCCGTCACCGACGCGAACGGGGCCTACGCTCTCACCATCGGGGCCGCGGCGGTGCACAACCAGCAGGTTGTGCTGACGGCGCGTTATATCGGCCACAAGCCGCAATCAACGACGATCACGCTTTCGCCCGGCGCGCAGAGTCAGGATTTCTCTCTGGAATCCGACCCGCTGCGGCTCGAGGAAGTCGTCGTTACCGGTGTGGCCGACGCGACCGATCGACGCAAGCTCGGCTTCACCGTGGGTACCGTCAATGAAGACCAGCTGAAGGCGGTCCCTGGCGCCAACGCGCTGGAGGGAATCCAGGGGAAAGTCTCGGGTGTGCGCTTTGTGCCGCAATCCGCCGCGCCGGGGAGTGAACCGGCACTTCGCTTGCGCGGCGCCACCAGCATCTCGGGCCGGCAGGATCCGCTGTACATCGTCGATGGGGTGATCTCGCGCTACGGCGTCGCCGACATCGCGCCCGAGGACGTGGAGCGCATCGAGATCATCAAGGGCGCGGCTGCGTCCTCGATGTACGGCTCGAACGGCGCCAATGGCGTGGTGCAGATCTTCACCAAGCGCGGCAGCACGATGCCCGAAGGCGCGCTGCAGATCACGATGCGAGCGGAAGGCGGCGTCAGTGAAATGCCGACGCGCATGCAGTTCTCACACCACCACGCGTGGGAAATCGAGTCGAGTGCCGGCCACTGTGCGTCGATCGATCCGACATTTGCCGTCGATCCCGTCAACAATTACTGCCTGACGAAGCAGGGCGGCCGGGTCACGAAGGCGGACGGCATCGCGAACAACCCGTTCACCGTCAATTACGACCACTGGGACGCGATGGTCAGGCAGGGCCCCTTCGCGACGGAATACATCTCGCTGGGCCAGCGGCGCGGGCCGACGAATTTCAACGCGTCGATCGAGAACACGCGCAACCAGGGCGTGATTTTCGGACTCGGCGGCTACACGCGCCGCAACCTGCGGTTGAACCTGGACCACCAGGTCAACTCGAACGTGGATGTCTCGCTCAGCACGTTCTACGGCAGCTCGGACAACGGACGTGCTTCCGAAGGGACAGGCTCCCCGTTCTACCAGCTGATGTTCGTTCAGCCGGACGTGAACATCACCGCGTGCTGCAATCCCGACGGCTCGCCGTACGTCGCGAAGGTCCCGTTGAGCGGCGACGTCGCGAACGACGCGAACCCGATGTACGAGCTGGCCAACCGCAAGATCACAGAGGACCGCAGTCGATTCACCGGCGCGGGGAAGTTGCGCTGGCGCATGCTCGACTGGCTGGCCGCCGAGGGGACGTTCGGCTACGATCAGGAAGGGACGCTCTATAAGGACGTCTTCCCTCGTCCCTTCTACACGTCATCAGGCGGACCACCTGATCCGGGGTCGCTGTATGAGCGCACGCTGGATGGGTACCAGTACAATACCGGCCTGACGCTCACCAGCATTCGGCGCCTGGGCGGCTCGATCTCCAACACGACCAAGCTGGGTACGCTGTACGAGTACCAGCGCGATCGTGGCCTGGTGACGTCCGCCAGCTCGTTCCGGGTGGGTGGCGTGCCGGAATTCGGCGGCGTGGACGTGAGCAGCGTGACCCCGCAGTCGGCCGATACCGTAATCAAGAATGTCAACTACTTCGCCGTGACGACCTTCGACATCAAGGATCGGTACACCATCGACGCGCTGATCCGGCGCGACGGGTCGTCGTTGTTCGGCGTGGAAAACCGCTGGGCGACCTACTACCGCGCGTCTGGCGCGTGGCGGGTGACCGAAGACTTGCATATACCCGGAGTGGACGAGTGGCGGCTCCGCGCTTCGTACGGGACGGCAGGGTTGCGGCCGGGCTACGACAACCAGTACGAAATCCTCGCCGTCACGTCGACGGGTTTTGACAAGCTGGTGCTGGGTAATCCGTTCCTCAAACCGGCCAAGGCTTCCGAGCTGGAAGCTGGAACGAACGTCGACTTCGGCCATGGACGCTTCACGCTCGAGTACACCTACGCCCGCAAGGATACGAAGGATCAAATCCTGCTGGTGGACCTCCCGGCGGTGACCGGCTTCCGGCTGGGTCAGTGGCAGAACGCGGGCGCACTCCAATCGAAGACGCACGAGCTGACATTCGCGGCGCGGTTGATCAACAAGCCGGGCACTGGTCTCACGCTGAACATCGTGGGCGACCGGACGCGCCAAGTGATCACGCAGTGGGATCTGCCGGAGCGGCTCTACGCCTTCGGGCAAATGCCCGCGGCGTTCTTTCTGGGGAAAAACCGGGACCTCGGCGTCCTCTACGGCAACCACTGGATCCGCAATATCGACGAGCTCTATGTCGACCCCGCCAAGGCGGCACTGAGCGGTCCGGGGCAAACCTGGAGCCGTGACAGCGTCATGATCAACGAAGACGGCTACGTGGTTCGCAAGAGCACCTACGGGACGCCGAACGAGCGCGCCATCAAGTACGTGTACTGCAAGAAGCAGGGCGCCAGCGGCTGCGCGATAACCGATAACGTCGTACAGATCGGGAATGCGAATCCCGACTTCAACCTGAGCTTCGGTTTGAACTTCAACTATCACCGGCTCGCGGTGAATGCGCTGCTCGATTGGTCTTACGGGGGCGATCTGTACAACGGGACGCGCCAGTGGGCGTTCCAAGCGACGCGCGACCGGGTGCAGGATCAGGCCGGCAAGCCCAAGAACGACGCGACCTGTGGCGTCGTCTCAAACCCGATGCCGAGCTGCCCGCAGAAGGCGTTGGGCTACTACGGCGTCGGCTTCTACAACGGCCTCGATGCCAACGACTTCTTCGTCGAGAAAGGGTCGTACGCCAAGCTGAAAGAGCTGGCGGTCAGTTATACGCTCGCGCAGGACCAGCTGCGGCGGATCGGTTTCCTCCACAACCTTCGGGAGATGCGGATATCGTTCATCGCCCGCAACCTCTTTACGGTCACGAACTACTCTGGTCTCGATCCCGAAGTCTCCGGACTGGCGGGTGATCCATTCCAGGTGCGGATGGATTGGTTCCAGTATCCCCAGTTCCGGACGTTCACGGGCAGCATCGAGCTCGGCTTCTAAGGGGGCGCGCCATGAACCTTTATCGGGAGACTCCAATGTCGCGGTTGTCATCGTGGGCCGCCCTCCTGGTCGTCATCGCCATGGGAGCGTGTGACCTGAACGTCGGGAATCCGAATGCGCCGGACGCCAAGCGGGCATTCAGCGACCCCGCCGGGCTCGAGCAGCTGCTGAGCGGCGCGATCCGGACCTGGGCGGAGACACGCGAGAATTACTTCATCCTGCCGTTGAATACGCAGGCCAATAACTACACAGCCTCGTGGAACAACGCGGCGATCCGTTTCTACAGCTCCGTGGGAGCAGATTGCCCGATACGCTGCGGCTGGACGAATGCCTCGACGGCGCCGGAAGCCGCCGGCGGTCCGACGGTCGAGGCCGCGTGGTATGGGTACCACACCGTGCTGTCCTCATCGACCGACGTGCTGCGCGGCATCGCCGGCGGCACGTGCTTCGACGACGATTGCAAGACCGACAGCACGCTCACCACGCGGAACAAGGCTGTCGCGAAAATGCTCCAAGGCATGGCGATCGCCGGCATCGCCATGCTGTACGACTCGGGGTTTGCCGTGGACGAAACCACCGATCTCAGCAATCCGCGCGCGTTGTCGTTCTCGAACCGCACGCAGATGCGGGATTTCGCCCTGACCAAGTTGAATGAATCCTACACGCTTGCGGGCGTGGGGGGTTGGAACACGGGCGACAACTGGTTCGGCCTCACGCAAGGCCGGACGTACACGAATGTTCAAATGCAGCAGCTGATTCGGACGATGCAGGCCGAGCTCATTGCGCTCTGGCCGCGCAATGGGGCCGAGAACACGGCTGCCGATTGGGCGACCGTCGCGACCTACGCAGCGCAGGGAGTCAGCTCGGGGACGCCATACGACTGGTCGTACTACGTCGACATCAATGCTGCCGAATGCGGGGACTTCTGCATCAAGACATGGGGGAATTCGATCGGGACGGAGCGCGTCGATACGCGCGTCGCCGCGCTGGTCACCACGAACCATCAGGATCCGTGGCCGGTGCCCGGCGGCAATCCGTGCCCGACAATCTCTGCGGACAAGCGGGTCGGAGATGGCTCGTGGGGCCCGTCGGACAACTTCAATGGGTACGCGACGAAAGCCGCGACCGCCAACGCGGGAACCGATTTCGCCTGTTCCGGGGTCGCGATCTTCCCACCGGCGCGCGGCCAGTATCATCAGAGCAACCTGCAGCACATCCGCTACAACCATCTGGCGGCCACCGGCGAGCGACTGCCGAATGGCTCTCCCGCGTGTCCATTGGCGGCGCCGTGCGACGGTTCGGGCCAGGATCCGCTGTACACGAGACAAATGAATGACCTGTTGTGGGCTGAAGGTCTCATCCGGAGTGGCGGAGACGTCGCGCTCGCGGCAGCGAAGATCAACAACAGTCGCGTGGGCCGCGGTGGATTGTCCGCGCTCACCGGTGTCGAGGGTACAGACTCGCTGCTGAAGGCCCTGCAATACGAGCAGGAGATCGAGTTCATGGGTCAAGGCACCGACCCATTCTTCAACCGGCGCCGCTCGGGCTACAATGCGGCGGCAGCCGGCGGCAGGCCGCAGTACACGGATGGCTTGATCGTGAACACACCGCGCCAGATGCCCGTGCCGGCCAAAGAGCTGGACGTGCTCCTGAAGGAGATTTATACGTTCGGCGGGCCGGGTCACCCGGACATGGTCGCATCGACTGGTGGCAGCGCGCGCGTCCGGTCGGCCGGAGAGATCTTCAACGATTACCTGCAGCTGCAGCGGGCGTTCGGCCGCCTGCATCGTTAGCGATCCGCACGGTGTCATAAGAAGGGCGGGAGCAATCCCGCCCTTCCTCTTTAGGGGTGTATGGTTATCTCGCGCTGCCCCGCGCGGTGCGGCACGACTTCCTCGCGTCCACCGGGCCAGCGGACCCATAACGCGGTAGCGCGATCGGCGCCACCCAGGACCTGCACGGCGCCGTTCTGGGACCAGTAACCGGACCCGGCCTGTACCTCGCGTAGCGGGCCTGCCTCGTTCCCGAAACGCAGTCGCAGCTGGGTCCCGATCCCCGATGGATTTGCGGGTGGTCCTACGATGCGCACACGCAACCCTGGTGTCGCGCCGATGTTGTGAAACAGGCGCGTGGGCGCGCCGTTTTCGCCGACCGCCAGGTCGAGCCGCCCATCCCCGTCAAAATCCGCATAGGCCGCGCCGCGCTGCTCGCCGTATACCAGGATGCCGGAGCGCTGACCGGAAACCGGCTCGAAGCCGCCTCTTCCGTCGCCCAACAGCAACAGACCGCGGCCCGCGTCATAGCGCGCCGTGGCGAGGTCGGTCGCGAAGAAGTTTTGCGTCAGAAAAAGATCTTCTTTGCCGTCACCGTCGAAATCGGCGATACCGGCGTAGAACGCGGGCGCCAGCTGCGCCTCGGCCGGGAGCGGGCGGGCGTCGCTGAGGCGGTCGAACGGCGTGAGCGGGGCGACGCCGTGGACTCGTGGATCGTTCTGCGCCAGGAGGAAATCCGGTCGACCGCCGCCAGCGAAGAAGCCGACGTACAAGAGCAACGGGTCATTCGGGGTCGGGTGATAATCGGTGTTGCGGCCCCAGCCAGTCGCCACGATATCGGGCCGGCCGTCGCCGTCGAGATCGCCGGTGGCGAGGCCGTTCCAGCGGCCGTACCACTCGGACAAACCGGGGTACCCGACGGGCGTGAATCGTCCGCCATCGTTGCGAAAGACACGGATCGCGCCCCATTCGACGGCAACCAGCAGGTCCGGGTCGCCGTCGCCGTCGATATCCGAAAACACCGCGGCCGACACCATCCCCAGCTTCGAGAACAGCGGGGTGTTTACGGAATCGAGCGTGAGCCGGCCCCCGTCGTTGCGGTACATGCGCGAGGACGGCGAGAGCGGATAGCCGGCGGGATAGACCCTCGCGCCCACGAACAGATCGAGATCGCCGTCGCCGTCATAGTCGGCCAGCGCCAGCGGCCCAACACTCGCGGTGTCGCCGCCAACCAGTGGTGTCATCACGCCGGTGCTCGGTGAGTAGCCGATGACGCTTGGTGTCTCGCGCGCCTGTCGCCCCGTTGTCGCTTCATACGCCGCCACACCGGCGAGTATTTGGCGCCCGCCATGCCCATCCGGCCAACCCAGCACCGTGGTCAAGTCGCCTGCTGCTGGTGGAAAACGCGTGGCGGCGCGTCGCAGCCGGCCGCCCACGTTGTGGAAGTACGCCAGGCTTCCTGTGCGCCCTGCTCCGACGAACAGATCCTCGCGCCCATCGCCGTCTACATCCTCCCACGCGACGCCGGGTCCGAGCTGGGCGAAGGAGTTCGGCAGCAGTGGCTGGCGCGCGTAATCGTCGAAGTACGGGTCGACGTGCGCGTGACCGCCGAGCTCGGCGGATACGTCCTCGAACAGGGCCTGCGGTATGCGCGGTGGGTGGTCCGGGTTGACCGAAGACTGGCCCTCGATGATCTCGTATTCGCGATTCGGCGTCGCACTGTCGATCACCGTTCGCCGGCCATCCCGCCAATCGACGATGATACGTACGTGTGTGGCCGATCCCGTCGCGAACGTAAGGCTGGCGTCTGAGCTCGAGAGATAGAGCCCGCCGCAGACCATCTCGCGCTCCTGCAGCGGCACCGCTCCGCCCCGGACGGTGATACGACTGCCGAATCCGGCGGTGTTCGGCGCCGCCCCGCGCAAGCGCACCGCGATCCGCGGGCGGGTCGCATCGTTCCGCAGCACGGCTGCGGGGCGGTCCAATCGGTTGATCACGACATCGAGATCGCCGTCGCCGTCCAGATCGGCCAACGCCATCCCGTGCGAAATGTCATCGCCGATGTCGAAATGCCAGCGCTTGCTGGCATCCTCAAAAGTGAGGTCGCCGCGGTTCCGGAACGCGACGTTCGGCAACGGCAGCGGCGGGAACTCGAACAACATGCGTCGCCAGTCGATGAGGCCAATCCGGCTGCGGAGCCGGTCCTGCGCGTCGCCGTCCATCACATCCCAGACA
>QHUJ01000093.1 GCA_003221895.1 Gemmatimonadota bacterium | reverse complement strand
GAGAGCCCTTCAGGGCTCGCGTAGTGGCCGAGCCGGCGCTACAGCGCACGGATACCACCCCGACCATCTGATTCGATCCTTCTCGAGGCTGTAGCCCCGGAGCCGTTTTTTAACCGTGTCCTGAAGGACCGGCTCGGCCACTTCACGCGTCCTAAAGGACGCGGGGAGAGCCCTTCAGGGCTCGCGTAGTGGCCGAGCCGGCGCCCTTCGCTGCGCTCAGGGCAGGCTTTCAGCGCACGGATACCAGAGAGGGGGTCAGCAGGAACCTGCTTCATGGAGATGAGGGCGTTGTCTGACGCCGGTTACGGGACGATTACAAACGAGCGAGCCGATACGCCCCTCACACGCAAAACGGCCGCGGAATGCTCCGCGGCCGTTGGCGCTCAGCGACAACCCGAGTCTACCGTCCGCTTGCCGCCGGACCTGTCCCGGTCGCGATCTGCGTAACCACCTCAACCAGCTTCTGGACCCTGGCCTTGTCATTCGACGTCGTCGCGTCCTGGCCGAGTGATGTCCCGAGCTGCGTCAACGCCTCCCGCCGCGCCTGGCCCTGGCTCTTCTCCGCGCGGTCCAGCTCCTGCCGCACGGCCTTCACCCGGTCGGCCGCGAGCCCATTGGACCGCTCGAGCTGATCGACGTACGCCCGCGCCACGACGAAGCTCGCGGGCCACGTGAGCTTCGGCTGATCCTGCGTGTTGAAGTAATCCAAATGCACGAGCTTCGCCGCCGCGATCTCGTTCTGCGTGATCAAGCCGCTCGGCACGAGCTCGAGCACGTCGAGCCCGCGAGCGATCTCGGACGAATAGATGTACCCGTTGTACCAGTAGGCCGACCACGTGCCGGCGTCCCCCGGCTTCGTCCCGTCCACCGGCCCGCGATCGAAGAACGCAATCTCCTTGGGATGCGCGGCGTCGGTCCAGTCGAAGACCGAGATCCCGCCCTGATACCACGACTGCACCATGATGTCGCGCCCCGGCACCGGAATCAGCGAGCCGTTGTGCGCGACGCAGTTCTCGTTGGCCGTCTGCGGCGCCAGCATCTTGTAGTAGCTCTGGAACGTCATCTTGTTGTCGGCGAGCGTGAAGATGGCGTCCGCGCCCCACTCGGGCTTGTCGAACGAGCGGCACTTGGGCTGCCCGCCACCGCCCCACTCATCCGAGAACAGAATCTTGGTCCCGTCGTTGTTGAACGTCGCCGAGTGCCAGTAGGAGAAGTTGGAATCGGCGACCGCCCCGATGCGGCGCGGATGCGCCGCGTCGCGCATATCGAGCAACAGCCCGTAGCCGCCGCACGCCCCGCCCGCCAAACCGATCGCCGGATACACGGTGATGTCGTGGCATTGGTTCGGGCCTGTGCGCGCCCTGTCGAGGCCGAAGCGCTTGTCGACGATCTTCTGAATGCTGCCAGTCAGCGCCTGGCTGTCGGCGGCGGTGGGTGTGCCGGTTCCGCCGCGCGCTTTGACAATGCTGTCGAGCAGCGGCGCCGTGAACCGTGGCCCCACCGTCCGCTCCAGCCCAAACAGCGTAATCACGTACCCGCCGTGCGCGCGCGCCGAATCGGCCTGACGCTTGGATTCGGCGACATCCTGCGGTTCCTCGCTGTGCGTCGGCGGGGCGGCCAGCGAGTCGAAGATCCGCGGTGAGGCCACGATGGCCGCCTGCTGCGGCGTGGCGAGCGGCACCTTGATGACTTCGATCCGGAACAGCGAGCTATTGGGATTCGAATCGGGCGACTCGCGCACGCAGCCCGCCAGCTCGCTCGGTGAGCGCACCGGCGCCGAGCCCGAGACGTAGACGTAGACGTTCGCCGTGTCGTTCGGATCGATCACCACCGTGTGCGTGTGCGAGCCTCGGCAGGTCTGCACGTTGGCGATGTACTTCGGATTCGTGATGTCCGTGATGTCGAAGATCCGAATGCCGCGCAGCCGCGCCGTCGAGACCGAATCGTGCACGCCCTCGCTAGTGCAGTCGAGCCGGCCACCCGTGCCTTCACCCGACACGAACAGCAGGTTGCGGAACACCGAGACGTCGCTCTGCGAGGCCGGGCAGTAATACGCCTTTTTGAGCGTCGGATGCCCCGGTGTCGACGCGTCCCACACCTGGAAGCCATCATAGTTGCCCTGGATCACGAAGTTCTTGTAGAACGCGAGATCCGAATTGGTCGAGCTGTCGAACGGATGGGGCGACGGGTTGTTCGACACCAGCCGCAAGTTCCACTGCGCCTGGCCGGCGTCGTGCAGCCCGGCCTTGAGCCCGACGCGTGGATCCGGCGTCGGCGCGACGGTCGAGTTGCTCACGGCACTTGTCTTTCCACCTGAGGCGCAGGCGGCCAGGGACACGACGGCAACGGCAGACACCAACGTGCGCAACTGTTTCATCGTCAATCCTGTTTGGATGTGGTGGGGGCGAAGAGCTCGGCGGCCAGCATCCGCTGCATCCGCTCGATCTCGGTCGTCTGATCGGCATACACACTGCTCGCCATCTTATAGACCGGATTCTCCTCGCCGGCCCCTGCGGCGAACAACTCGTTCACCATCGTAATGGCACCTTGATGGTGCTGGATCATGAAGCGCAAGAACAACTCATCGAAATCCGGCCCCCGCACCCTGTCGAGCTGCGCGAGCTGCGCAGCGGAAAGCATGCCCGGCATCATATGCGCGGCATCCATCTCGGGCATCATGCTGTGCTCGGGATCGGGATGCGGCACGGCTTCGTGCCGGTCGGCGAGCCAGCGCGACAGCAGATTGATCTCGTCGGTCTGACTGGCGACGATGCGCTCGCACAGTGTCTGTACCGACGGGCCCGCGCCGTGCGAGCGCGCCCACCCAGCGATCAGGATCGCCTGCGCGTGATGGTAGATCATGCCGGACATGAAGCGCACATCGGCAGCCGTGTAGCCGTGACGGGCGGTATCGGCGCTGGGGTGTGGTGACGGAGCCTGGGCCATGACCCGCGGGGCAGCAAGACCCGCCACGCAAGTCGCAGCGAGAAGCGAACGAAGAACGCGCATCATGCAGCCGGATTCTATCACGAAAATTCGTATCTAAGAAGGCCTTAACACCACAGTGACGTTCCCCACGGACGCACACGCATCCCGATCGATAGATTACTGTGTATGCAGCGCCTCCTTCCAACGGTTGCGCTCACCCTCCTTCTCCCCGCCAGCGCCGCAGCGCAGGCGCAGCATCGCCTGGCGTGCGAATTCGACACGGCCGCCCACATCCGCTGGGACTCGATCGACATCGGCCTTGCCGCGGGATGGGACCGCACCGGGAAGAAGAAGATGCCTGACGATTTCCTTGCGGCGGCCCAGGTGATCCAGGCGCATTTCCGCCCGCCGGAACACCTGCGGCTGCCGCTCTGGGCGCGTGTCACCGAGAAGAGCGACACATTGCCCGATGAGTCCGAATGGATCGGGCACGGGTTGGACACCGACGTACAATTCTGGCTGTCGGACAGCGGCCGCCTGGCCAACGAGCGCATCGAGCTCGACGGCACCTCGCCGGAGCTCGTGATGAGCCTGGTCGCCGCGATTCGGCGCGCCGACAGCGCGGGCGAATTCCTGCCGCCCAGCCCCGCCGTGCGCCACGCCCAGGGCGCGATCCAGCTCCGCCTCGTCGATGTGCCGCACACCATCCCACCCAGCGTCACGCTGTTGCGCATCCGGATCCCCGTGCTGATCGTCGACTCGGCGGCGTCGTTCCTCTGGATGCCGCCCGTAGAGTACCCGCAAACCGGGCGGCGGGTACAAGTGGGCGAACGCGCGTTGGTACAGCTCGTGGTCGGCGTCAACGGCCGGCCCGACACCACCACGATCAAAGTCCTCTACGCGTCCTATCGGGAATTCGCGGACGAGGCGCTGCGTGGTGCGAAGGAGGCGCATTTCCGTCCCGCCAAGGTCGCCGGGTGCCCGGTGCCGGTGGTGGTGCGGATGCCGATCGACTTTCTCATCCGCCAGTGACGTTCCTCGACTCGTTCGCGACGGCGCGACTGCGCGCCGAGCGCCTCACGACGCATCACTTCGACGACATCCGCTCCATGGACAGCGACGCCACATACATGGCGCTGCTCGGCGGCCCGCGCAGCGCGGCCGAGACGCGCCTGTATATGACGCGCAACCTCCACCATTGGGACGACCATGGTTTCGGCCTCTGGATGCTGCGGGACACCGACGGTCGGATGGCCGGACGCTGCGTGCTCCGGCATCTCGACGTCGAAGGCACGGATGAGGTGGAGCTGGGCTACGGACTGCATACGCAGTACTGGGGTAGGGGACTCGCCACCGAGATCGCGACAGAGCTCCTCCGGCTCGGCCGGGTGGTGCTGCACCGCCCCTCAATCGTGGCGATCACGCGCCACGACAACATCGGGTCGCAGCGCGTACTCGTGAAGACCGGGCTCGTCTACGAGCGCGACGTGGACCACGAAGACGTGCCACATTTACTGTATCGATCGGTTTGATCAACTCAACGAGGCTCATGTGATGACCAGCCCCATCCGCTTCGCCGCGCTGCTCGCCGTGCCACTCTTCGCCTGCCGCGGCGGCTCAACCCGAGTCTCGGCCGCTGACAGCGCCGGTGTGCTCGCGGCCTCCGAGCAATACCGTCAGGCCTGGATCAACGGCGACACCGCGGCGGCGCTCGGCCGCATCTCGCCGGACATCCGCATCTTCATCTCCGGCATCCCCGACATCGTGGGCGAAGACGCCGCACGGAAGCTGTTTGTCGACGAGATGGCGACCTACCGCGTGCCGGCGCTCGAGCTCAAGCACCAGGACCTCATCCTGAGTGGCGATCATGCGATCGACATCGGTACGTACGAGGAAGTCCAGCTGCCGAAGACGGGCGGCCCGATTTACGGTCGCGGCCGCTTCATGACGATTTGGCGCCGCGAAGGCGGTGAATGGCGGATCAGCCGTTACATGTTGAACGATTTGCCCGATACCAGCGCGCATCCTAAACGTTAGCTCTTGCGACGCCCGCGGCGCGGGTCTATCGTCCCCGCCCTAACTCTTATCGGAGCGCACATGCGCGTTGTCGCCGTCCTTGCTTTCGCCGCGGCCGGATTCCTCCCGCCGCTCGCCGCCGCCCAGGGTCCCGTGCAGTCCGCCGCCGCGGTGAAGTGGGGACCCGGCCCGGACTTCCTGCCCGCGGGCGCCGGCTTCGCGGTGGTGCAGGGCGACCCCGGCAAAGCCGGCGTCTATACGATTCGGCTGCATTTGCCGGATGGTTACAAGTTCCCGTCGCATTTTCATCCGACGGACGAGCACGTCACCGTGTTGTCGGGCACGTTCCTGGTCGGGATGGGCGACACCGTCGACATGAGCAAGGCGCAGACGCTGGCGGCCGGCGGTTTCATTACGGCACCGGCGAACGCGCATCACTATGCCGCGGCTCGCGGTGAGACGGTCCTCCAGGTCAGCGGCGAAGGACCTTTCTTCCTCACGTACGTGAAGCCGAGCGACGATCCGCGTACCGCCAAACCCAAGCCGTAGCCGTTGTAGATTTGCGCCTAGGCCGGCTCGCTGTTTGAGCGAGCCGGCACGTCGCGCACCCCCGATGAAGGGAGAGCTCGCCATGAAATGGATCATCGCGCTGGTCGCGGTCAGCATCGCCGCGTGCGGCAAGTCGAAGGAAGCCCCCAAGGCTGCGCCTCCTGCTGCGGCTGGTCCCGCGGTCCCGACCGGTCCCGCGGAATACACGCTCATCCTGAAGAGCACGTGGACCGCCCACACGCACCCCTACGAGTATCCGTCGGGGGCGCATTTCTCCGGATTGATCGGCACGTCGCACAATGCGCGGTATTCGATCTTTGGGATCGGCCGCCGCCCCACGCCGGGACTCGAACACCTCTCTGAGGAAGGGAAACATTCGCCGCTCGACGATGAAATCCAGAAGGCGATCGACGCCGGCAACGCGCTCGAGAAGTTCGAGACGGGCAGCCTGAAGAACTTCAAGGATTCGCTGGTGACCACGGTGCGCGTCGATGCGGCGCATCCGCTCGTGTCGGTGGTCGCGATGGTCGCGCCCAGCCCCGACTGGTTCACCGGCGCCGCGAGCGTGGATCTGAACGAGAACGGCGCGTGGGTGAGGAGCAAAACGCTGACGCTCCCGGCCTACGACTCGGGCGGTGATGACGGCAAGACCTACAAGGCGGCCGATCACAATACCAACCCGAAAAAGCCGGTCTCACGCGCGTCTGACCGGCACTTTGTCGTGAGCGGGAAGGTCCGGCCCGTCGCCACGCTCACGTTGATTCGGAAATCCTCGTAGCGTGACCGCGCCTCCGGCGCCGTGATTCGTCGGGCCCACTCTTCGGAGTGGGTTAGTGGGTTAGCGCTACGGCTGTAACTCCGTCAAGGTGATCACATCGGCGCGCGCGTTGACGATGTGCTGGCGCAGCGTATGCCCGTTGGCCGTGCCCATGACCGTCACGCTCCCGGCCGCCACGTTGAGGATGTACGCGACGCCGTCGGCCGAGGTCGAGGTCGCCGAGGAGCTCGGCGCACCGGCGGCGTTGTACTTGATCACTCCAGGCGGACTTGAGGCGACGGTGGCGCCGGTCAGCGGATTGCCGTCGCAATCCCGCACGACGATGCCGATGGAGCCGTCACCGGCCGTATGCGTCACGCCGACGGCATTGCCGAGTAGTGTGAACTCGCTCGCGGTAATGACGAGGACGTTCGTGGTGTCGTTCGCCGCGAGTGGGCGCGAGGGATAGGCGTACGTCGTGATATAGCCGCTCTTCGAGACGAACAGGAAACCGTCTACGGGAGTCCCGCCCGTCGAGATCGAGAGACTGTAGAAGCCCGGCGTGCTCGACGTGGTTGCGGCGAGTGTATCGGTCCCCGTCTTCGAGGCGATGACTTCGGCGCCGGCGAGCGCGGTGGGCGCGAGGGCGTTCTGGAGAATCTGCCCGCCGAGGATGATCGTGCTGGGAGCGGTGGTCGGCAGCGCGGCGCCGAGGCATTCGAAGCCCGCGCCGGGGCCGGAAGAGTCACTGCCGCACGCGGCGATGAAGACGGCGATTGCCAGTCCCAAAAATGATCGCTGCATCAGTCTGACCTTGAAGGTTTCCGCCAATCTACGCGACTCGCGGCGCCGTAAGAAGTGAGGTACGCTAGGGCATGACTGAAGCGCCCGGCCGTGTCGAGGCTTTCAGCGACGGCGTCTTTGCGATCGCGATCACCCTGCTGATTCTCGAGATCCGCGTGCCGCACGTGGAGCACGGCTTGTGGGCGGGGTTGCTCGCGCTGTGGCCGTCGTATGTGGCGTTCCTGCTGAGCTTCGTGGTCATTCTGATCGAGTGGGTGAATCACCATGAGCTGCTGCGCAACGTCCGGGGTGTGTCGTATCCATATCTGTTTGCGAATGGGTTACTGCTCCTGACCGTGACGTTCGTGCCCTTTCCCACCGCGGTGCTGGCGGCGTACCTCGGCACTTCCGAAGCGAAAACCGCGGTCGCTTTCTATTGCGGGGCGTTTGTCGTGAATGCGCTCCTCGTGGCGCTGGTCCAGCCGGTCATCGGTCTGCTGATCAACGTGTCACTGTGGATATTGTGGATTCGGCTCGGATATCGGGAGGAGAGAGCGGTGCGATGAAGATTGAGCGTCTCCCGTTCCTCCTCATGCTTGGTCTTGTTGGATGTGGCACAGGAAAAGACAACCGCGAGTTCGCAGCGATGCAGGAGCGCGGTGAGCATGTCATGGGTGTCGATCAATACACATCTGCGCACGTCTTCGAAGATCTGTCTGACGGTGGGCGCGTGCTCCTCGATCGCGATGACCCTGCCGATACCGTCGGCATCAAGGCCATTCGCGCGCACATGCGCGACATTGCGACCGCATTCCGCGCGGGGGATTTCACGAAGCCGTTCGCGGTGCATGCGCAGACGGTTCCCGGGACCGCGATCATGACTGCGCGTCGCGATGCCATCAGTTATGAAGTGCTCGATCGGCCGCGGGGTGGGGAAGTCCGCATCCGCAGCGCCGATCCCGCTGTCGTCGCGGCGATTCACGAGTTTCTCGAGTTTCAGCGCCAGCAGCATCACGCGGCGGGTCACGAGATGAGATGAGTGCGGAACCATCCGAATCCAGGCGTCGGTGATCGATCAACCCATCGAGAGGATCCCATGTCCACTCCGATCGTTTTTGTCCACGGCCTCTGGCTGCATACCGATTCCTGGAAGCCGTGGATCGAGCTATTCCGCGCCGCCGGATACGATCCCATCGCTCCCGGCTGGCCCGGCGAGCCGGCGACGGCCGCCGAGGCGAATGCCCATCCCGAGCGGCTCGCCAATGTCGGCATCGATGATGTCGTCCAGCACTACGCCACCATCATTCGCGGGCTGCCGCAGAAGCCGATCGTGATCGGTCACTCCTTCGGTGGGCTCGTCGCACAGAAGCTGTTGGGCATGGGCCTCGCGTCGGCGGCCGTCGCGCTCGATCCCGCGCAAATCCGCGGCGTGCTGCCGCTGCCACTCGCGCAGCTCAAGAGCGCGTTTCCAGTGCTGAGCAACCCCTTCAACTACAAGAAGGCCATTTCGCAGACGCCGAAGCAGTTCTTCTTCGGGTTCGGCAATGCGGTGTCGGAGCAGGAGTCCAACGCGCTGCACGCGAAGTACCACATTCCGGCGCCCGGCAAGCCGTTGTTCGAGGCGGCACTCGCGAACTTCTTGCCCGGCACGCCGGCCAAGGTGAACACGAAGGCCGCACGCGGACCGCTGCTCATCACGGGCGGCGGGAAGGATCACACCGTCCCCGAGATCGTTTCGCGCGCCGCGTTTCGGCTCTATCGCAAATCGCCCAGCATTACCGATTACAAGGTGTTTCCGGATCGCGGCCACTCGCTCACGGTGGATAGCGGGTGGAAGGAAGTCGCGACCGCGTCGCTTTCGTGGCTCAAGAGCAAGGGATTGTAGAGGATCCCATGAACCTACGCTCGCTGGTTACGACCCTTGGCGCCCTTGGCGCCCTTGGCGCTCTTGCCGTCCCTGCCGTCCTTTGCTCCCAAGCCCCCGGCAAGTTTCCACCCGACTCCCTCATCAACGTCAAAGTCATCGCGAAAAACACGCCGCTGATACAGGTCGTCGGGATGATGCGCAACTTCGCCGGCGCCCTGGGTGTGCGCTGCCAGTACTGTCACGTCGGCCAGGAAGGGCAGCCGCTCGCCACGTTCGATTTCGCGAAGGACGAGAAGCGCACCAAGCACACCGCGCGGCAGATGATGCGCATGGTCGAAGAGATCAACCGGCGCATCGACACGCTGCCGCACGACCACGATCAGCGGCATGACACGCTGCGCGTGACGTGCGCCACCTGCCATCGTGGGGTGAGCCGGCCCGTGCCGCTCGAGCAGCTGATCGCGGAGACCGCGCAAGGATCGGGAGCCGATTCTGCGACCCGCGCGTATCGCGCGCTGCGGGAGCGGTACTATGGTCGCGCGTCGTACGATTTCGGCGAGCCGACGCTCGACATCGCGGCCTTCCGGCTGGCGCGCGCGGGGAAGTTCGAC
>QHUJ01000092.1 GCA_003221895.1 Gemmatimonadota bacterium | reverse complement strand
GCACGCTATACGTCCCAGGCACAACGAGCGGCCCCCGGAGCGAGAGATCGAGGTCCCATGTCACGAGCGGGCGCGTCCCATCCCCGCCGGTGCGCACAAACGTCTTGCCCGGAGGTGGCGTCCGGAGCTTCGGCGTGATCGGCGCGGTATAGCGGAGGTCCCAGCATACCCGGTTCAATCCCGCCTTGCGCTCTCCCTGCAGGACACGCACGGTGTCGCCCCGCGCATCGAGAATCACCAACCGGGCGGGTTTGATGGGGCGCGTGCTGTCGCCAGGGATGCCCCCCCCCCCGCCCCCGCCCCCGCCGGGTGGCGCCGGCGTGGCGGAAGCGAAGCATACGCCCGACGAGTTGGGTGAGCCCGGAGGACTCGACGGAACTGCTGGGGCGGGCGTGGTATCCGCCAGGGCGGGACCGATGTAGTACGTAAGCGGCACACCTGGCGGCGCATTCTCCGCCTGCACCGCGCTGTTCGGTGCACTCGTGATACCCTGGCGGTCGCGGAACCGGTACGCGGGTGGCGGCACGAATAGCGTCGTCTTGCTCGCGAGTGGCGTTCCGTCGAGCTGCTCGAGCGGCGCGATATCGTCCAGGATGTAGAAACCACGCCCGTACGTCGACACCACCAGATCGTGGAACCGTGACTGCACATCGATCCACGAAACCGGAGCGTGCGGCAAGTTGGTCTGGAGCGGCAGCCACTTGGCGCCGTCGTCCAGGGTGACGTAGAGACCGTTCTCCGTGCCTGCGAAGAGCAGGCCGCGACGCACCGGGTCCTCGCGAACCACGTGCACGAATGAGAGCGGTGAGCGCGGCAACGTCGCCGAGATCAGCTTCCAACTCTTCCCGTAATCGGTGGTCTTATAGATGTATGGATCGAGGTCATCGAGCTCGTGGAGATCGGCGGCGAGGTAGGCGGTCCCCGCGTCGAAATGCGAGGGCTCGATGTTCACGATCTTCGCCCAGGTCGAGAACTTGGCGATGTTGCCCGCGACGTTGGTCCAGTGCGCGCCGCCATCGATCGACACGTGCACGAGGCCATCGTTGGATCCCGCCCAGAGCACGCCTGCTTTCACCGGCGACTCGGCGAGCGCGAACAGCGTCGCGCCGTCGAACGTCATCAAGTTGTCGGTCGACACGCCGCCCGAGCTCTGCTGGTGCGTCGTGTCGTTGCGGGTGAGATCGGGGCTGATCACCTGCCAGCTCGCGCCACCGTCCTTCGTCACATGCACGACCTGACTGCCGACGTACACCTTCGTGTGATCGTGAGGCGAGATGGCGACGGGGAACGTCCAGTTCCAGCGGTATTTGAGATCGGCCGGCCGCCAGCCGTAGGCTGCTTCCGGCCAGACGCGCACGTTGCGGGCGTGGTCGGTGCGGACGTCGTAGACCTCGAGCCCGCCGTCGTAGCAACCCGACCAGACGGTCGTATTGTCGACGGTGTCGGGGATGGCAAAGCCGCTCTCACACCCGCCGACATGACCCCACTGGCCCTCACTGATCCCGCTGCCGGCGCTGCGGCTCGGCATGCGGTAGGATGAGCCGTCCTGGCGATTGCCGTAGAGGTTGTATGGCACGCGGGTGTCCGTGCTGACGTGGTACATCTGCGCGATCGGGAGCACGATGCGGGTCCAGCTTTTGCCGCCTGTGAGCGTCATGCTCGCCCCGCCGTCGTGCGCGATCATCATCCGGTCTGGGTTCACCGGATCGATCCAGACATCGTGGTTATCCCCGCCGGCGGAGAAGGGCACGCGGGTGAGCGATTGCCCGCCGTCCCGCGACATCGTGAACCGCACCGACACGAAATAGAGCCGCTCTTCATCGTCTGGCGCGACGGCGAAGCGCACATAGTAGGGCGCGCGCTCGGCCATGTCGTGGTTGCGAGAAACCACGCGCCAGTTGTTGCCGCGATCGTCGCTCCGGTAGAGCGTCGGGTCGCGATCCTCGACGAGCGCGTAGATGGTGTTCGGATTCGACGGCGCGACCGCGAGGGCCACCTTGCCGATGACGTGGCTCGCGGCGGGGAGTCCATGTCCGACGAGCCGTTTCCATGTGACGCCGCCGTCGCGCGAGACCCACAGCCCGCTCCCCGGGCCGCCACTTTGCAAGTGCCACGTCTTCACCTCGAACTGCCACATCCCGGCGAACAGCGTGTTGGGATCGCCGGGGTCGATCGCGAGGTCCGAGCAGCCGGTGTTCGGGTCCACGAACAGCACGCGACTCCAGGTCTTGCCGCCGTCGGCGGTGCGGTACACGCCGCGCTGCTGGGCGGGACCATAGGCGCGGCCGAGCGCGCATACGAGCACGACGTCGGGCTTGGCGGGGTCGATCACGATGCGGGCGATGCGCCCGGTGGAATCGAGTCCCATGTGCTGCCAGCTGCGGCCGGCGTCGGTCGAGCGATACGCACCGTTGCCGAGCGCCGTCATCGAGCGGATAAAGAAGGTCTCGCCGGTCCCGGCCCAGATCACGTTGTGCGCCGACGGGGCGATGGCGAGCGCCCCGATCGCCTGCGCCGGCTCGCTGTCGAACACCGCGCGCCAATGCACGCCACCGTCCTCGGTCTTCCAAACCCCGCCCGACGCGGCGCCGATGTAGGCAACGAGCGGGTTGCCGGGCTCGCCCACGGCCGCAATCGCGCGGTTTCCCTCGGGGCCCACGAAGCGGTAATGCAGCCGGGTCCACAGCGTCGTGTCGACCTGCTGTGCCGTCGCGCAGATGGGCGAGGTCGCCAGCAGAACCGCAACGCACAGCTTAGACGCGCGCGGCACCCAGACGTGCTCGAAAGCGATCATAGATTTGCTCGTAGGTTCGTTGGGTCTGTGGGTTTGGAGGCGTGAGAGGCTGACGCGTGAGCGTGCGCTGCACCGCTGTCTTCAGATCCATAAATGCGCCCGCTCCTACCGCCGCGAGCAGCGCCGCTCCGTACGCGCCGCCCTCTTCACGATTCACGGTTGTGACCGGCACGCCGAAAATGTCAGCGAGCAGCTGGCGGATGAACGCGCTTTTCGCGCCGCCACCGGTCAACAGCAGCGAGCTCGGCATCAGGTCCAGGTCCTTCAGAATCATCACAGAGTCGCGGAGGGCAAAGCAGACACCTTCGAGCACCGCGCGGGTCATGTGGGCGCGGCTGTGCGCCAGGCTGAGCCCCGTAAATGCCGCGCGCAGCGAAGCGTCACGATGCGGCGTCCGTTCGCCCTGAAGATAGGGAAGGAAGGTCACGCCCTCGGCGCCCGGCGCGATCCCTCGGGCTTCATCGACAAGCATGTCGTCTCGCTTCTGTTCCGGTAGCTCGCGCGCGCACTGATCTCGAAACCAGGCGAACGCACCGCCGGCGGAGAGGACGACACCTATCACGTACCAGACTCCGGGCGCCACGTGACAGAAGGTATGAGCCCGGAGCTTTGGATCGACCCGTGGCTCGACGGTAGGCGCAAGCACGGTGCCCGACGTGCCCCAACTCGCGACCGCTTCGCCGGGCGTCACGGCGCCGACGCCCGCTGCTGCGCACGCGTTGTCCGCTCCACCTCCTACCACCGGTGTCCCGGAGGGAAGCCCGGTGAGCTTCGCGGCGCTGTCACTGACGCGTCCGAGCACGCCCGCCGAGGCGCCGACATCGGGAAGCAAAGCGGGAGACAGGCCGACGGCATCCAGCATCTCGCGACTCCAGCGGAGATGCGCCGGATCGAACATGAGTGTGCCCGACGCATCCGACGGCTCGGTCGCCATCACGCCGGTGAGCCGCAGTCGCACGAAGTCCTTGGCGAGCAGCACGGTCGCGAGCCGCGCGAACGCCGCCGGTTCGCGGTTCCGAAGCCACAGCACCTTCGGCAAGGTGAAACCTTCCAGCGCCGCGTTGCACACCCACGCGCGCAAGTGCTCTTCGCCGCCGGCGCGTTGCTCGATTTCCCGGCATTCGGCCGTCGTTCGTCCGTCGCACCACAGGAGCGCCGGCCGAATCACCGCGCCCGTCTTGTCGAGGAAAACCGACGAATGCATCTGGCCTGAGATCCCGACGGCTGCGACGCGCGCTCGAGGACGCTGCACCAGCAGCTCACGAATCGTCCCGCCGCTCGCGGTCCACCACGCCTCGGGATCCTGTTCCGCCCACCCCGGCTCGGGCGTCTGGAGCGACAGCGGCTTGGAAGCCACAGCTTCGACCTCTCCGTCTGCGCTCACCAGGATCGATTTGACACTGCTGGTACCGATGTCGAGGCCGAGAACCAGATCAGCCGCCACGCTTACCGAACCCCAAGCAGGAGCTCCATCGTGAGCTGATCGAGCCGCTCGTAGGCGTAGCCTCGCGTCCGCAACGCCGCCAAGTCGAAGGTCGTGTTGCGGAGCTCGCTGAATGAGACAGGCGCGGTCTGGCCTCCGTCCCGCTCGCGCAGCAATTGCTGGATCTCTGGATCCGCATTGAAGCGCGCGACTTTTTCTTTCAGGATCAGGTAGGTGCGCATGCTGCCGGCGGCGAAGTCCCAGACGCCATTTTGATCTTCCGTCCGGTAGGCGTGGCTATCGAAGTGGCGCATGCCCGGCCATTCGGCGTCTTCGAGCAGCTTGACGAGAAAAAACGCGCCCTTGGCGTCGTCGCTGCCAAAGCGAAGATCCTGGTCGAAGCGGCCAACCTGCTGGCCGTTCAGGTCGATGTGGAACAGCTTCCCCGCGTCGAGCGCCTGGGCGACGGCGTGGGAAAAGTCGAGCCCCGCCATCCGCTCGTGCGCGACTTCGGGGTTGACCCCGACCATGTCCGGGTGATCGAGCGTATAGATGAAGGCGAGCATGTGGCCGGTGGTCGGTAAGAAGATGTCGCCCCGCGGCTCGTTGGGTTTTGCTTCGAGCGCAAAGCGCAGCTCATAGCGCTGGGACCGCACGTACTCGCACAGGTAATTGATCGCGTCGCGATACCACGCGAGTGCCGTGCGCGGGTCCTTGGCCGCGTTGGTTTCGACGCCCTCCCGCCCACCCCAGCAGACGTACGTCGTGGCGCCGAGCTCCACGCCGAGGTCGATCGCCGCGAGCGTCTTTTGGAGCGCGTAGGCCCGCACGCGCGAGTCGCGGCTCGTGAATGCGCCGTCTTTGAACGCAGGATCCGAAAACAGATTGGTCGTCGCCATCGGCACTTTCATCCCCGTGTCGGCAAGCGCCTGCGTGAACTCGCGCACGATCCGGTCACGCTCGGCGGCCGTCGCGCCCGCAGGGACGAGGTCGTTGTCGTGCAGGTTGACGCCGTAGGCGCCGAGCTCCGCCAGCTTCCGGACGATCGCGACGGGGGAAAGCGGCGCCCGCACGGGTTCGCCGAACGGGTCGCGCCCGGGGTTGCCGACGGTCCAGAGCCCAAAGGTGAAGTGGTGCTCCGGCCGGGGCTGATAGGTATCCTTGCCGCCTCGTATCATCCCGGCGATACTCGGCTCGCTTTGACGCGTTGTCAAACGCGCGTCCTCACCCCCTGTCCCCCTCTCCCGTTGGGAGAGGGGGGACGGAGATCCAGATGGTCTGGGAACAGCGGTGGCATCCGCTGCGGCGGGAGTGGGTGATCATCTCCTCCCACCGCAACGAGCGGCCCTGGCAGGGCGAGCACGTCGCCGATGCGGCGCGGGCGCTGCCGGCCTACGTCCCGGAGTGCTACCTGTGTCCCGGCAACGCCCGCAGCTCAGGACAGCGTAACGAGCGGTACAGCGGCGTCTTCGTGTTCGACAACGACCACCCGTCCGTTGGTCCGGGAGCACCAAGCGCGCCGCCTGCTCCTCCCGCGGCTGTCTATCGAAGTAGCGCGGCGGGCGGCAGCGCCCGCGTCGTGTGTTACACGCCGCGCCACGACGTGACACTCTCGCAGTTACCGGAGTCCGAAGTGCTCGCGCTCCTGCAGGTACTTCAGGCGCAATACCGCGAGTTGGGCGCCCGTGACGACGTGCGGCACGTGCTCGTGTTCGAGAACAAAGGTGACGTCGTGGGCGTGAGCAATCCGCACCCGCACTGCCAGATCTACGCTACCAATTTCGTGTTCAAGACGATCGAGCTGGAAGCGGAGGCTCAGCACGGCCGGCCGCTGTTTCGGGAGATCATTCAGGCGGAGGAAGATGACGGCAGGCGGCTACTGGTGCGGCGCGACCAGGCGCTGTCGTTCATCCCGTACTTCGCGCGCTATCCGTATGAAACGTACGTCGCGCCACGCGAGACTCACGCAAGTCTCGCAGACCTCAACACTGCGGAGCTCCGCGACTTCGCCGCCGTGCTGCGCGAGACTCTGATTCGGCTCGACAATTTGTGGAGGATGTCGTTCCCGTACGTCATGGTGCTGCACCAGGCACCGACTGACCGAGAGTATCCCGGTTTCCACTTCCACATCGAGATCCACCCGCCGCTGCGCAAGCCCGGGCTCCTCAAGTACCTCGCCGGCCCGGAGATCGGGGGCGGCAATTTTTTGAACGACACGGCACCCGAAGAAAAAGCCGCGGAGCTGCAGGCGGTTTCGAACATCCATTACACCCAAGGGGAGTGACGTGACCGGCCCCGAGAGCCTGCTCGCGCCGATTCTGTCGGTCCACGAGTCCATCCGCGATGACGTGGTCGAGGCATGCGCCCGGCAAACAGCCGAGCAGCTCGCGGCAGTAGCTGGTGATGAGGGAGACACGATCTATGCCGTAGACCGCGTGGGGGAAGACGCGCTTGTGCGCGGGCTCGCGCAGCTGGCACACCGGGAACCGTTGTGTCTGATTGCCGAAGGCATCCCCGGTGGCTCGCTTGTCCTACCGCAGGGTGCGACTGAGGGTGACTGTCGCTGGCGGCTGCTCGTCGATCCACTCGACGGCACGCGCGGCCTGATGTACCAGAAGCGCAGCGCCTGGGTGCTCACGGGCGTTGCGCCGAATCGCGGCGCCGAGACGCGCCTGTCGGACATCGTCCTCGCCGTGCAGACCGAGATCCCGCTCCTCAAACAGCATCTCTCGGACCAGCTCTGGACGATTCGCGGGAAGGGAGTGCAGGCTCGTCGCTACAATCGGCTGTCGGGCGCAGTCGAGCCACTCACGGTGCGACCGTCGCGCGCCACCACGCTCGACCATGGCTTTGCGACGGTCGTGCGATTCTTTCCCGGTACGCGCGAACCGCTCGCGGCCATTGACGACGAGATCGTCCGAAAGCTGGTCGAGGCGGCGCCAAAGCGGGCCGTGAGTTTCGAAGACCAGTATGCGTCCACCGGCGGCGAGCTGTATGAGTTGATGGCGGGTCACGACCGGTTCGTCGCCGATTTGCGTCCGCTGGTCGGGCCGGCCGGGCTGTGCTGCCACCCCTATGATCTGTGCACCGAACTCATCGCCCGTGAGGCCGGCGTCGTCATCACCAACCCCGCGGGCGGGACTCTCGACGCACCGTTCGACATAACCTCCGACGTGGCGTGGGTTGGGTACGCCAACGAGCGCCTGCGCGAGTTTGTAGAGCCCGTGTTGCTAACGACGCTACGGCGGCGGGGCTTGCTGAAGTGAGTTTGCTGGAGTCATTGCGATCCGCGCCGGACCCGCGCCTGCGCACCTTCTTCTCCCCCGAGCGCACTGTGTTCATCAGTCGCGCGCCGGGGCGACTGG
>QHUJ01000109.1 GCA_003221895.1 Gemmatimonadota bacterium | reverse complement strand
AGGCGCACTTCCTGGCCGGTGTCGAGTTGTGGGATCAAGTGGACCGCGCGCTGTTGCCGGAACGGCGCGCCGACTTGTTTGTGAAACACCCCCGCATGGGCGACCTCACGGTCGAGGAGTGGATGCGCTTCCATGTCATCCACGCACGCCATCATGCCCGGCAACTTCGCGAGCGCCTCGGGTTCCGTCCGTGAGTCGCAAGCGTGGCAAGGACAAGCACACGATTCGTGTTCCCAATCCAGACGCTCCGGTACGAGAGCGGCTCAGGACTCCCTCCCACAAGGTGCATCGCTCCAAGAAGGGCTACCGCCGTCGCGAGAAGCACGGGCGTCTCAACGCGGAGTAAGGAACCGCCTCGATCAGAAGTTCATAACGCGCGCCATTGCCATTTGACACCGACGGGACGGCGAGGTAGATGTGCGACATGTAACCACTCTCCACCCCGCAAGGTCTTCCCAAGTAGGGAGGTCAAATGGTCAAGCGGTTTCTGAAGTCCGCTGCACCGTTAGCGATGATGCTTTGCGCGGCCATGACAGCCCCTTCAGGCGGCACCGCCGCCCGGACGTACAACGAAGCGTACGTCCACTATTCCACGCTTATTCCTGCGTTCGCGCGCAAGTACAACCTGCCGTGCTCGGCGTGCCACACAGCCTGGCCCGAGCTGAACGCGTTCGGGCAGGCGTTCAAAGATCGCGGCTATCAGCTCGGCAATGACCGCGATTCGCCCATCTGGCAGGCTCCGGCATATTGGCCTATCTCGATGCGCACGACGCCGCAAATCCATGCCGAGAACACGACGCACCAGCCGATCGATCCGGCGCCGAGCGAGAAGACGATCACGCAGACTGGGGTGGATCTCTCCGGCGTAGACTTCCTGCTGCTGGGCACGTTATACAAGAACATCACCTTCGGTCTTGTGCCGACACTGGATGCCGACGGGACCACAGGTCTCGAGGCGGCCTTTGTTCGATTCGATAACCTGGGAAGCTCACCCTGGGCGAACATCAAAGTCGGCAAGTTCGAGCTGGATAACCTGCTTTCCGAGAAACGGTTTACCTGGTTGTCCAACAACGGTGGGTTTCTGTACGCGTACCACTACCAGCCCGCCGGCAGCGTCGACAACTACGTGTTCGGCCTGGGAGACAACCAGATCGGCGCCGAATTCGCCGGGCATTCGATCAACAGCTACACACGCTACAGCGTCGCGGTATTGACCCCGGACGACGGTGAGCCCGGGTTGCCGAGCGGCAACAGCGTGGATGCCATGGTCTCCCTGAGTCAGGCGTTCCAGATGGGCGGGGGGTTGGGTCCTCCGCGGATCGGCGTGTTCGGCTATCTGGGACATCGTCCGACCACTTTCGACTCTGTTGGTGGTGCGCCAATTCCCGGCACCGGCTCCGCCTTCAAATCGTTCACCCGTGTCGGGGCAACGGCGCAGGTGTGGTTCGGGAATCTCGAGCTGATCCCGCTCGTATCGCACGCCTCCGACGACGCCGCGTTGGGGGGAAGCACCCAGAAACCTGAATGGAATACAACGCTGCTCGAAGCGCATTACGTGGCGACACCGAGGCTCCTGGTGCAGGGCCGCTACGAGCTGCTGCGGATGTCGAAGCAGGCCGATCCCGCGACGCCGAAGACTTTCGGTGACGTCGACGCGCTCGCGTTGGGAGTGCGCGCCTACCCGTTCATGTTCAGTCGCGCCGGGATGGCGATCCATGCCGAGTTTGCGATGACCGGAACCACGGGGATGGCGCCGTTGAGCGGAGATGGCTCCGGGGTCGATGCGTATGATCCGGCGACGAAAATCTGGAGTCGCAGCCTGTTTCTCGGCTTCGACTTTGCCTTCTGAGAGGAGCCCTCAAATGAGACCGCATACGGGATGGGTGTCATTCCGGTCGGCGTGTGGCGTCGTGCTCCTGCTCGCTCGCGCAACGCCAGCTCCTGCGCAGGAAGCGCACGTCGGCAATCGGACGGGGCATGCGAAGGCCGGGAAGCCGTTGTACCAACGGTACTGCGTCGGCTGTCACGGCCAGGATGGAGACGGCAACGGTGAGAACGCCGCGTGGATCGATCCCAAACCCCGCGACTTCACCACCCCGGTGTTCAAGTGCCGCTCCACACCCACTGGAACCCTGCCCACCGATGCCGATCTGTTCAACGCCGTCACGCGCGGCTTCGTCACGACGAACATGCCGCCGTGGCGTCCACTGACCGAGCAAAATCGCGTCGATCTCGTCGCGTTCATCAAGACGTTTTCGAAGCGCTGGCAGACGGCGAAACCCGGCGCGCCCCTGACGGTCCCGCCGGAGCCGGTACTCACGATTCAGGGCATTCTCCACGGTCGGGAGCTTTATCAGCGGATGGAATGCTGGAAGTGTCACGGCCCGGCGGGACATGGTGACGGGCCCTCCGCGCACGATTTGACGGACAACAAGGACAATCCCATCCGTCCGTACGACTTCCGCAGCGGGACGCGCTTCATGTGCGGAGAGACGAATCAGGATCTGTATCGGATTTTCATGACCGGGCTCGACGGCTCGCCGATGCCCTCGTTCGCCGATCAGCTGAAACCCGCCGATGGGTGGGACCTCGTGCACTTCCTGCGCACGCTGCAACCGCTGCAAACGCGTGAGGCGGCGATCTGGCGGGAGTGGGTGGCGACGCATGGAAGCGAGCTCAAGCCCATTGGTCCAGAAGGAGGCGGTCGGTGATTGCGCGTTTCAGCGCCCTGGTGGCGCTCGTAGCCCTGGCGAGCGGCACAACACCGCGGGAGCCACACAGACCCGCCGGGGGGACGATCAGCGGCAAGGTAACGTTTACCGGCACGCCACCGAAGGCGAAGCCGATCGACATGTCGAAAGAACCGAATTGCGTGACGCAGCACCCGACGCCGGTGACGACGGAGGACGCGGTCACGGGTCCCGGCAACAGCGTGCGCTATGTGGTGGTTTACATCGCGGCGGGGGACCAGGGCGCCGCGCCGGCGACCGACACGGTGAGATACGATCAGAAGGGTTGTCAGTACATCCCGCACGTGGCGGCGATGCAGGTACATCAACCGCTCACGATTTATAACGACGATCCCCACTCCCACAATATTCATCCGCTGGCCCGCGTCAACGCCGAGTGGAACAAGTCTCAGCCGAAGGGCGCGCCGCCCATCCGCACCGCCTGGGACGAGCCGGAGTTCATCGCGTTGAAGTGCAACGTCCATCCGTGGATGCACGGCTACTTCGCCGTGTTGTCGACACCCCATTTCGCGGTCACCGATTCCAGCGGCGCATTCAGTCTGTCGGGCCTGCCGCCCGGCAAGTACACGGTCACGGCATGGCATGAGCGTTTCGGGACGCAGAGTCTGGAGGTGACGATCGCCGGCAGTGAAACAAAGCCCGCCAACTTCGTGCTGACCGCGCGGCCCTACTGACCGATGGGCAGGCTGTTCGCCGTCGTCGTCACGGTGATCGCGCTCGTGTCAGCCGCGATCTTTGCGCTGCACGTCTGGTGGCTCCCGCCGGACATCTCGGCCCATGGTAGCCGAATCGATCGGCAGCTGAACGAGACGATGGTCACGGCCGGCATCCTGTTCGTCGCCGCGCAGTTGGCCCTCGGCCTGTTCGTGTGGCGGTTCGACGTGCGCGATGGGATGCCGCCGCGGGCCGTGAAGACGTTCCCCGGCGGCGTTACCCCCCTGGTGGTGCTTGCGATCCTGTTCGTGGGCATCGAGATCCTGGTCCTGACCTTCGTCGGGTCAAAGGTGTGGGCGAGCGTCTATCAGACGCCTGCGCCGGCGGAAGCGCTCCAGATCGAAGTAGAAGCCGAGCAGTTTGCTTTCTATTTCCGGTACGCGGGCCCGGACGGCAAGTTTGGCACGATGCATCCCGATCTGATGAACGACGCTACGCAAAACTTCTTCGGACTCGATCCCGCCAATGATACGACGGCGCGTGACGACATCGTGGTCGGGACATTGGTCATCCCGGTGAATCAGCCGATCGACCTCCGCCTGCATGCCAAGGACGTCAATCACTCGTTTTACGTTCCGGAACTGCGCATCCAGCAGGACTTCGTGCCGGGGATGGTCATCCCGCTGCATTTCACCGCGACGCAGACCGGCAAGTATGAGCTCGTGTGCACGCAACTCTGCGGCCTGGGTCATTACAACATGCGCGCGTACATCGAAGTGAAGACCCCCGCCGATTTTGCGCAGTGGCTGAAAGCTCAGGCGGCGACATCATGACCCACACCACGGCGCACCCGCCGGCGCACGCCCAGCGGCAGAGTTTCCTGCGCAAACATGTCTTCAGCGTCGATCACAAGGTGATCGGCCGGCAGTATCTCGATCTCGCACTGGTGGCGGTCGTCACCGGGATGGTGTTGTCGTGGCTCATGCGGTTCCATCTCGGCTGGCCCGACACGCCCGTCCCGCTTCTGGGCAAGCTCGCCCCCACGGGCGCGGCCGGTGGCGTGATGACGCCGGAGTATTACCTCGAGCTGATGACGATGCACGGCACGATCATGGTCTTCTTCGTGCTGACGACCGCGCCATTCGCCGGGTTCGGCAACTACTTCTTGCCGATTCACGTCGGTGCCGAGGACATGGCGTTCCCACGCATCAACATGATGTCGTTCTGGGTGACGCTGCTGGCGTTTCTCGTGCTGGTCGCGGCGTTCTTCGTCGGCGATGGACCGCCGCTTTCGGGTTGGACGGCGTACGCACCGTTGAGCGCGGTCGGCAAGGATGCGGGCCCGGGGCAGGGGTCCGGTCAGACGCTGTGGGCGATCTCGATCGGGATCTTCTGCATCGCCCAGCTGCTCGGCTCGCTGAATTTCATCGCGACGACGCTTGACCTGCGAACGAAGGGCATGTCGCTCGCGCGCCTGCCGTACGCGACGTGGGCTTGGTTCGTCACCGCGGTGATCGCGCTCGTCGCCTTCGCGGTGCTGCTGCCAGCCTGCATTCTGCTCATTCTCGACCGCGTGGCCGGGACCAGCTTCTTCATCCCGGGCGGACTCGTCATCAGCGATCGCCTGCAGCCCCACATGGGTGGATCGCCGCTGCTCTGGCAGCATCTCTTCTGGTTCTTCGGGCACCCTGAGGTGTACGTCGCGATTCTGCCGGGTTTCGGGATCATCTCGCAGATTCTGCCTGTCTTCGCGCGCAAACCGCTCCTCGGCCCTCGCGTCTTCATCGCGTGCCTGGTCGCCATTGCATTCCTGAGCTACACCGTGTGGGGCCACCACATGTTCCTCAGCGGCATGAACCCGTTCTCGGCGACGCTATTCTCCGTGCCCACGCTCGTGATCACGATTCCCGCCGCGATCATCACCCTGCTCTGGATCGGCACCGTTTACGGCGCGCGCCTGCGCCTGACCAGCGCCTCGCTCTTCGCGCTCGGCTTCGTGTCGGTGTTCGTGAGCGGCGGGATCAGCGGTTTCTTCCTGGCGCAGCCGTCGACAGACATCTACCTGCACGGGACCTATTTCGTGGTCGCGCATTTCCACTTCGTCATGGGCGTGGCCGCCATGTTCGGCATCTTTGCCGGAACGTATTTCTGGTTCCCCAAGATGTTCGGGCGCATGATGAGCGAGACGCTGGGCAAGTGGCATTTCTGGCTCACGTTCATCGGGGTCTACTGCATCTTCATGCCGATGCACTATCTGGGGCTCGCCGGCAATGTGCGGCGCTATTCGGCATTTACGGATGACTACCTGCAGCCCCTGATCCCCCTGCATCGCTTCATCACGATCGCGGCGCTCTTCACCGGGGCGGTGCAGCTGATCTTCCTGTTCAACCTGATCCGCAGCCGCCTGCGGGGACCCAAGGCAGCGGATAATCCGTGGGAGGCAACCACCCTCGAATGGTCCACGTCGTCCCCGCCGCCGCACGACAACTTCGGCGGCCGCCGTCCGACCGTGGCGTATGGACCGAACGAGTACGGCGTGGCCGGACCGGCCGGTCGAGACTACGTGATGCAGGCGGCAGCCCAGTGAGCACCGCGATCCTGCCGCCGCGGCCACCGGCGACGAGCGGGCCGGTCGGGCGCATGACGAACGGGGGAGGGGACGGCGCACTCGGCAGTAGCGTCGCACAGACGGGGGTGTGGATCGGCATCGGGACGATCGCGATGTCGTTCGCCGCACTCACCAGCGCCCTCGTCGTGCGGCAGAGCGGCGCGCCGGATTGGCATCATCTCCAGCTGCCGGCGCTGCTGTACGTCAACACACTGGTGCTCCTCGGCAGCAGCGTGACGCTGGAGTGGGCGCGGCGGCGCCAAGCGCCGCTCGCTCTGCATCTCACGATCGCGCTCGGCGTGATGTTCGTGGTAGGGCAAATCCTGGCGTGGCGGCAGCTCATTGCGCAGCAGCAATCGCTGGCGAGCGGCCCGAGCAGCGCCTTCTTTTACGTGTTCACCGCGCTCCACGCCATGCACGTGCTCGGCGGCGTCGCCGGGCTGACGTATGTGGAGCGGCGGATGACCGCTGGTGGCGTCCCGCCGGGTACGTACAAGGCGGCTGCGCTGTACTGGCACTTCATGGCGGTGCTGTGGCTCTACCTCCTCTTGCTCTTGACGATCCGTGCCTGAGCCTTCGGTAGCGGCCGCCACGGTGCATGCCGGCAGCGAGCCGTCACCGTTTGGTGTGCCCTCGCGAAAACTCGCGATGTGGATGTTCATCGTCGCCGATGCGGCCACGTTCGCGGCGGTGCTGTTCGCCTATGGCTACGTCCGCGTGGCGAATCCCGACTGGACGCGACCCTTCGCGGTCTGGCCCAGCATCGTGAACGGCGTCGTCATGACCGTCATCCTGCTGACGAGCAGTCTCACAATGATTGCCGCAGTGCTGGCGGCCCAGGCCGAACGTCGGGCGGTGGCGGTCCGCTGGCTGGGAGCGACGATGGCGCTGGGTGCGATGTTCGCGGCGTTGCACCTGCGCGAGTGGATCGCCATGATCGGAGAGGGGTGGCGGCTATTCCGCAATCCGCTCGGTGGCACGCCGCTCGTCGGCGCCACCTTCTTCAGCATCACGGGGCTCCACCTGTTGCACGTGGTCTCAGGGGTCGTCGTGATCGGCGTCATCGCGCTCGGGTATCGAAAGTCCCGGTTCGACGCGGGTCACCTCGAGACGACGGGGCTGTACTGGCACTTCGTCGATCTCGTCTGGATGTTCGTGTTTCCCCTGATCTACTTGCTGAATGTGCGCTGACGCGCGGCCGGAGAGCGCAGAATGAGACGCTACGTCATCGTGTGGCTTGGCCTCCTGGGCATCGTCGCGCTCGAGGTGCTGGTGACGCTCGTGCGGCCGCCCACGGGCTTCCTGCTGGCGGCACTGCTCGTGCTCGCGTTCATCGAGGCGACCATCGCACTGCTGTATTTCATGCATCTTCGCTACGAGCGGCGCGTCTTCGGGTGGAGTCTGGTCCTTGCCGTGCTGATTACCGTCGTCTTGATGGATCATTTCTGGTTTGATGCGTTTCGCCTGTTGCATCAGCGGCTGACCACGCCCTGACTTCCCAGATGCGCGCGATGTTGACCGCCATGATCATCCTCATGGTGCCCGCGTTCCTCATTTGCGCCGGGGTTGCCGTCATGGCCTACCGGAAGCGGAAACCTCCTTCCCGCCCGGGGTAGACTGAACTCACATGACCGCCGTTGGTGACGCCCATCGAGGTGATTTCACCGCCAGTCCCAGAGTGCTGCTCCTTGCCGCCATGGCGCGGAGTCTCCGGATTTCCTAGAAGCGGTACCCCGCCGCCAGATTGAAGTGATTCGCCGTGAAGTCGCCTGCCGTATACGTCGTCGTGAGCCTGCGGAATTCAAATCCAAAGATCATCGGGCCAGGGGGTCGCCACTCGAAGTGGCCCTCGCACACGAAGTTCTTGAGGCGGCCCCCA
>QHUJ01000144.1 GCA_003221895.1 Gemmatimonadota bacterium | reverse complement strand
TTCCCGTGACCATTCGAGAGCCGTACCGATCGCGCGATCATACCGAGCGCCTGTTTGCGCATCTGGGGCTCGGGATTCACGAGCGAGATGGCGCGATCCGCTATCAGCCGTCTACCGCCAGCATTCCGTCATTCACCATATCGGTTCCGGGTGATCCGTCGTCGGCGGCCTTCCTGGTTGGCGCGGCGCTGCTCGCGCAGGACGGCGAGTTGACGATCGAAAACGTCGGAGTGAATCCCACCCGCATCGGTTTTCTCATCGTCCTCGAGCGCATGGGGGCCCACGTGCACCGGGTGAATCTGCGCGACCAGGGCGGTGAACCAGTTGCCGATTTGATCGCGATGCCTGCGAGCCTCACGGGCACGCAGGTCACTGTGGACGAGATTCCGACGCTGGTGGACGAAGTCCCATTGCTCGCGGTCCTCGCGAGCCGAGCGCGCGGTGAGACCGTGTTCCGCGAAGTGGGAGAGCTGCGCGTCAAAGAGAGCAACCGGCTCGAGCTGATTGCGGCGAATCTGCGCGCGGTCGGTGCGAGGGCCGAGGTGCACGGCAACGATCTCCATGTCGAGGGCACCGCGCGGCCACCCCGCGGCACCATCGAGACCGCGAAGGATCATCGCCTGACAATGGCATTCGCTGTGCTCGGCACCGTCGCCGGCGCGCAAGTGAAGCTCTCGGAGCGGAAATCGGTAGCGATCAGCTATCCAGGCTTCTTCAGGGATCTGCGGCGGTGCTTCGGGTAATCGCGATCGACGGCCCCGCCGCATCCGGCAAAAGCTCGACCGCCGGCCTTGTGGCGCAGCAGCTCGGCTGGGCGCATCTCGACTCGGGGGCGCTTTATCGAGCCCTGACGCTCGCCGCGGTCGATACCCTGGGGGAGGGCGGGCGCCGCAAGGGCGAGGAATGGCCCGCGCAGCGGATCCTCGATCTCGCGGACCGGTTGCCGGTGCGTCTCGTGCTCGTCGGCGCGAAATTCCGGCCAGAGGTGGCCGGCGCGGACGTGGAAGAGGCAATCCGCACTGAGCGCGTTACCCGCTACGTCTCCGTTGTCGCCGCCATCCCGGAGATCCGGACCTGGGTGAATACGCAGCAACGCAAGGCGGTTGAGGGGGGGGGCGGGGGGGGGGGCGGGGGGCGGGGCGTGGTTGTGGACGGGCGAGATATCGGCACGGTGGTTTTTCCCGAGGCCCCGTTGAAGATCTTTTTGACGGCGACTCCGGACGAGCGGGCCCGGCGGCGGCTGTCTCAGCGCGGCCAGGCTGTGGACGTCGAGCTGGTACGGCGCGAAAGCGAGGCGTTGGCCGCCCGGGACGCCGCCGACTCGAACCGCCGGATCGCACCCCTCAAGCCGGCCCCAGACGCCGTTTTGCTGGATACGACGGCCCTGACGCTGGAAGAGCAGGTGATGCACGTAGTTGAACTGGCGCGGCAACGGTTCCCTGGGTAGGTTTCCGCCCGTTCGACAGGCTGATGCCTGTGCTCGGCAAACACTGTCCTGCAAGGACAATGAATGACGAGGTAACCTCAAACCAAAAACCAAACCGGTGTACCGCATGCTCGTAGAAGCACGTGACGTGGAAGAATTCGAAGAAGATCTACCCACTCGTAAACCACCCCGCTCACAACTACGCGTCCGCTCCGGTCTCGACGAGGAGTATTCGTCCGACGAGATCGAGAAAATGACCCTGCTGTACGAGGGGACGCTTTCGAATATCCAAGAAGGCGAAATCGTCAAATCGAAGGTGCTGCGCGTGACCGACACCGCCGTCATTCTCGACGTCGGGTTCAAGTCGGAAGGCGCGGTCGCGATCGACGAGTTCAAGGATCCAAAAAGTCTCAAGGAAGGTGACGAGGTCGAAGTCTTCCTCGAGCACCTCGAAGATCAGGAAGGTGCCGTCGTCCTGTCGAAGAAGAAGGCCGACTTCATGCGCGTGTGGGAGAAGATCCGCGAAGCGCATGAGAAGGATGACGCCGTCAGCGGCACGCTGGTGAAGAAGATCAAGGGCGGGGTAGTCGTGGACCTCATGGGCGTGGACGCGTTCCTGCCCGGCAGCCAGATCGCGCTGCGCCGCGTGCCCAACATCGACGAGCTGCTCGGTCAGAGCTTCGAGTTCAAGATCATCAAGCTGAACAAGCGGCGCCGCAACATCGTCGTCTCGCGCCGCGTGCTGCTCGAGGCGGAGCGCAAGACGAAGCGCGACGTCCTGATGAAGGAGCTGTCGGTCAATCAGGTGCGCAAGGGCGTCGTCAAGAACATCACCGACTTCGGGGCCTTCATCGACCTGGGCGGCGTCGACGGCTTGCTGCACATCACCGACATGAGCTACGGGCGCGTGTCGCATCCCTCCGAGATGGTGCAGATCGGCCAGGAGCTCGAGGTCAAAGTCCTCGACATCGACTGGGAGCGCGAGCGCATCTCGCTCGGTTTGAAACAGCTCCAGGCGTATCCCTGGCAGAACGTGGCCGCGAAGTATCCCGTTGGAACGCGCGTGCAGGGCAAGGTCGTGTCGATCACGAACTACGGCGCGTTCGTCGAGCTCGAGCCGGGCATCGAAGGCCTGGTGCACATCTCCGAGATGAGCTGGACCCGCAACGTCCGCCATCCGTCGAAGCTCGTGTCCATCGGCGAGTCGATCGAAGCGGTGGTGCTGAAAGTGGACGAGACCGAGGAGAAGGTCTCACTCGGCATGAAGCAGACGGAGCAGGATCCGTGGATGGCGCTGCCGCAGAAGTATCCCGTTGGAACGCGGCTGCGCGGCAAGGTCCGCAACCTGACGTCGTTCGGCGCGTTCGTCGAAATCGAGCCGGGCATCGACGGCCTGATTCACATCTCCGACATGTCCTGGACCAAGCGGGTCCAGCATCCGTCGGAAGTCGTGAAGAAGGGCGATGAGGTCGACGTGCTCATTCTGAACGTGGACGCCGAGAACAAGCGGATCTCGCTCGGACTGAAACAGGCCCAGGAAGATCCGTGGCTCCGCATCGGTGAGACGTACCCCGTGGGCACTGAGCTGCGCGGCCGCGTCATGCGGCTGATGGACAAGGGCGTCGTCGTCGATCTCGGCAGCGACATCGAGGGGTTTGTGCCGATGTCGCAGCTGGGCATCCCCGATATCCAACAGCCGGGTGATGCGGTGAAAGAGGGGCAGGCGGTCGAGTTGAAGGTGCTCGAGGTCGATCCGATTCATCATCGCATCGTCCTCGCGGCCACCGGATTCCCCAAGGACGACATCATTCCGGTTCCCCAGCCTGCAGGGGACGAGACGCCAAGAACAGACGCCTAGAGGCCCGGCGGCCGAGGGCGGTGAGAAGTCAGGGGCGAGGAAAGTCTTCCTCGCCCCTTTGCGTTTGCGGTCATACATTTTGCGCATGGCAATGCGCGAGAAGTTGGAACTCCTCCAGCAAAAGCGTTCCGAGTCCGAGCAGGGTGGCGGGACCGAGCGGATCGCCACCCAACATCACAAAGGCAAGATGACGGCGCGGGAGCGGCTGGACGTGCTCCTCGATCCTGGCTCCTTTGTCGAGCTCGATCGCTTCGTCACGCATCGCGCCACCGACTTCGGCCTCGAGGACCAGAAATACCTGGGCGACGGGGTCGTGACGGGCTGGGGACGCGTCGAGGGCCGGCTCGTGTACGTCTTCTCGCAGGACTTCACCGTGTTCGGCGGCTCGCTGTCCGAAGCCCACGCGGAAAAGATCTGCAAGGTGATGGACCTCGCCGTACAGAACGGCGCGCCGGTGGTGGGCCTGAACGACTCCGGCGGCGCGCGGATTCAGGAAGGCGTCGCCTCGCTCGGCGGGTACGCGGAGATCTTCCTGCGGAACACCCTCGCGTCCGGTGTGGTGCCGCAGATCAGCGCGATTCTCGGCCCGTGCGCGGGCGGCGCCGTCTACAGTCCGGCCATCACGGATTTCATCTTCATGGTGCGCGGCCTGTCCTACATGTTCGTGACGGGCCCCAACGTCGTGAAGACCGTCACGCACGAGGAGGTGGACTTCGAGAAACTCGGCGGCGCCGACGTGCATGGCGCGACCTCGGGGATCGCGCATTTCGTGCACGGCTCCGAGCTCGAATCGCTCACGGCGATTCGCACGTTGCTCTCGTTTCTGCCGGGCAATAATCTGGACAGCCCGCCGGTGCGAACGGCGGACGACCCGTCAGACCGGCGGGAAGAGGCGCTTCTCGAAATCGTCCCCGATGAAGCCACGAAGCCCTACGACATGCACGACGTGTTGAAGCTCGTCGTGGACAATGGCGCCTTCTTCGACGTGCAGCCCGACTACGGCAACAATCTGATCGTTGGGTTCGCGCGGCTGGCCGGCAGGCCGGTGGGCATCATCGCGAATCAACCGGCGGCGCTGGCGGGCGTGCTCGATATCTCCGCCTCGCTCAAGGGTGCCCGCTTCATCCGCTTCTGCGACGCCTTCAACATTCCGCTCGTGACCTTCGAGGACGTGCCGGGGTTTCTGCCGGGCGTGGCGCAGGAGCACGGCGGCATCATCAAGCACGGCGCCAAGCTGCTCTACGCCTACTGCGAGGCGACCGTCCCCAAGCTCACGGTCATCACGCGGAAAGCGTACGGCGGCGCCTACGACGTCATGAGCTCCAAGCACATCCGCGGCGACTACAACGTGGCCTGGCCGACCGCCGAGATCGCCGTGATGGGTCCGAAGGGGGCGGTCGAGATCCTGTACAAGGGGGAAGCGAGCGAAGAGCGCACCAACGAATACCGCGACAAGTTCGCGCACCCGTATCAGGCGGCGTCGCGCGGCTACCTCGACGACATCATCGATCCGCGGGACACGCGGCCACGGTTGATCGAGGCGCTGCTCACCCTCGAGACCAAGCGCGGCCGGAATCCTCCAAAGAAGCATGGGAACATTCCTCTATAAGGCAGCCGTCGGGCTGCTGCTGGTCCAGAACCCGCCGGCGCCTCCGACGTCGCCGGCTCCCGCCGGTCCACCGGCTCCTCCGGCTCAGGACTCGGCGCGGGCCAGTGTGTGGGCGCGCGTCACGGCCGACTCGACCGACGGCTCCGCCTGGCTCGACGTGGGCCGGTACTACCTGCAGCTCAGCGAGGAGTACCACGCGCACAAGAAGCCGGTGGTCGTCGATACCGTTTTGGCGCACGCGATTCTCGACACGGCGCAACTGGCGTTCGATCGCTCGGCGCGGTTGAGCCCCGGCACGCGCACCGCCGATTCGGCCCGTGTCTTCCGCGTGTATGCGTTCGGGGAACGGGCCTACGTGGACTGGGAATCTGGGGGCACCGCGGCTGCGACGCTGGCATGGCACGGCCTCCCGGAGAGTCTCCGGCTGCCGCCCGTGCTGGAGGAGTTGGGGGAGAACCTGCTGCGTGCCTGCCCGCATCAGGGCGTGCTGTTCACGGCGAACGAGATGGACACGCAAGCGGCGTGGTACCTGCGGTTTGGGCGCGGGCTGCGTCCCGACCTGGTCGTCGTGCCGCTCGACCGCTGGAAGCTCGACTCGGTGCTGCGCAATCGCGTGCTGCGGGAGATGAGGAGGCACGATCCCTCGCTGCGGGCGCTCGGCGAGACCCGCGCCGTCTGCGCCAGCATGGGGTTCGAGCGGGCACCCGAGCAGCGCCCCGCCGTCAAATGGAATAAGCGGCCCCTCGTCTGGGTGTCGGGACGCGAAACGAAGGACGACCGCGTCCCTCCGCAGGACTTCGTGTTCGCGGCGTTGCGACTGGCGGTCGATGAGCACGAAACGTGGACCGCGCCGGTGACTGCGCTCTACACGCGGGCCGTCAGCAACGCCGGCGGGCTGTGCAAAGCCTTCGATACGTTCGATCTGGGATCCGAGGTCGGATGCCGGTGACGTGACCTCGATTCGTCGCGTCCTCGTCGCCAATCGCGGCGAAATCGCGCTGCGCGTGATTCGCGCCTGCCACGAAGAGGGTCTCGACGCCGTGGCGGTCTACTCGGAGCCCGATCGGCTGGCGTCGCATGTGCGCCAGGCCGATGCCGCCGTGCTGCTCGGTCCCGCGCCCGCCGCCGAATCGTACCTCGACATCGGCAAGCTCATCGCCGCCGCGCGCGAAAGCGGCTGCCAGGCGGTCCATCCCGGCTACGGCTTCCTCTCCGAGCGCGCGCCGTTTGCGGAGGCGTGCGCCAATGCGGGACTCATCTTCGTAGGCCCGCCCGCCGCGGCGATCCGCGCCATGGGCGACAAGACCGAAGCGCGCCGTCGCATGCAAGCCGCGGGCGTGCCGGTCGTTGCGGGCACGGCCGCGCCGCTGCGCGATCCGGTGGATGCGCGTCGTGAAGCGAAGCGGATCGGCTACCCGGTGCTGCTCAAGGCGGCGGCCGGCGGGGGCGGGAAGGGAATGCGTCTGGTGCGAGGCGAAACGGACGTGGAGGAGGCGTTTCAGGCCGCGCGACGGGAGGCATTGAAGGCGTTCGGCGACGGCAGCATCTACATCGAGAAGTACCTCGAGCGCCCGCGACACATCGAGATTCAGGTGCTGGCGGATCGCCACGGGCGAGTGGTCGCGCTGGGGGAGCGCGAGTGCAGCATCCAACGGCGCCACCAGAAGCTGATCGAAGAAGCGCCGTCGGTCGCGGTGTCGCCGGCGTTGCGGCGCCGGTTGTCGGAAGCGGCGACGGCAGCCGCCGGCGCGGTTGGATACATCAGCGCCGGCACGATCGAGTTTCTACTCACGCCGACCGGCGAGTTCTTCTTCCTCGAGATGAACGCCCGCATTCAGGTGGAGCATCCCGTCACCGAGCTGGTGTACGGCGTGGACCTGGTGCGCGAGCAGCTGCGGATCGCGGCCGGGCAGCCGATGCGCGTGCACGTCGGTGGCACGCCGCTGCACCCCCGCGGGCACGCGATCGAGTGCCGCATCACGGCCGAGGATCCGTTCAACGATTTTCTCCCCGCGACGGGCGTGCTGCAGTATCTGCGCGTGCCGAGCGGCCCCGGGATACGCTGGGACGCCGGGGTCGAGGCGGGCGACGAGGTGACGCTGTTCTACGATCCGTTGCTGGCCAAGCTCATCGCCTGGGGGGAAACGCGCGACATCGCGATTCAGCGGATGCGTCGCGCGCTGGGCGAGTTGATCATGGTTGGGCTGCCGACGAGCCAGCCGTTTCACGTGCGCGTGATGGACGATCCCGAGTTTCTGCGGGGCGAGCTCGACATCACGTATCTGGAGCGCGCCGGCGCCCGGGTCCTGTCGGCGCCACCGCAGCCGGGATTGGAGCGGGCGCTGGCGGTGGCGGCTGCGCTGGAGGCGGATGAGCAACGCGAACGGACCAGCGGGGGGGACGGGCGGGACGGGCGGGACGGGCAAGTCGGGCGAGGCGGGCCGTCGCCTTGGGTCATCGAAGCGCGTCGGGACGGGCTCCGGGGCGAGCTCGAGTGAGCGGCATCGTATCGATCACGCGCATCGCAGCAGGCGGTGACGGAGTGGGGCGACTCGAGGATGGACGAGTCGTCTTCATTCCGCGAACGGCGCCCGAAGATCGTATTCGGATGCGCGAGGGATCGTTCGAGGGACACCGCAAATTCGCGCGTGCCGAAGTCGGCGAAATCGTCGAGCCGAGTCCCGCACGGGTCGAGCCACCGTGTCCGCATTATGCGCACGATCACTGCGGCGGCTGCCAGCTGCAGCACCTCGCGTACGACGCACAGCTCAGCGCGAAGCAGGCGATGGTGGGTGATGCGCTCCGGCGGATTGGCAAACTCGACGTCAAGGACCCGGAGATCGTCGAGGCCCTGGAGGAATGGCGCTATCGCTCCAAGATCTCGATGGAAGCGAAAGCTCAGGTGGTGGGCTTGCATCCCTTCGATCGGTCCAATTTCGTATTTCCGCTCGCCGACTGTCAGATCACCGATTTCAGGCTGATGGCGCTGTGGCGCGAGCTGCGCGGCAAGGTCGCGCTGCTGCCGCAGCCGCTAACCCGGCTCACGCTGCGGCTCGACCGCGAAGGCGGTCGGCACGTGATCGCCGAATCGTCAGGAGAACCCTGGCTCAATGCCGAGGAGTTGCGCCGGGCGTTGGGCGAAACCGACATCGTCTGTTGGTGGCAACCGGTGGACGGTGCGGCGCGAGTCGTCGCGGGCCCGGCGACGGGATTTCCGGCGACGGCGTTCGAGCAGGTGAACCCCAGCATGGGCGCAATCACCCGCCGCTGGGCGGTCGATCAGCTCGGCGATGTGCGCGGCCAAACAGTGTGGGACCTCTACGGTGGCATCGGCGACACGGCCGCGCTCCTCATCGATGCGGGTGCGAGCGTGGTCAGTGTCGATTCCGATGAGAAGGCCGTGAACTGGGGCCGCGGTCGCTTGCCGGCCGCACGCTTCATCGCCGCGCGGGCCGAGGACGTGCTGGCGAGCCTGCCGCCGCCCCACGCCGTGGTGGTCAATCCGCCCCGTGCCGGGCTCCATTGGGATGTGACGTTGCGCCTGACTTCCGAGCCGGTCGCGAAGCTCGTGTACATCTCCTGCGACCCGGCGACACTCGCCCGCGACCTTTCGCGACTGAACGTGAATTATCTGATTACGGCGGTGCGGGCATTCGATTTGTTTCCGCAGACGGCGCACGTGGAGACTGTGGTGATACTGGAGGCCGCATGAAGTACCACGTCACCCTTCGCGGCCACACCTACGTCATCGACGTCAGCGGCGGTGCTGTGACGGTTGACGGCGAGCGGATGGAAGCCCATTGGGCTGCGATTCCCGGCACACCACTCATCCATCTGCTGCTCGGCAAGCACTCCTGGACCGTCGCCTGCCAGCGGCTCGACAACGCGGGCCGGCGGTGGGCCATGGGGGCGGCCGGTGAACGGCTGGAAGTCGAGGTGCAAGACGACCGGTCGAAGCAGGTCGAGGAGCTCACCGGGCAGGGCCGCAAAGTGGCCGCGGGCGGGCCCGTGCGGGCGCCGATGCCGGGGCTCGTCGTCCGGGTCGAGGTGACGGTGGGGCAGGAGGTGGCGGCGGGGACGGGTCTCGTGGTCGTCGAGGCCATGAAGATGGAAAACGAGCTCCGCGCCCACAGCCGGGGGCTGGTTGAGCAGATCCACGTCGAAGCGGGCCAACGCGTCGAAAAGGGCGCTCCGCTCGTCACACTCGGACCGCCGAAAGTCGCGGAACCTTCGAGTTGACAGAGCGTTACGCCCCGGTTAAAGTTTGCGGTCTGCCCAAAACCAGGTGTCCGGTGCCTGGTCTTAGGTGCCGAACACCCGAAACCTGATACCTCGACGAGAATTCGGAGTCATGAAGACGTTCATTCTAAAGACGCAGGACATCGAGCGCCGGTGGTGGGTCGTCGACGCGGCGGATCAGCCGCTCGGCCGCCTCGCCAGCCGCATTGCGCAGGTGCTCCGCGGCAAACACAAGCCGACATTCACGCCGCACACGAACGGCGGAGACTTCGTCATCGTCATCAACGCCGAGAAAGTGCAGCTGACCGGTCGCAAGCCCGAGCAGAAGCGCTACTTCCGGCACACCGGGTATATGGGCCACGAACGGTTTACGCCGGTCGCGAAGTTGATCAACAAACATCCCGAGCGCGTCATCGAGAAGGCGGTCTGGGGCATGCTTCCCAAGACGACGTTGTCGCGCCAGCACGTGAAGCAGATGCTGAAGGTGTACGCGGGCGCGGAACATCCGCACGCGGCGCAGCAGCCGACACCGCTCGTCGCCGTGGGGGGGGAGTCCAAGTGAGCTCAGGAATCACACCGGAGCTGCGGTGGCACGCGATCGGACGCCGGAAGCTCGGCATCGCGCGGGTGTATCTGACGCCAGGTTCGGGTAAGTGGAGCATCAACGGGCGCACGCTGGGTGACTATTTCCCCCGGCCTTCACTCGTGTCGCACATTCAGCAGCCGTTCACCGCCACCGACACGCTGGGTGCCTTCGACGTGAAGGCGCGCGTGGTGGGTGGCGGACTCACCGGGCAGGCCGGCGCGATGCGGCTTGGGATCGCCCGAGCCCTCGTGTTGGCGGACGATCGGCATCGGAAGAAGCTCAGAGAGCAAGGTTTGCTGACGCGCGATCCGCGCGCCGTGGAGCGGAAGAAGCCGGGCCGGGCTGGAGCGCGGAAGCGCTTCCAGTTCAGCAAGAGATAAAACGTACGTGGTGCGTAGTACGTGGTCCCACGCACAACGCACCACGCACAACGCACGATAAATCACACACGTCACCCGATCTCAATCTGGGTCCCCTCGGGGTGGGTTGAGAGAAGACGGTGACGGCGGAATAACCCAGGAAAGGGATAGCGTGGCTCAGCCTCAGTTGCAGGAATTGTTGGAAGCGGGTGTCCATTTCGGCCACCAGACGCGCCGCTGGAATCCGAAGATGCGGCGCTTCATCTTCGCCGAACGCTCCGGCATCTACATCATCGACCTGCAGAAGACGATGCGTCAGCTCGAAGTCGCACAAGAGCTGCTGCGCAACGTCGTGCTCAAGGGCGAGGGTATCCTCTTTGTCTGCACGAAGAAGCAGCTGAAGGGGATCCTGGAAGCCGAAGCGAAGCGCTGCAGCGCATTCTATGTGACGGAGCGCTGGCTCGGCGGCACCCTGACGAACTTCCAGACGATCAAGAAGCAGATCAAGCGGCTCAAGGAGCTGGAGCAGGGCGCGGCGGACGGCGACTTCACGAACTACACCAAGAAAGAGCAGCTGCTGTTCGACCGCGAGCGCGGCAAGCTCGACAAGAACCTCGCGGGTATCAAGAATCTCGGCCGGCTGCCCGGCGCGTTGTTCGTCGTGGATGCGAAGAAGGAGCGCATCGCCGTCGCCGAGGCGAACAAGCTGGGGATTCCGGTGGTGGCGATCGTCGATACGAACGCCGACCCCGACCTGATCACGGTGCCGATCCCCGGCAACGACGATGCGATTCGGGCGGTCTCGTTGATCACGAACGCGATTTCCGACGTGATCGCCGAGGCGCGGCGGCAGATGCCGATGCGCGAACCGGGTTCGGGTGAAGAGGGCGAAGGCACGACCTACTCGACCGAGACGGGCGAAGCGGACGTCGATGGCGATCGGAAGAAGCGGCCGGCCCGTCGCAAGCGGCGGCCGAAGCCGGAGGCGATCGCCGCCCGGCTGAAGTCGGAGGAAGCGCCCGTGCCGGCGGAACCCGTCAGCGGGGAGAAGGCGTAACAACTCGAGCAGGATGAACAACCGACCGCCGCCCCGGGCCACACGGCGCGAGGGCGGCGTTTTTATGAGGAGTGAAAGGAAGCAATGACGACAGTGAAAGAGATTCCGGCAAAACTGGTGGCCGAGCTCCGCGCCAAGACCGGCGCGGGAATGATGGACTGCAAGAAGGCGCTCGAGGAGTCGGGCGGCGACATGGCGAAAGCCGACGAGCTGCTGCGCGTCAAGTACGCCGCGCGCGCCGAGAAGCGCGCCGACCGCGCGGCGGGCCAGGGCGTCATCGAGATCTATCTGCACTTCAACGGGAAGGTTGCCACGATGGTCGAGCTCAACTCCGAGACCGACTTCGTCGCAAACACCGCCGAGTTCCGACAGCTGGCCAAGGACATCGCGCTGCACGTGGCATCGGCCAGGCCGATCGCGGTGCGGGTGGAGGATGTCCCGGCCGATGTCGTGGAGCGCGAGCGCCGCGTGTACGCGGCACAGGTCGCCGAGGAGAAGAAGCCCGAAGCGGTCAAACAGAAGATCGTCGAAGGCAAACTCAAGAAGTTTTATCAGGACAACGTGCTGCTCGAGCAGCCGTTCGTGAAAGACGACAAGGTCACGGTCGGCGATCTCGTGAAGGCGCTGTCCGGAAAAACCGGGGAAAAGGTCGAAGTGCGGCGCTTCGCGCGGTTTGAACTGGGAGGCAACTAGGTGACGACGCTCGCCTACAAGCGTGCGCTGCTCAAGCTTTCGGGCGAAGCGTTCGCAGGTGGGCGAGCTTCCGGCATCGACTTCGGGGTCATCGAGCGGCTGTCAGATGAGCTGAAGTCGGTTGCGGCGACCGGCGTCCAGCTCGGTCTGGTGGTCGGCGGCGGCAACATCCTGCGCGGCACCGCGGCGAGCGAGCAGGGGATGGACCGCGTGTCCGCCGACTACATGGGCATGCTGGCGACGATCATCAATGCGCTGGCGCTGCAGGACATTCTCGAGAAGAAAGGCGTGGATACGCGCGTGATGACGGCGATCCGCATGGAGGAGCTGGCGGAGCCGTACATCCGGCGGCGTGCGGTGCGTCACCTCGAGAAGGGGCGCATGGTCATCTTTGCCGGCGGCACCGGCAATCCCTACTTCTCCACCGACACCGCGGCCGTGCTGCGGGCGCTCGAGATGGAGGCCCAGGTCATCCTCAAGGCGACCAATGTGGACGGCATCTACACGGCAGATCCCAAGAAGGACCCCAAGGCCAAATTTCGGCCGTCGCTGACGTTTCAGGAGGCACTGGTCAAAGGTTACGCGGTGATGGACGCAAACGCGTTCGGGTTGTGCAAAGAGAACAAGCTCCCCATCGTGGTGTTCAACATCAACCAGCCCGGCGCCACGGCCAGGGTTCTGGCCGGAGAGCGCGTCGGCACGATCGTCCAATGACCCCTGCACCAGGTGCGAGCCTCACCGATCACGTCAAGCACGCCAAACAGCTGATGGACAAAGCGGTGGAAGCCGTGAAGCGCGAGTTCTCGACCGTGCGCACCGGCAAGGCGACGACCGCGTTGCTCGATCTGGTGCGCGTGGACGCATACGGCAACGAAATGCCGCTCACGCAAGTCGCGAGCGTCGCGGCGCCGGAGCCCAAGCTTCTGACGGTGCAGCCGTGGGATCGGAGCCTGCTCAAGGCCGTGGAAAAGGGCATTCTCGCGTCCGACCTCGGTCTCACGCCGGCGAACGACGGGACGATCATCCGGATTCCGATTCCGCCGCTCACCGAAGAGCGCCGCAAAGAGCTGGTCAAGGTCGTGCACAAGTTCGCGGAAGAAGGACGCGTGGCGATTCGCCATGCGCGAACCGAAACGATGAACAAGATCAAGAAGACCGAGCATGTCTCGTCCGACGATCAGAAGCACGCGGAGAAGGACGTGCAGAAGCTGCACGATGAGCATCTCAAGGGAGTCGACGCCGCGGTGAAGGCGAAAGAAGCCGAGATCATGGAAGTCTGATGCGGCCAGGCCCCCCCCCCCTCCTCCCCCGATCCCTCGTCACGTCGCGATCATCATGGACGGCAACGGCCGCTGGGCGGCCGAGCGCCGGCTGCCGCGTCCGTTCGGCCACCGGGCGGGAATGAAGGCGGTGCGCGAGGTGGTCGAGGGCGCGATCGACGCAGGCGTCGAAGTGCTCACGCTGTTCGCTTTCTCGGAAGAGAACTGGAGCCGCCCGGCCCCCGAGATTTCTGCGCTGATGGACCTGCTGGAGGAGTACATTGCCAACGAGGTCGCCGAGCTGAGAGATCAGGGCGTGCAGGTGCATGTGCTGGGCGATCGCAGCCGCCTGACGCCCGGTGGCCGCGCGGCAGTCGAGCGCGTGGAGCGTGAGACGGCGGCCGGTCAGAAGCTCTCGCTCAATCTCTGCATTTCGTACTCGTCGCGCGGCGAGATCGCGCGCGCGGCCCGCCTGCTCGCCGAGGAAGTGCTCAAGGGGACGAAGAAGCTCGAGGACATCGACGAGGACGCGCTGCGCGCCAAGCTGTACACGGCGCCGTGGGGCGATCCCGATCTCCTGATCCGTACGTCCGGCGAACAGCGGCTCTCGAACTTCCTGCTCTGGCAGCTCGCGTACACCGAGCTGTACATCACGCCCGTATTGTGGCCGGACTTCAACCGGCGCACGCTGCTCGACGCCATCCTCGACTATCAGCGGCGCGATCGCCGGTTCGGCAAAGTCACCGCGTCCTGATGCCAACCAACAACCTGGTGCAGCGCATCATCGTGGCCGCGATCGCGATTCCGCTGGTCTTCGGCATCATCTGGCTCGGCGGCTGGGTGCTCGCGGCGACGCTCGCGATCCTGGGCGTGTTGGGCGCGCGCGAGGTCTACGAGTTCGGCCGCCGGCAGGGCATCGAACCGCTCGATCGCACCGGCTGGCTCGCGGCAGCGGGCATCCCGCTGCTCGCGTATTGGGCCAAGGGCTCCGAACTGCATTGGGCGGAGCCGACTCTGTATGCGGGCGCGCTATGGTTGATGCTCACCATGGTGATCGCGATGGCACGCCGCGGGCCTACGGGGCGGCCGCTCACCAGCGTCTCGGTCACGGTGTTCGGCCCCCTGTACACGTCGGGACTGCTGACGTTCTTGATTGCGATCCGGCATGGCAGCGAGGCCGTCGCGCGGCCGTCCGCGTACGTGCTCCTCACACTCTTTCCCCTCGTCATCACCTGGATTTGCGACACCGCGGCGATGGCCGTGGGCGGCGCAGTTGGCGGGACGAAGCTCGCGCCCGTGCTCTCTCCCAAGAAGACGCAGGCCGGCGCCGTGGGGGGCACGCTCGGGGGCGTGATCACGGCACTCGCGCTGGGCAAATTTGTACTGAACCAGCAAGGCTGGAGCTTCTCTTCTGCGCAGCTGTTGCTGTTCGGGCTCGCGGTGTCCATTGTGGGGCAGGTCGGCGACGTCGCCGAATCGCTCTTCAAGCGCGAGGCAGGTCTGAAGGATTCCTCCACGCTCATTCCGGGACATGGCGGGGTGCTCGATCGACTCGATTCGCTCTACTTCGTGATCCCCGCGGCCGCCGGTTTGTACCGTATGTTCGGGGTGATATGAGCGTCGGCGTCGCGGTACTCGGCTCGACCGGATCGATCGGGAGGTCGACTCTCCAGGTCATCTCCCGCCAACGGGAGCGATTCCGCGTTGTGGCGATCACCGGCCACTCGAACAAGGACTTGCTCGCGGCGCAACAGAAGGAGTGGAGGCCGGCATTCGTTGGCCTGGTGAACGGCGGGGCACGGGACACGGGAAACGGGATACGGAGAGGCGCTCAGTGTCTCGTCGAAGCGGCAACCCATCCTGATGTCCGAATCGTCGTCAACGGAATCGTCGGAGCAGCGGGTCTCGAAGCGACGCTCGCGGCGTTGCGTGCAGGCAAGCGCGTCGCGCTCGCGAACAAAGAGACCCTCGTCATGGCGGGCGACCTGGTGACGCAGGCGGCGCGCGAGGGTGGCGGGGAGATCGTCCCCGTCGACTCCGAGCACAGCGCGGTGCTGCAGTGCGTCACCGGCCGGCTGCCTACGGAGCTGGCGCGGCTCATTCTCACGGCATCGGGCGGTCCGTTCCGCACCTGGGGGCCGGAGCGGGTGTCGCAGGCGACCGTCGCTGAGGCGCTCAAGCATCCGACATGGACGATGGGAAGGAAGATCACGGTCGATTCGGCGACGCTGGTGAACAAGGCTCTCGAGGTGATCGAGGCTCACTATCTGTTTGCCGTGGCGGATGAGGACATCGACGTCGTGATTCACCCCCAGTCGGTCATCCATGGTTTCGCCGAATTCGTGGATGGCTCCGTGCTCGCGCAAGTCGGGTTCCCCACGATGGAGCTGCCAATTCTGTACGCGCTCACCTATCCTGAGCGAGTACCGGACAGCGGCGTGCGGCGGTTCGATCCGGTCGCGGCCGGAGCACTTACGTTCGAGGAGCTGCAGCTGGACCGGTTCCCGGCGTATGCGGTGGGACGTGAAGCAGCGCGGCGCGGCGGCACAGCACCGGCGATGTTCAACGCGGCCAATGAGGTGGCGGTGCAGCTCTTTCTCGACGAAAAGATTCCGTTCGGCAAAATCTCCGGAGTGCTGGAACGTGTGCTGGAGCGGGCCCGGCCCGGCGACGCCACGACGCTGGCGGGCGCGCTGGCGGCCGACGCAGAAGCGCGCCGCCTCGCTCAGGAGGCCGCATGCTCCTGATTGGATCGCTGATCGTCGTGCTCGGCGTGCTGATCTCCGTGCACGAATTCGGCCACTTCATCGTCGCCAAGGCCGTCGGCATTCAGGTGCTCCGGTTCTCCCTCGGGTTCGGGCGGCCGCTGTTCCAGTGGCGGCGCGGAGAGACGGAGTACTGGATTTCATGGATCCCGCTCGGTGGGTACGTGAAGATGGCGGGCCTGGAAGAAGAAGGCATGGTTGGCGAGTTGGAAGGCGGCAAAGCCACGGTGCCGATCGATCCGGCTCGGGCCTTCGACCAGAAACCCCTGTGGGCCCGCATGGCCGTCATTCTCGCCGGCGTCACGATGAATCTGTTTTTGGCATTCGTCATCTTTACCGGACTCGTCGCGATCGCAGGCGCTCCGCGTCCCGCGGTGACTCCGGTGGACTCGGTTCAGGCGATGCGCCTGCCACCGGGCGCGGAGGCGCTCGCCACCGTGCATCGTGGCGACCTCATCACGCACATCAACGGCGACTCCTTGAAGACCTGGGACCAGTTCGCCGAGAAGGTGATCGAGGGTCCCGAACGGCTCCAATTCACAGTCGCGGGGCGCCCCGAGCCAATCGTCGTGCACGTCGCGCGAGACACCGCGACGCGCGATAAGCTCGTACGTGCGATCGTGCAGCTGTATCCCGCTCGCATCGGACCGGTGAATCTCGGCCAACCGGCCCAGAAGGCTGGTCTGCGGGGTGGCGATGTCGTCGTGCGGATCGGGTCGGACACCATTGTTTCCTGGGCCGACATGGTGCGTCGCATTCGGGAAAGCCCGGGACGGCCACTCGTGATGACGGTGCTGCGCGGAGATAGTCTGCGGCGAATCACCATCACGCCGGAACCGACGGACTCCGGCGGCCAGCACTTCGGGATGATCGGCGCCTACGCGAATCCGCCGCTGGTGCGGATCCCGGTCGGCTTCGGAGCCGCGTTGAGTCTTGGTGTGCGGCTGACGGGCGCCCAGATCGTCGCGGTGGTCGATGCGGTGAAGCGGCTGGTCACCGGGCAGGCATCGGCGCGCGAACTGGGAGGACCGATCGCCATCGCACAGATGTCGGAGCAAGCAGCACGCCTTGGCTACGACTGGTTTCTGCAGTTTCTCGCCTTCTTCTCGGTCAGCCTGGCGGTGCTGAATCTCCTGCCGATCCCCGTGCTCGACGGCGGCCACGCGATGTTTCTGATCGCTGAGGCGATCCGCCGCAAGCCGCTGTCCCCGCAGGTGCGGCTCCGCCTGACGCAGGTCGGCATGCTGGTCGTACTCGCCATCATGGTGGTCGCTCTCAGCAACGATGTCCTCCGAATCTTCCGCTAACGAGGTCCTCGCGGGATACGCGGCCGGCCGCGTGAGCGCGGAGCAGCTCGTGGCTGCCGTCACGGCGGCATACTACCAGGGACGGGGAACGGAGCGCAGGGAGCAGTTACGGCCGATCATGGAATTGATCGAACGGGCTCATCCGGGCGTGGTCGAGCTGTCTGGAAACGGCGAGCGACCGGGATTCGCGGTGCGACTTGCTGAACGACCCTTCCCGAAGCGCTACGAGGCGGAGTTGCGACAGATGGTGGCCGGTTTGGTTTCTGCTCCCCCCCCCAGCTCCTCGCTCCCTGCTCCTTCGGTGTTCGCGAGGATCCTCCGCGCCATCCGCCGAGTCTTCAGCTCCTAGGCCACAACTCCCACCAGCGCCGTTTCTCGTCTCCCGCGTCGAGATCGGCGAGTAACTCGCCGGCGTTCGTGTAGCGGTCGTCCGGGTGCTTCGCCAGACACTTCATCACGACGCGCTCGAACCGCTTCGACAGCTCGGGCCGCTTCTTGCGCAGTGAGGGCGGCGTGTCCTCGACGTGCATGCGGGCGAGCTCGAACCAGTCGGTGGCGGTGAAGGGAACCTCCCCCGCCGCGGCCTTGTACAGCGTCACGCCGAGCGCGTAGAAGTCGACCCGCTGGTCGAGCGAGCGGCCCTGTGCCTGCTCGGGGGACAGGTATTGCGGGGTGCCGATCGTCATGTTCACGCCCGTGGAGGCGACGTAGCCCGAGACCGCCCGCGCAATGCCGAAGTCGGTCAACACGGCGCCGCCGTCGGAGCGGATCAGGACGTTGTCGGGTTTCAGATCGCGATGGATGACTCCCTGGTTGTGGGCGAACGCGAGCGCGGCCGCGATGTCGCGCGCGAGGCGCATGATGTCGGTCTCAGGCAGCGGGCCCTCGCGAGCGATCCGCGCGCCGAGCGAGTCGGCGCAAAGATCCATCGTGAAGTAGACGTGCTCGCCGGTCTTCGTGACCGAGCGAATGCGGATGATGTTCGGATGTTCGAGCTTTGCGGCGGTCTCACTCTCGTTGCGAAACCGGGTCTCGAACTGCGGGTCACCGGCGTAGCGGGGCTTCAGGACCTTGATGGCCACCGGGGTGCCGTCGGCCTCCCGGCCGACGAAGGCCCACGCGAACCCCCCCTGGCCGAGCAGGCGCTCCAGGGTGTAGGGGCCGAGCCTCTGGCCGACGAGGTCAGTGGGCGCGTTGGTCACTTTACAAAGGGGGGCAAGCTCGTTAACCTACGGCGCTTCCAACGATTAGGGAACAGGGACGATGTACGATAAGACGACGCCGGTCAGGAAACACGGGCTGCACGAGAAGGACACCGGATCGAGCCGGGTCCAGGTCGCGCTGCTCACCGAGCGCATCAACAGCCTCACCGAGCACTTCCGGGTCCACGCGAAGGACTTCCACGGGCAACGCGGCCTGCTGCGCATGGTCAGCCGCCGCCGCCGCCTGCTGGAGTACTTGAAGCGCACCGATCTCGCGAAGTACCGGCAGCTCATCGACGAGCTCGGTCTCCGACATTAAGTCGCAACAAGGCGTCGTGCTGGGCGTCCCGGGAAGAGCACCGGGACGCTCGGCACATTTTCTAGTGCTCTAGACAGGCAAGGCAGTGAAGCGCGTTGATACCACATTCGCCGGCCGGACCCTCAAGATCGAATCGGGTCGGCTGGCCAAGCAAGCGGCAGGCTCATGTCTCGTCCAGTTCGGTGAAACGGTTGTACTGGCCGCCATCACCGTCTCCGAGAATATCGCGAACCTCCCGTACTTCCCCCTGACCGTCGAATACCGCGAGAAGGCCTACGCCGCCGGCAAGATCCCCGGCGGCTTTTTGAAGCGTGAAGGCCGGCCTTCCGATGACGAAGTCACCTCGGCCCGGGTGATCGACCGGGGCGTGCGGCCGCTCTTCCCCGAAGGCTTCAAGAACGAAGTACAAGTCTTCGTCTACGTGCTGTCGGCGGATCAAGAGAATGATGCGGATGTCTTGGGAGTCCTGGCCGCTTCGACGGCGCTCTCGATCTCGAGAGTACCCTGGAATGGCCCGATCGCGGCGGTGCGCGTGGGGCGCGTCGAGGGCGCGTGGATTCTCAATCCGACCTTCCAGCAGCTCGAGTTCTCCGACCTCGATCTCACGGTCTCGGGCTCGCGCGACTCGATCGTCATGGTCGAGGGGGGCGCGCTCGAGCTGAGCGAAGCCGAGGTCGTCAAGGCGCTCGAGGTGGCGCACAAGGGCATCAAGGAATTGCTCGACATCAGCAATGAGGTGGTGGAGGCGCTCGCCCAGCCCAAGATGGAGTGGGAGAAGGTGGAGCCTCCCGCCGACCTCGTCGCGCGAGTGAAGGAGCTGGCCGAGGACCGGGTGCGAGAGGCGCTCACGCTCGCGGAGAAGGCCGAGCGCACCCAGGCGCTGAGCGCGATCAAGTCCACGATCGTCGAACAGCTGGCCGAAGAGTTCCCCGACAAGCCGCGCGAAATCGCGGAGGTGATCGAAGGCATCGAATACAACACGATGCGCGATCGCGTGCTGTCGGCGGGGGAGCGCGTAGATGGCCGCGATCTCGATACCGTTCGCCCGATCGCCTGCGAAGTGGGCTGGCTGCCGCGCACGCACGGCTCGGCGCTGTTCACGCGCGGTCAGACGCAGGCGCTGGCGTCGGTCACGCTGGGCACGACCGACGACGAGCAGCGGATCGACTCGATCGACGTCGCGCAGGAGACGACGAAGTCGTTCATGCTGCACTACAACTTCCCGCCGTTCTCCACCGGTGAAGTGAAGCCGGTACGTGGCGTCTCGCGTCGCGAGATCGGCCACGGCGCGCTCGCCGAGCGAGCGTTGCAGGCGGTGCTGCCGCCGTACGAGCAGTTCCCCTATACGATCCGCATCGTGTCGGAGGTCCTCGAGTCGAACGGCTCGTCTTCCATGGCCACGGTTTGCAGCGGCTCCCTCGCACTGATGGACGCCGGCGTACCGGTGAAGTCGGCGTGCGCAGGCATCGCGATGGGCCTGATTACCGACGGCAAACGGACCGCGATCCTCACCGATATTCTGGGCACCGAGGATCACCTCGGCGACATGGATTTCAAGGTCGCCGGGACGAAGGACGGCGTGACATCGATCCAGATGGACATCAAGGTCGAGAAGCTCGACTGGAAGGTCATCAGCGAAGCGCTCGAAAAGGCCAAGCAGGCGCGCCTGCGCATCTTGGACATCATGCATCAGGCGATGCCCGAGCCGCGGTCGCAGCTCTCCAAGTACGCTCCGCGCATCATCACGGTTCAGATCCGTCCCGATAAAATCGGCGACCTCATCGGCCCCAAGGGCAAGACGATCCGCGGTATTCAGGAGCAGACCGGCGCCCAGATCAACGTGGAGGACACGGGTGTGGTCACGATTTCGGGCGTGGGCGAGGCGGCGGAGCGAGCGCGAGACATGGTGTCCGGGCTCATGCAGGAGCCGGAAGTCGGCAGGGTCTACGAGGGCGTGGTGAAGAGCACCACCGCGTTCGGCGCGTTCGTCGAGATCATCCCCGGCGTCGAAGGATTGCTGCACATCTCCGAGCTGCAGCACGGCCGCACCGAGAAGACGGAGGATGTCGTGAAGAAGGGCGACCACCTCAGGGTGAAGTTGCTCGAGGTGGACGAGCGCGGCCGCATGCGGCTCTCTCGGAAAGCGCTGATCGAGAAGAACTAGCCCCCCGTGTCCCACATGCTAGATACGGTGCGGCTGGATCGTGAAATCCATCGCACCGCCGCGCCCAACGGGATCACGGTGTTGAGCGAGCGCGAGCCCAGCGTCCGATCCGTGGCGATCGGCGTCTGGGTGCGCACCGCCAGCGCGCACGAGCCGCGTCCCAAGATGGGCGTTTCGCACCTGCTCGAGCACATGGTGTTCAAGGGCACCGAGCGGCGCACGGCGCAGGAGATCGCGGTGTCGCTGGAGTCGCGCGGCGGCTCGCTCGATGCCTACACGTCGCGCGACTCCACCGCCTACCACGCGCGCGTGCTGGATGCCGACCTGCCGCGCGCGCTCGATGTCATCACCGACATGGTCCGCCGCCCCGTCCTGCGCGACACCGACCTCTCGCTGGAGCGGCAGGTCGTGCTGGAAGAGATCAGCACGGTCGAGGACACCCCGGACGACGAAGTCTTCGATCTCACCTACGAGACGATGTGGCCGAGCCATCCGTATGGCTTCCAGATCCTCGGCACGAAGGAAACCGTCAGCGCTCTGTCGACGGCCGACCTGAGGAGCCTGCACGCGCGCGCCTACTTCCCCGGGAACTGTATCATCGCGGCGGGGGGCAATCTCACGCACGACGCGCTCCTGCAGGAAGTGGAGAAGCAGGGATGGTTCGACGGCGACGGCCAACCCTCCGCCGCGCCACCGCCCGTGCCGCCGGTGCCGCCGGCCGTGCGGGGTGTCGGCAAGCATTTCGAAAGGGACACGGCCCAGACCCATATCGTGTTCGCGACCGACACGATTCCCTATGCCGACCGCCGCAAGTACGCGATGCTCGTCGTCTCCAACGTCTTTGGCGGCGGGATGTCGAGCCGCTTGTTTCAGCGCATTCGCGAGGAGCTGGGGCTGGCCTACGCGATTTACAGCTTCACATCCTTCTATCGGGCGGTGGGCATGGCGGGCGTGTACGTCGGGACGCAACCGGCGCGCGCCGCCGACACCGCGCAGGCCATCCGCGACGAGTTCGCGCGCATGGCGCGGGAAGGTTTGCGTCGCGAGGCGCTGGCCGACGCGAAGCAGCAGACACTGGGCCAGCTGATGCTGTCGCTGGAGAGCCCCACCGCCAGGATGTATCGTTTGGCGAGCACGGCCATCTATAGCGAGTCGTATCGGAGCCTGGATGAGGTGCTCAAGACCGTCGAGGCGCTCACCGAAGACGAAGTCGCCGGCGTAGCAAGAGAATTCTTCGATCCTGAGCGGCAGACCGTTGTCTCACTAGGACCCAACGGCGGGGGGGGGGGAGGGGGAGGCAAAGCGTGATCGTCGGCGTGCCCAGAGAAATCAAGACTGCCGAGAACCGCGTCGCGCTGGTGCCCGCGGGGGCCGAGTCGCTCGCGAGCGATGGTCACACGGTCCTGGTGGAGCAGGGCGCCGGCCTCGGTTCGGGATTCAGCGACGAGGCCTATCGGGCGGTAGGCGCGCAGATCGTGCCCTCGGCCGAGGCGGTGTGGGCGAAGGCAGAGATGATTCTGAAGGTGAAAGAGCCGATCGAGACCGAGTGGCCAAAGATGCGCAAGGGCCAGGTGCTCTTCACCTATTTCCACTTTGCGGCATCCGAACCGCTCACGCAGGCGGTGATCAAGTCCGGCAGCGTCGCGATCGCGTATGAGACCGTGCAGCTGTCGACGGGCGAGTTGCCGTTGCTGACGCCGATGAGCGAGGTCGCAGGCCGCATGGCCGTGCAGGAAGGGGCGAAGTACCTGGAGAAAGTGTTCGGCGGCAGTGGCATTCTGCTCGGTGGCGTGCCGGGCGTGTTGCCCGCCGAGGTGCTGATCATCGGCGGCGGGGTGGTGGGCACGAATGCCGCCAAGATGGCCGCCGGACTCGGCGCCCACGTCACGCTGCTCGATGTCTCGCTCGACCGACTCCGGTACCTGTCCGATGTGCTCGCTCCCAACGTTGATCCGCTCTACTCCAATCGCCACAACATTCTCGAGCAGCTCAAGAAAGCCGATCTGGTGATCGGCGCAGTGCTCCTGCCGGGGGCGAAGGCACCCAGTCTCGTCAAGCGCGGCGATCTCAAGGTCATGAAGCCCGGATCGGTGATCGTGGATGTGGCGGTGGACCAGGGTGGTTGCATCGAGACCACAAAGCCGACGACGCACGACAACCCCACGTACATTGTGGACGGCATCCTCCACTACGCCGTGGCGAACATGCCGGGCGGTGTGCCGAGGACTTCGACGCTCGCACTGACGAATGCGACGTTCCCCTATGCAAAGCGCCTGGCGCGCGATGGGTGGAAGCAGGCCTGCAAAAAGGATCCGAGTCTGGCGCTGGGGTTGAACGTGGTCGAGGGGAAGGTGGTGTATCCTGGTGTGGCCGAGGCGTTCGGGTTGCCGCTGGCCGACACCACGTCCGTGCTTTAGCGGGCGCGATCAACGACGAAGGTCCGGAGAACAGCGGCTCGGCGTCGTCGGTATCATTCGCTATGCCATGTCGATGGGTGGAACAACGCTTGCAAGAAGGATCCGAGTCGGGCGCTGGGATTGTAGCGCTTCTGCTTGCCGTTGTGCCGTTGGCGGTGGCGGGGTGTGCCGCGTCAGGGTCGAACCTTCGTCCGACGATCACCGTCGCGGGTCTGGTTAGCAACTCCACGGCCCAGCCTGTTCCCAACACCGATGCGACCGTGCGAAGCTACGCACCCAATGGCTGTGGAACGAGCACGATCATTGAGCAGCTCGATGCAAAGACCAACGCCAACGGGATCTATCGCGTCGATTTCGTCAGTCTGGTGGCGGCCTACTCGGCGTGCATTCGAGTAACGGTGGGTACGACGTCGCGGGATACGACAGTGCTCAACTTGCCGCAGTACAGTACTGTGCAACTGAATGTCACCGTACCGTAACGAGACAGGCACGACGGCTGTGTCCGCCGCCCAGCAGCATCACTCATGAGCCGCAAGTTCCCAACGTTTTCGGGATTCATTCAACCACCATCCGGCTGGAGTGTCGAACAGCAGGATGGTTATACCGCGATGCTCAACGCGACGCGGGATGCCGAGCTGCGCATGACGACATTTGACGTGGACGAGGTGCGGTTCGACGCGACGAGCTGGCTCGCCTCGGTCGTCCGCGCTAACCGGAAACTGAGCCGTGCTCTGGTAGCCAGCGAATACGGGCCATTCGCGGGCTATGCAATAGAGATGGTCGCCTTGGGGACGCGGATTCGTGGGTGGTTTCTCCGTGCCGGATCGGTCCCTCTGGTAATCACCTATCGCGCGCCCGAGTCGGTGGGGAACAGGGATGACGCGATCGTGCAACAGGCCCTGGAGACTCTGAGTCTCGCGGGGGCCGCCGTCTAGCACCCACCGCAGCACCGACGCGCTTGACACGCGCGTTGCAGCGGAGGGGACGCGTAGATTCGGGGGCTTGGGGGGGGGCAATGTCCGCATTGCTGGTTCTCTCAGATCATCGTATCGCCCAGGAGACGCGTCGGGCGGCGGGCGTGGCGGCAGCCGAAGCCGAGTGGCGTCGAGGGTTGCGGCGACGGGTCTTCTGGCTCGTCGTAAAGGGCGGCGCCACCTACGTCGGGGGTGGTATCCTCGCGTGGGGGAGTTTTGCTCTCACGGGTGACGTCGCATCGATCGCGCTGTGGGGCGGATTGCTCTTGAGCAACGCAGGACCTCTCATATTCAGCTACGCGTTTTGGATGCGCGAGCAGGGCAACTGGTAACCGTGCGGCGCCTGGGTCAGCTGCTGGCG
>QHUJ01000143.1 GCA_003221895.1 Gemmatimonadota bacterium | reverse complement strand
CTCGCGACGACGCTCGGCGTGAGAGCGCTGAAACTCACGGGGAGCGAGGCCGTGCTTGCGTACGTCTTCGGCTGTGGTGTGGACATCGATCACGCCATCAAGGCGCCCTTATATCTGAAGGCAATCGGGCCGAGGCGGCAGTTGGGCTATTACTGGCGCAGCTCGCTGCAGGAGCCCGTCGCCCTGCTCTGGATCGTTCCACTCTGCTTCCTGCTCGGTACCTGGGTTCCCGTGCTCTTCTTTCTGATTCACGTCGCGATGGACTACAGCGTGAGCTACGAGAAGATGCCGTGGTATCCCTACTCCCCCGTCGTGACTCAGGGGTTCCTGCTGGGGGTCTCTGACAAGACGAAAGAAGCCGTTCTCATCGTGGTGCTCCTATGTATGAATTTGCTCCTGTTCTTGGTTCCGCTGTAGACCGCGGCACCCGCCCGGTGCTGCGCTTCCTGCACGTCACCCTCGGGCTCTCGCCCGATCACGTGACGTGGGGGGCGTTCGGGGCGAGCGTCGTCGCCGGCGCGCTCTTCGCGACCGGCTCTACGGGCCTGGCGCTCGCGGTCATGGCATTCGGCCAGGTGCTGGATGGGCTCGATGGTGGGATCGCCCGGCAGTACGGCCTGGTGTCGGAAGCGGGCCATCGCCTGGACACGAGGCTCGATCGCGCGTCTGAGATCGCAATCTTTCTCGGCTGCGCGGTGGGCGGTCTCGTGTCTCTCAAGCTCGCCGTGCTCGCGTCCGTCGCGGTGCTGCTCCTCACCACCATCGTCGACCGCACGCGACTCGATCCAGGTCTGAAGCGGTTTGCGCTGTATTTCGGCATCTGGCTGCCGTACTCGCTGATCTTCACCGTGATCTTCCTCGTCAACCTCACGGCGTACGTCGTGGGACTGCTGTTGATCGACCTCCGTTTTCAGCGACGGATGGATGAGCTTGGCGGGGACCTGAATACAGTCGCATCACGCGCTGCTCGGCTCGAGACACCGTAGTGATGTTCCAGCATCCGTACGTGGTCGTCGCGCCGGCGGAAACGGTGCACGTCGAGGCCTGGGCGGGAAACGGACGTCCCGTTGCGGTCATTCCCGGATTGTTCGGCGCGGCATTCGCCTTCCGAAAAGTCACGACGCTCCTCGCCGCGGGCGGCTACCGCCCCATTGTCATCGAGCCGCTCGGCACCGGCTCGTCGAGCCGGCCCGACAAGGCCGACTACTCGCTGGCGGCGCAGTCGCGCCGCATTGCCGCGGTGCTCGACTCCCTGCACTCAGGACCCGTGTTGCTCCTCGCCCACTCACTCGGCGCGTCGATGGCGTTCCGGCTCGCCCTCGACAGACCCGATCTGGTGGACGGGATCGTCTCGCTCGAAGGCGGACCGACGGAAGAGGCCACCACTCCGGTCTTCCGCCGTGCCATGCGCTACATCCCGTGGGTCAAGGTATTCGGTGGAATCGATCTCATCCGTCGTAAGATCCACGGCATGCTGCTCGCGTCCTCAGGCGACCCGTCGTGGGTCACCGACGGCGTCGTGTTCGCCTATACGCTGGGCGAGGCGCGCAATCTCGACGCGACGCTCAAGGCTTTTCTCGCGATGTCGCGGGCGCGCGAGCCCGCGAAGCTGGTGCCGCGGCTGTCGGGCCTCACCTGTCCGGTCACGCTCATGGTCGGCACCGCGCACCACGACGGCGACGTCCCGCCACAGGAAGTCGCGCTGCTGGCACGCACGCTCCGGTCATTTGCCGTGGACAGCGAGGCGGGGGCGGGGCACTACCTCCAGGAGGAGCGACCCGCGGCGGTCGTGTCCGCGGTCGCCCAGCTTGCCCAGCTCGCCCAGCGAGCCTCGCGATGAGCCCCCCCCCTCTGCGCATAGCGCTGGTCGCCGAAGACTACTACCCGCAGCTCGGCGGGGTGCCCGAGCATGTGCACCACCTCGCCAGAGAGCTCGACAGGCTCGGTCACAACACCACGATCGTCACGTCGAAAATGCGGGGACATCACGAGGAAGAGCATTCCGACGTGCGGCGCATCGGCACCAGTCTCGTGATCTATGCGAACGGCGGCGTCGCACGCGTGACCGTTGGGTGGCAGCTCACGGCCAGGCTCGAAGCGCTGTTTCGCGCGGAACGGTTCGATCTCGTTCACGTGCACGGTGGCCTGCATCCGACCCTCGGACTCGTCGCACCGCGCGCTGCGTGGCGTGCCAACATCCCGGTTGTCGCGACTTTCCATAGCTGGTTTCCGAGATCGATCGGATACCGCCTTCTTCGCAGACCGTTTCAGCGCATACTCGATCGCCACGCGGCCACGATCGCGGTGAGCGCTGCGGCGCGCGATGCGATGTCACGCTACTTCACCGCGCCGTGGGAAATCATCCCCAACGGTGTCGACACGACGTTTTTCCGTCCTGGCATGAATGGGGACAGCAGGCAGTTCGAGATCCGTCAGCCGCGGCTACTCTGGCTCGGACGCATCGAGCCACGTAACGATCTGTCGACCATCCTCACGGCGATGCCGCAGATTCTCGAGCGCCATCCCGGCGCGCATCTGACCGTCGTGGGTGATGGGCCATGGCGTGCACGCATGGAGCACGCGGCGCGACACCTCGGAGGCGCAGTGCGCTTCGCTGGGTACGCGAATGGCGACCGGCCCGGCTATTATCGCGGCGCCGACGTCTACATGTGTTCGACCACGCGTGCGTCATTCGGTGTGACGCTGCTCGAGGCCATGGCGTGCGGCACACCTCTCGTGGTGTCGGATCTCCCCGCGTTCCGTGATGTCGCCGGCCATGCCGTATTCGCGCGTCCGCGGGATGCCGGCGGGTGGGCGGAGGCGGTCAGCGGCCTGATCGGGGACCCCGATCGCCGGGAAGTCATGACCCAGACGGGGCGCGTGATCGCGGAACGCTACTCGTGGGCGCGCATCGCCCAGCGCGTCCTCAAAGTGTACAGACGGGTACTCGCATGATGGGGTTCGATCTGATCTTCGGCCCCTCCGTCGAGCGTGGGCCGAGGACACAGCGGATCTATCTGACGTTCGACGATGGGCCGAACGAGCGCGCGACGCCCGCTATTCTCGCGACGCTCGCCGCCGAGCGGGTGCCGGCGGCGTTTTTCATGGTGGGCGATCATGTGCGACGGTTTCCCGATCTCGCGAAAGAAGTGCGGTGGCGGGGGCACATGATCGGGAATCACACGTACAATCACACGAAACTGCATTTTTTCGGTCCGCAACGGATTCGCACGCAACTCAAAAAAACGCACGACGTCATTGAAACAGCGACGGGTGTGGCGCCGCGCGCCTTCCGGGCACCGCACGGCTATAGGAGTCCATTTCTTAATTCAAGAATTCTTGAAATGAGCTATACGGTGTTTGGCTGGACGTTCGGCGTCTTCGATACGGCGAGGCCCGGTGCCGAAGTGATTCGGCGGCGCGTCCACAAGCGGCTGAAGCCGGGGGCAATTGTCTTGCTGCACGACGGGGACGGCTACGACCCCAAAGGCGATCGCATGCAGACCGCCGAAGCGCTGCCCGGGATCATCGAGGATGCGCGGCACGCGGGCTACGAATTTGCGCCCCTGAGCGAACTGCTAAGCAATCATTCCTGACCGGACACTCAGGGCATTTCGGTTTTCTCGCGGTACAGACCAGCGCACCAAGCTCCATCAGCGCCTGATTGAAGCGCCAGGCTCGTTGCCCGTTCCTCGGCACCAACCGCTCCGCCAGCTTCCAAACGTCCTTCGCGCCGAAGACTCTCCCGAGGACTCGTCGGACGTTCGTATCGACGGTGGGTACTGGTTTCTCGTATGCAAAGCAGGCGACCGCCCCAGCTGTGTACCGTCCGACACCCGGCAACTGCTGCAATTCGTCAGGCTTGTCGGAGATCCGGCCGGCGTGTGTCTTGCTGACCACGCGGGCGAGCTTGTGGAGATTTCTGGCGCGCGCGTAGTAGCCGAGTCCGTCCCATTCCTCCATCACGGCTTTGGCGCGCGCGCCCGCGAGTTTTTCGATTGTCGGAAAACGCGCCATGAAGCGGGGGAAGTATTCGAGCACGCGGCTCACCTGGGTCTGCTGCAGCATGAACTCCGAGACAAGAATGGCATAGGGATTGCGCGTGGAACGCCACGGAAGATCGCGGCCGTTGCGCGTGTACCAGGCTAAGAGCTTGCGCGTGAAGCTCATAGCCACACAAGATAAGGGGCTATGAGACCATTCACCGCCGCCCTCGACCTGCGGCGATACGCTGGGCGGTGGTCGCTGCGGAGCGCCAGCCACGCGGGGCGCTTCTTTTTTATGCTCCTCGACCTGGTGCGCGGGATCCTGGAATGGCGCGTCTGGGTCCCCCGCACGTTCGAGCAGACGATGTCCGTCGGCTACGGCAGCCTCTTTATTGTGCTGCTGGTGGCCGGTTTCGCGGGCGCCGTGACCAGCCTTCAGGCCGGCTATCAGTTTACCGGCCAGCTCCCCCTCTACGTGGCAGGAGGGGTCATCTCCGAATCGATGATTCTCGAGCTGGGCCCCGTTCTAACGGGGCTCATCCTGGCTGGCCGGATCGGGGCGCGCTATGCGGCGGAGCTCGGCAGCATGCGCGTGACCGAACAGATCGACGCGCTGGAGAGCCTCGGGCGCTCCCCCGTCACGCACCTGCTGCTGCCGCGCATCCTGGCGGGCTTATTCGCGATTCCGGTGCTGGTCATGCTGGCCAACGTCTTCGGGGTCGTGGTGGGATACATCACGGCTCAGTCGTCGCTCGGTTTGACGTACGCCGAATTCGAGTTCGGCGCGCGTTACTTCTTCAGGCCGCTGGACTTGTGGTACTCGCTGATCAAATCGTGCGCTTTCGCCGGGGCCGTCACCATCATCCCCTGCTACATCGGCTTCAACACCCAACAAGGGGCCGAGGGGGTGGGTCGGGCGACGACCCAGGCCGTGGTCGCATCGTCGGTTGCGGTGCTGATGCTGGATACGATTCTCACCAAGCTCATCCTGGGGACTGCGCATTGAGCATCGAGCTGAAGAAGGTCTCCAAACGCTTCGTGGACAACGTCGTGCTCGACGGTGTCGACTTCTACGTCGCCGAGGGTGAGACGGTGGCGTTGTTGGGCCCGTCGGGCGTCGGCAAGAGCGTGCTGCTTAAACACATCATCGGGCTCATCAAGCCCGATTCCGGCGAAGTCTGGGTGGACGGTCAGCTTGTCCCGATGCTCGGCCGCAAGGAGCTGGCAGCGCTGCGCAGCCGTATCGGCTACGTCTTTCAGAACGGCGCGCTATTCGACTCGATGGACGTATTCGAAAACATCCGCCTCGGCATCAGCGACGAGAGACTGTACGCGGACAAGGACCATTGCACCGACCGCGTGCGGGAGTGCCTGCGGCTCGTCAACCTGGCAGAGGACGTCGGCACCAAGTATCCCTCGGAGCTGTCGGGCGGTATGCGCAAGCGCGTCGGCATCGCCCGGGCGATCGCGGGTAAGCCGGTATACTTGCTGTACGACGAGCCGACCTCAGGGCTCGATCCCGTGAACGCCGACGTGATCGATTCGCTGATCGAGCGGCTGCAGCAGGAGATCGGCGTGACGAGTGTGGTGGTCACGCACGATGTGCGCGGTGCATTCCGGGTGGCCGACCGGATCGCGCTGCTGGCGCAGGCGAAGATTCGCGCGGTCGGGACGGCCGAGGAGATCATTGCATCGCAGGATCCCGTGGTGCAGCAGTTCCTGGAGCGCGATCTCGAAACTGCGGTTCTTCAATCAGTCGCTGAGAGCGGGACCAGTGCTGGGCCGGGGGCACTTTCGTTTCAGACTCCGGCCGCGCGTCGCAGGGCGAGTGGGAGTGGAGAGGAAGTTCCTTAATGGACCTCACGTACAAGCAGGAAGTCGGAGTCGGGGCCTTCGTGCTCGCGGGCGTGGTGGTGTTCCTGGCGGGTATGTTCTGGCTCACCGGCCAGTCGCTGCGCCCCAGCGGGATGTCGCAGGACCTGATGTTCGAGAGCGTGGCGGGGCTGAAGCAGGGCGATCCCGTGCTCGTTTCCGGCGTGAAAAAGGGTCGCGTCGCGCGTGTAGCGCTCGAGCGCGTGCACAGCGTGCGCGTCACGATCGAGATCTCCAAGGACGTCCGCCCCCACATCGACGCAGGCGCGGCCGTTGCGGCGCTCGATCTCTTCGGAGCCAAGTTCATCGACTACAGCCCCGGCACTCCCGAAAAGGACCTCCTTCCCACGGGACGGGTGCTGACCGGGACGAACCTGCCCGATATTACCGATGTGGCGCAGGGTGTGGCGAACCGCGCCAACGAGCTGATGGAAAATGCCGCGAACATCGTTTCCGATCGTCTCGGTGAAGACATCCACAACACGTTGATCGTCACGCAGCGGGCAATGGCGGCGTTGGCGAACGCGCCTGAAGGCCCGTTCGTCAAGCAGACGACCCGCACGTTGCAGGCCACCGAGCGCGTGATGCAGCGCGTGGATTCGATGCTCTCATCCGGAACCGGACGCAACATCGATTCGATCGCCGCCAATGTGAATAAGCTGACGAACGAGCTTGCCCGAACGACGACGTCCATCGATACCCTGCTGCGGCGGATCAATCGCGGCGAGGGGACGCTGGGCCGGATGGCGTCGGACACCATGATGTACGCCAATCTGCGCGACCTGTCGGCCTCGCTGACGGCGCTGCTGAACGATCTCCGGGAGCATCCCGACAAATACATCAAGCCGGGGCTGGTGAGGGTGAAAATTCCCTGACCGTTTATATTCGCCCTCCATGCTCACCGTCACTTTCCTGGGCACGTCCGCCGCCCGGCCCACAGTTGAACGCAACGTCTCCGGCCTCGCCATCCATCGCGAGGGCGAGACGCTGCTGTTCGAATGTGGCGAGGGGACCCAGCGCCAGATGATGCGCTACGGGGTGAGCTTCGCGCTTTCCGAAATCTTCTTTACGCACTTTCACGCCGATCATTTCCTCGGTGTGATCGGGCTGATTCGCACGTTGGGGCTCCAGGGCCGGCCCGAGCCGCTGTTTCTCTACGGTCCAAAAGGGGCCAAGAAGGTCCTGACCACGGCAATGCAGCTCGGTGTCGAACGCGTGCCGTTCCCGATTGAGATCACAGAGGTGAAGGGGGGCGACACCGTGCGCCTCGGTGGCAGCAACGCGCGCGACGGCTACGACATTTGCGCGTTTCCCACCGAGCACGGCGGCGGGCCGTCGCTCGGCTACGTCGTGAAGGAGCACGTGCGGCGTGGGCGATTCGATGTCGAGAAGGCGAAGGCCGCGGGTGTCCCGGAGGGACCGCTGTGGGGCAAGCTCTCGAAGGGCGAGCCGATCGAGCTTGCCGACGGCCGGCGGCTGACGGCCGACGGCTTCGTCGGCCCGGACCGGGCGGGCCGGCTCGTCGTGTTCACGGGTGACACGCGCCCGTGCCCGGCGACCGTCGACGCCGCCGCGGGCGCCGACTTGCTGGTGCACGAAGCAACATTCGGCGAGGAAGAGCGCGATCGCGCGCGCGACACCGGTCACTCGACCGCGAAAGAAGCGGCGCAAGTCGCGCTCGCCGCGCAAGCGAAAAAACTCGTGCTGTCGCACGTTTCGGCGCGCTACTCGATGAGCGCGGACGAACTGGCTCGCGAGGCGCGCGAAGTGTTTCCGAATGCAAGCGTCGCGAAGGATGGGCTGGAAGTCGACGTTCCATTTGCCGAGTGAAACGCGTGCGGTGACTGCGACGTGAGGGGCCGGGTCGTCACGTAACACTCTCAGTGAGGACGTATGACGACCCGGTTCCTTTTGCTCGGCCTGCTCATCGCTGCTTCGCCCGTCGCGGCACAGCAGCTTCAGACGCAACCGCCGCAGCGCTGGATCCTCGGCGCGAACGTCGGCGGCAGCTCATCGAACTCTGATCTCCAATCGACCGCTGATTGGAAGACCGGCTTTTCGGCCGGCGCAAACGTCGCGTATCGCGTCGAGCCGAAATTTACCGTGCGCGCCGATGCGAACTATGCGAAGAACGACCTCTCCACGACCGGCACGACTCCCACCACGACGACGTTCGACAAGACCCTGTCCGAGTCGTTTTCGCAGTTTGGCGGCGATGTCGGGCTGGGCGCTGATTATAATCTCGGCCGGCTCGGGCTCAGGGCAGAAGGCCGTGACTTGATCTACAAGTTCGACCACTTCGGCTACAACAAGACCCAAAACGACTTTATCTGGCAGGGCGGCTTGACGATCGGGCTCTGACCGGGCGGGACCCATGACGGCGGTTATATTCACCGCCTCATGGGTCCCGTTTCCTTTACCTATTCCAGTACCGTTCCCGCGCCAATCGATAAGGTCTTCGCGCTCATCTCAAATCCGGCACGGATGCCGGAGTGGCTGCCGCGCTGTGTCGACGTGAAAGCCACGACGCACGACAAATCGCCGGGCAAGGGCGCCCGCTACAAACTCACGTTCCAGCGTGACGTGCATCAGCACGAGTCGGTCATCGAAATCATCGATTTCTCTCCACCCCACACGTTCGGGTGGGTCGAGATCTATCACCGCGCCGGCTCCAAGACGTTTTTCGGGCTCGGCTTCGAAGGTGGCTCCACCAAGGTCACGTTCAAGCACATCTGGGTCCCGAACGGCTTCCGGTCCTGGCTCAACGGCCAGTTTTACCGTCGCCGTAACGCGCACCGGATGTTCGATGGGTTGATCAACAATCTGCGAAAGGCATTGATTCGCTGACTCACCGCTGGCCGAGTTGCTTGGAGAATGGAGTTGGTGGGGTTATTTTCCGGGCCCGTCGTGCGGGGCTGTAGCTCAGCTGGGAGAGCGCCTGGATCGCACCCAGGAGGTCAGGGGTTCGAGCCCCCTCAGCTCCACTCGCTGCCCCTTGGTGTAACTGGCAACACGCCTGACTCTGGATCAGGAGAGTCCTGGTTCGATCCCAGGAGGGGCAACTTCGAGGGCCGCGGCGCTAACGCTTGCGGCCCTTTTCGTTGATAGCGCAGCGAAGTCCGCATCATCGTCGACGGAATCCAAGACGGTGGGGTGGCGCGGCGGGGGGCCCCGCTTCCATATTGCGTCCCCGACTTGTCGAGCCACCGCGTGACGACTCCCCACCTCCCCCCCGCGACCCCCGGCCCCTCCGCTCCGCCCGATGAAACCTGGGCGGTAGACGAGCGGTCCCTGAAGCTCTTCGCCGAGCAGTTGAAGGGGCCCCCCACAGACCGTGCCTGGTACGACCTGCGGCGCGAGGCGGAGCGCATCGCGCTCGTGCCGGGCTTCGACCGGCTGATCACGCTCGACGCCAACGCGATCAAGGAGCTGCCCCACCAAATCGACGTCGCCCAACGCGTGCTGCGGCAGATGGGCGGCCGCGCGATCCTCGCCGACGAAGTCGGCCTCGGCAAGACGATAGAGGCGAGCATCATCTACAAGGAGCTGGCGATCCGCGGGCTCGCCCGCCGCGCCCTGATCCTGACGCCGGCCTCGCTCGTGGGGCAGTGGCAGGGAGAGCTCGAGGAGAAGTTCTTCGAGCGCTTCGAGGCCCCGACCGATCCGGATGACTGGCACCACGTCACCAAAGCGGTCGTGTCGCACGACCGTGCGCGCTCGCGCCGCCACGCCGAGGAAATCCTGCGGCACCACTGGGATCTCGTGATCGTGGACGAGGCGCACAAAATCAAAAGCCACCGCGGCGCCACCTACCAGTTCATCGAGAAGATCGAGCGGGACTTCATTCTGCTGCTCACGGCGACGCCCCTGCAGAACGACCTCCGCGAGCTGTACAACCTGGTCACCCTGCTCCGGCCCGGCCAGCTCGGCACTTGGGAGGAGTTCCGCGAGGCACACCTCGTTGCGGGCGATCACCGCCAGCCCCGCGACCCCGAAGCCCTCCGCGCCTTGACGCACGAAGTGATGATCCGCACGCGGCGCTCGAGCGTCGTCGACGACTTGAACCTGCCGGCACGCCGGCCCCGGCAGCCCGAGGTCCGGCTCACCACCGCCGAGCGGGACCTGTACGATCGCACCACGGAGTTCCTGCGCCGCCTCTACCGGGAAGGGCTCGTAGAGCCGGTCGAGGCGGAAGAGTCGGAGGAGGAGACCCCCTCCCCCTCCCCCTCCCCCTCCCCCCGACGGCGGCGCACCAAGAAGGGCATCCTGCAGCTCGCAGTCATTCACCTGCGCCAGCGCCTCTGTTCTTCCTCGAAGGCGCTCGCCGAATCGCTGGAGCACCTCGCCGAGAGCGAGCGCATCAGCCCCGAGTACCGCACCGTCGCGCGGCGGCTCGCGGAGCGGGCGAGGAAGATCAAGACGCACGCCAAGCTGAACGTCTTGACCGCCGTCTTGAAGGAAACGCCCGATCGCGTCGTGGTCTTTAGCGACCACCGGCCCACGATCGAGCTGATCGAGCAACGGGTGGAAGCTCTGGGCCGCCAGGCAATCGTCTACTGGGGCGCGCACTCGACGCCCGAGCGGGACAAGCGCATTCGCGCCTTCCACGCCGACGAGCGCAGCGTCTTGATCGCTACTCGCGCGGGGAGCGAAGGACGGAACCTGCAGTTCTGCAACGTGCTCGTGAACTACGACCTGCCGTGGAACCCGATGGTGGTGGAGCAGCGGATCGGGCGCCTGCACCGCATCGGGCAGACGCGCGAAGTGCACATCGTGAACCTCGCCGCCGCAGGCACGATCGAGTCGCATATCCTCGAGCTGCTCGACCGGAAGATCAAGTTGTTCGAGCTGGTCGTCGGCGAGCTGGATCTGATCCTCGGCGAGTTCGGCGGGGGCCACACGTTCGAAGGCCGGCTCGCAGCCGAGTGGCTCGCCGCGGAGAACGAAACGGATTTCTCGCGCCGGGTCGAATCGCTCGGCGCCGACATCGAGAAGAGCAGCGCGCTCGGCAAGGAGCAAGAGGAGCTGAACTCCTTCATCGCGCCCGACGACAACGCCACACGCCTGGGGCGTCGGTTCGAAGCCCTCTCCGTCCCCGGCCGCCTGCGCCTCGGGCTTGGCACGAGCCAGGTCACCAAGGCTCCGGGCTGGGACGCAAAGCGCCAACGGCTCGGCATTCACGTGACCGCGGTGCTCGAGGCGCTCGAGTCGATCGAGCCGATTGGTGGGGTGGAGGGCGTCACGACGCAGCCCGCCGGCAGTCACCCGCAATACGGGGAGCTGGTCAGCCTCACGGGCTTGAGCAGCTCGGGGCGCGCGATCACACTCGTGGCGCAGGTGGACCACCTGCCCCTCGTGCTCGTTGATATCAAGGCGGACACCGCGTGACCCGCCGCCGCAAGCCGCAGTCCAAGCCCAAGCCTCGCGCCGCCGCGGCCCCGCCGGCACCCGACGCCGATCCGCTCGCGGATCCGCGCATCCGGCCCCTGGTCGAGCGCTACTGCGATCTCGCCGGGGTCAAACTACTCGACAAAGGTGCGGATCTTCGGGAGCTGAAGCTGCCGCTCGCCGAGCGCGCGCACTTCCAGGGCCGCGCGTCGCTGCGGTTGGCCCTCTCCCTCGATGCCTTGGAGCGGAACCCCGACGCCGAGATCGCGGTGCTCGGCAGCCCCTTTCTCACGCAACTGATCGAGGCGATCCGCACCAGGGCGGGCCGCCTCTCGCTCGGTATGATCCCGCCGCCTCCTCCCGTCGCCGCGGACGAGGAGGATGTCGCACCGAGTGTGGCGCCTCCCGTTCCCGTGAGGGATGGCAAGGCGCGGCAGACCAGCGTGGGCCTCGCGGCGCATCCCATCGGACGGCTCGTCGCCCGCGTCGTGCTGCGCGCCGGCGCCGCGGTCGAAGAAGCCGTGGTCGAGAGCGACGTCTTCGATCTGTCGACCGGCACGCGCTCGAGCCACGACGTCGCCGGCTTGTTTCAGGAGCTCGAGGCGCGCCGCGTCAAACCCGCCGCCGCGAGCGCCATCCCCGACGCTGATCAGGTGCCGGCACGCGAGGCCAAAGAGATGCTGAGACTGCTCATCGGCAATTTGCGGGAGAAGAGTGCCGAGCGGGTCGCCGCCCGGCAGGCCGCCGCCGGAACGCAAGTCGCCACGGAGCTCGATCGACTCGACCGGTACTTTGCCTCCATCCTCGCCGACAAGTCCGATGCGGACGCGGAGCGGACGATTACCGCGCTGCACGAGCGGCGCCGGACCGAGGAGGTGCGCCGGCACCAGGTCAAGGCGATCGTGCATCCGCTCCAGCTCGTCGAGGCTCGCGTGCTCGTGCAGCGTGCGGAGTGGGAGCTTCGATCGACGCATGGCCGCCGCGCCCAGCTCTCGGCTCAGCGGCCGCTCGCGGGAACGGCGGCGTGGGTGGTGGCATGCCCGCATTGCGGCCGGGCGCCCACCGAGCTCGTTGTGTGCCGGCACGAGGAAGGGCACTGCGCCTGTGATGCCTGCTCGCTGCGCTGCTCGGTGTGCGCCGAGGATTTCTGCGCCGACCACGGCATCGCCAGCTGCCGCGTGGATGAGCAGCCCGCCTGCGAGGAGCACGCGCGCGTCTGTCAATCGTGCCGGATGGCACACTGCTCGACTCACGAGGGTCTCTGCGCCGAGGGCGACCACCCCGCCTGCTCGGCGTGTCTCGAAGCTTGCGGCAGCTGCGGGCGGGTCGTCTGCAATCGGCACGCGCAGCAGAGCGTGGCCGACGCGCCCAAGGGGAGCCGCCGGTTGTGTACGGCGTGCGTGCGCTACTGCGAAGGCGGGACCAACGAGCCAGTGGGTATGGACGAGGTGACGCAGTGCGCGAGCTGCAGCAAGTCCGTCTGCACGGCGCATCAGGCCGTGTGCGTGGTGGATGGGCACGTGCATTGCTCGCGCCACCTGCACCGCACCGACGCATCCCGCCGCTTAGTGTGCGGGGAGCACCGCGTGTCTTGCGCCGAGGAGTCGGCGGCGATCTTCGCGTCGGATGAAGTGGCAGGGTGTCCCGTGTGCGGCAAAGACGTCTGCGCCCAGCATCGCGCGGCGTGCGCCTATTGCGGGCGCCAGGTGTGCACGACGGATTTAGCGCAGCCGTCGCGCCACTGCGCGACGTGCGCGCAGCTCGTGGCGGTTGCCGACCCGCCGGAGGAGGTTGTCACCGCTGCTCGGGCGGTGACGGGGGGGGGCCGTGCGCCCAAGGCGTCACGCGCCTGGCGGATCGCTCGCGACCGCACCCATTTCGTGGTGGAGGTCGATCTCGGGTTGACGCGAAAAGCAGTGTTCACTTTGCGACATGGGGACACCGTGCCGGACGGGATCGTGAGGCATTCGGTGCTCGGGTCGAAGCGGCGGAGGTGACCTAAGCGCGACGGACCGAACTTCCTCGGCTGACCAGAGTTGCTGTGGTCGCACGCCCGCCACATAACATGTTGAGCCTCTGCCGCACCGCGACCGCGGGCACCAGGGCAGCGTGCCTCAGAGAACATCTCCTGCCGCCACCTCCAAGGGCACACTGCTTGCAGTCTCATGCGCTGCTACCGTGGCTGATTCACGCGATGGTAAGGCGGTGGTGTCGATGACAGAGCTAGAATGGGCGCGCTTGAAGGTCGAAGGTCCCTACCCGCTGCGGCGCGGCGCATGGTATCGCGTCACCGAGTTCTTCCCGGACGAGGTTGTACTGGACGTCAACCGGAAGCCTGTAACCCTGCCGCTTTCGCTGCTCGATGTCCGTGGAGAACTGCCACGCCGCTGGACGATCGTCCCTCGCCCCACCAATGCGGTACGATTGCCGAAGAGCTGGGGCGAGCGGTACGGAGTATGTCCGAGTTGCAAGTCTCGTGCGCTGCTACGCGGCTTGCCCCAGACGATGCCTTGCCCGAGGTGTCGCGCGGTGTTCCCAGTCGGGTGGGATGAACAGTACTTGCACTCGAACCTGACTCGTCGAGACGATCCGCCTCGCTCAGGGCCGTCTCGGCGCCGCTAGTCATCTCCGCCGCACATCAGCGAGAGCCTTCATCTCCTGCCGCGCCCCGCCTTACGCGGGGTGAATCCTTGGCCGTAGTTCCGGGTATGGGACCTCAGCGCCCTGACCACGTCACTCGGGAGGTCCGCCGATGCCGCGGCGTATCCTGCTGGTCGGTAAGGGCGAGTCGCTGCACCGCGCCTGGCGGAGCCGGTCATTCGGCCTCGCCGGCGCGGACCTGGAAAAGCTGCTTCACGTGTCGGGCTTCGCGCTCGACGACACCTACCATCCCGTGCGCGTTGCCGGCCGCTTGGGCTCACCTGCCGAGCGGCCCGCCGCCCGCGGATTTCGCTATGCGCGCGCCGAGGGCGGGCCGATCGACACCTACGCCGTGCGCGCGATCTTCGACGACGAAGAGGCCGTGCACCGCCTGCGCCGAGAGCGCGGGATGGATGTCGTCGGCGTCTTCGCCGACCCCGCCGTGTCGGTTTTCCCCTCTGCTTATTGCGGCAGCGGCGCTATCGGCACGGCGGACGATGTGGCGCGCCGGGTCGGCGTGTCAGCCCTGCGCGCGCACGGCTTGACCGGGAAAAGCGTCCACGTGGCCGTTGTCGATACCGGCATCGACGGCAGCCGCATCCCCGTGGCCGGCGGCTGGGCCCCCGGGTCGGACTACGTGCCGGGCTCGGCCAAGCCCGATCACGGGACGATGGTCGCCTACGATGTGCGCATCGCCGCGCCGGAGGCCAAGATCTACGACTACGCGTTGCTGCGAACCGAGGCGGGGACGTGGGCGGCGTTCCTGTCGGACGCGATCGCCGCCTTCGCCGACCTCATCGAACGGGTGAACGCGAATCCGGGCCGCTGGGTGGTGAACAACAGCTGGGGGATGTTCGACCGCTCCGAAGACGCGCCGATCGGATCGCCCGAGAACTACAGCGCGAACCACGAGCATCCGTTCAATCAGATTACCGGCGGCTTGGTCGCGTCGGGCGCCGACGTGTTCTTCGCCGCGGGCAACTGCGGCACGCCCTGCCCCGACGGCCGCTGCGGCACCGCCGACACCGGTCCGGGTCAGAGCATCCACGGCGCGAATTCCCATCCCGACGTCGTCACCGTCGCCGCCGTCACCGTCACCGATCGACGCATCGGCTATTCGTCGCAGGGACCGGGCGGGCTCCACACACGCAAGCCGGACCTCGCCGGCTTCAGCCACTTCGCGGGCTCGGGCGTCCAGCCGGTGGACGGGGGCACTTCGGCCGCAAGCCCCGTGGCCGCGGGCGTCGCCGCGGCGTTGCGCCAGCGCTTCCCCGCGTCGGCGCTCACGCCCGCACAGCTCAAGGGCGCACTGCAGCGCAGCGCCCGCGACTTGGCCCGGCGCGGTTGGGACTACGACCTGGGTTACGGAGTGATCGACGCCGCCGCTGCGACACGGGCGCTCGGCCTCGGCACGAAGCGCCCCGCTGCGAAACGGACCAGACGGAGGGTCGCCACAAGGCGCTAATCAGTCGACCGGCTGCTGGCGCGCGTCGGCGAAGAACTTTATGCCGGGGATCCGCTCCGCCAGGGCGCGGGCTTCGGGTGACGCGAAGCCGCGCACCACGAAGCGCCCGAGGCCGGGGTTGACGGGAACAGGGCCGTACTCGGCGTCGAGCTCGACGCCGGTGCCGCCCAGCAGAGCGCGGACGAACTCCATGTCCACACGCTCGCCTGGCCGCTCGAGCTGGATGACGTAGCGCGATTTGACGGCGTCCGGCACGGCCCGCCCTGGTGAATTGTCGGTGCAGATGTTAGACCGTCTCACGGCCCTCTGCAAGTCTATTGGTAGCGCATCGCCTGAAGGGTTTCTAGATTGATTTGGCATTTCGCCCACATGCCAGTGACGTCACTCACGGCACTGTTAGTCGCTCTCGGGCGACCTGCATCAGCCCATATTGACCGAGGCCGTGATGGCTAATCTCTCGCTCGCAGCAGCGGCGCTTACCCTGGGAGCATGTAGCGTCGCCGCGCCTTCTCAGCCGTTTCATCCGCCGGTCCCCGGCCCATCCGCGTCAGAGGCGCCCAGCGCCTTCGACAACAAGAGCAACGGCGTCGTCGATGACTCGACCCATGAGGCCGATCAGACGACCTTCGACGAAGTCGAGGAGATCGACGACGGGTTGGGCCCGCTCTACAACGCCCAGTCCTGCCGCGAGTGTCACCAGAACCCCACCTCCGGCGGACCGAGCCAGATCACGGAATTGCGCGTGGGCCACCTCGGTCCCGAGGGACAGTTCCGCAATGCGGACATCCCAATTGCGCGCGGCCAGGTCGTCATCTCGGGACGCACGCTCGTCAACGACCGCGCCATCTGCCCCAATGCCGCGTTCCCCGACTCGGAGATTCAAGAGCGGGTGCCAGACATGGAGACCATCCGCACGACGCGCCTCTCCCTCAATCTGCTGGGTGACGGCCTGGTGGAAGCCGTCGCCGACCAGACGCTGATCGAGCTCGCGCGGGAACAGCGCCGGGCCACGGGCGGCCGGATCCATGGACAGGCCCTGCGGGTCCCGATCGTGGAAGCTCCCGGGCAATCGGGCATCGGGCGGTTCGGCTGGAAGGATCAGCACGCCAGCCTTCTAGCGTTCGCCGGCGACGCCTACTTGAACGAGATGGGGATCACCAGCCGGCTCTTTCCCGCGGAGGTGACCGATCTGTGCAACACGGTCGGCGAGCCCAACAACACGCCCGACTCCACGGGGCTCGAGGACATCGACCGCTTTGCCCGCTTCATGCGGGCGACCAAGGCGCCCGCGCGCGACCGGGAGCTTGCGGCGACCCCGAAGGCCATGAGAGGATCCGCGCTATTCGACAGCATCGGATGCGCGTTGTGCCACGTCCCCACCCTGACGACGGCCCCAGCCGGCACGGCGATCAACGGCGGCACGTTCACCATTCCACCCGCACTCGGCGACAAGGTGTTTCATCCGTTCGGAGACTTCCTGCTGCACGACGTCGGGACGGGGGACGGGATCGCGATCGCGATGGCGGAGCACTACGGCCGCAGGGTCTATGACATTCTTTGGAAGGAGTTCGTGGTGGACAGCTTCGCACGCGGTCGCAACAAGGTCCGGACCGCTCCCTTATGGGGCGTGCGCCTGCGTCCGCGATTGATGCATGACGCGGCTTCCCGTACCTTCCGCGACGCGATCTTGCGCCACCGCGGCGAGGCCAATACGGAAGCGCGCCGCTTCAGGCAATTGACGCCCAGCGAGCAGGACGCGATCATCGAATTCTTGAAGTCGTTGTGAGGGACATTTGATGAGGTGCGTCGCTGGGGACGTCGACCAGAACTCTCTGGAGTTCTGCAAGCGTTTCCCCGGCTAGCCGCCAAGCTCAAGCCACATGCTTGGGACAGAACTGGTCGTTTAGCAGCCTAAGGTGATTCCCTCGTCTCGCGGTCGTCGTCTGCTCCATTGGCGCAGCACTTGTTGACGTTGTGCCACCTACAAAACGACAACCTGGCGTGTGAGCGCAAGCTTCTGGTCACAGCAACCCTTGTCACAGCAATATGCTACGCGTCTCAGCCTGAACGGCGCTGCTGTGGCCCCGAACGTGCCGACAATTTGCCGCCGGAGGCGACGCTACGGCACGCGACACTACACGGGATGGGCGGCACCAGCGGCGTTCGGGTCGGGACCGGCGGAGCGGGTCGGGCCGCCGGATCATGCTCACGCGGCGGCGCAAGCCTAAACCCGTCACTCGCGAACGCCGCAAGGACCAGCGGCGCACAGTCGTATATCGCCGCTCCGGTCGGGATCGCCGGCGGACACCTCCGGAGACGTCGTACTAAAGGTCCCGGATCTGCCCGCGCGGCGTGCCTCAGGTGATACTCTGTTAGCCCTCCCCGCACGAGGATCATGTCGATCAGCGCGAGACCGTGTACCGGTCCGTCGCGCATCGCGATAGCGGCGGCACGATTCAGCTCGATCACCGGCGACGGGTCGACACGTATCAACACGTCGTATAATCCAGCGTTACTTTGACGACTATTAGGCTGCTCAGGGATCCAGCTTTTTGTTTATCTTCGAGGCTCCATGCTCGCCGTCATCCTGTTGGTCGCTGCCACGCAGGCACCGACAGCCACCGCGCGTGCGGTCGCCAAACCCCCGGTCATCGACGGTCGCCTGACTGACACCGTGTGGCTGGACGTGCCGCCGATCACCGGGTTCATCCAACGGGAGCTGCACGAGGGCCAGCCGGTCACGGAGCGCACCGAAGTCCGCATCATCACCGACGGTGAGGCGCTCTATGTCGGCGCCTGGATGTATGACAGCGACGCGCCCGGCATCATCCCGGGCGACAAGGTGCGCGACGGCGACATCACGAAGGCGGACTACTTCGGTATTCTGCTCGATACCTACCACGACAAGCAGAATGGCTTTGTCTTCACCACGACGCCTGCCGCCATTGAGTACGACGCGCAAGTCGTGAATGAAGGTGAAGGCGGCGGGATTCAGTTGCCCGGTCAAACACGTACCGTGTCCGGATCGCTCGGAGGCTTCAATCTGAATTGGGATGCGACGTGGACCGTCGCGACGTCCGTGGATTCAGCGGGATGGTACGCCGAATTCCGCATCCCGTTCACGACGCTGCGCTATGGCGCCAGTCAAACGCAGACCTGGGGACTCAATCTGGTGCGTAGTATCCGTCGCAAGAATGAGGAAGCGTTTTGGTCCGCCATTCCCCGGCAATTCAGCTTGATGAAGATCTCGCGGGCCGGCACGCTGGAGGGCGTCCAGGTACCGTCGCGCCACGTGGCGACCGTTACGCCCTACGCGCTCGCGGGCGTAGAACGCATCTACGCCATCGATCCGGAGGCCCGAGAGCGCCAGGAGGTCGGCGGCGAGATCAAGTACGGCCTGACCCAGAGTATGACGCTCGACCTCACCTACAACACCGACTTCGCGCAGGTGGAGGTCGACGAGGTGCGCACGAATCTCACCCGGTTTCCCTTGTTCTATCCGGAAAAGCGACCGTTCTTCCTCGAGAACGCGGGCATTTTCTCTGCCGGCACACCACAGGCCGTCGATCTGTTCTTCACACGCCGCATCGGCATCGACGCCCTCGGCCAACCGGTACCGATCGTCGGCGGCGGCAGGATCACCGGACGCCTCGGCGGTCTCACGCTGGGCGGTCTGGAAATCTTCACGGAGAGTCAGAGCTACTCCGTGCTTCGCGTGGGGGGCGAACTCGCCACGCGGTCACGCATCGGCGCGATCGCGGTACAGCGGATGGCGACGGGACAGAGCGGAGACTGGAATCGCGTCCTCGGCGTCGATGGACGTATCGGCATTCACGACGCCTGGACAATCGACTGGTGGGGTGCAGGCTCGGCCGACCCCGGTCCGGCGGACCGCGACATAGCGGCCTACAGCGGGCGTGTCGGTTACGAAACCCAGCATTGGAGTAACGTCGCGCGGTTGATCCACGTGGGGAGCGACTTCAATCCCGAGGTCGGGTTCCTCAATCGGGGCGGCGGCTACGACTATTACGAGGCCGGCGTGATGTGGAAGAAGCGCTTCCCGAGCATCCCGTGGATCAAGGAGTGGATTCCGCATGTGAACTACCGGGGCTACTACGACCTCAACGGTTTCTGGCAGGAAGGCCGGATCCACATCGACGTGACGGAGTTCGACCTGGCGAACGGAGGACGGATAGGTCCGGAGATGAATATCGAACACCAGGGGCTGACGAAGCCATTTGCGATCGACAGTAATGTCACACTGCCGGCTGGGTCATACGACTACACGTCGTTTGGCTTCGACTTCGCGAGTAACCCCAGCGCGCCACTGTCTCTCACACTGCGCGCCGATGTCGGCGAGTTCTACAACGGCACGCGCCGCGGCGGCAGCGTGACGCTCGGCGCGCGCTACTCGAGTTTGCTGACGGCCACGCTCACGGGGGAGTACAACGACGTCCGCCTGGATCAGGGCGATTTCATCCGCTCCCTCGTCGCGACGCGCGTAGCATATTTTTTCACGCCGCGCGTCATGTTCCAGGCCCTCGTGCAGTACAGCAATCAAGCCAACGCGTGGACCGCGAATGCGCGGTTCAGTTGGCTCAGCACAGCGGGGAACGGCTTCTTCATCGTCTACAACGAAGGGCGGTGGGCGGACAGCTTCTTCCAGTTGAATCAGCCGCAGGCGCGGTCGGTCATCCTCAAATACTCGCGCCAGTTTGGACGCAGTGGCTGAGATCCGATGATCACCGCCCTCGCGTTCGCGGCTGCGCTGCAACAGGCGTTCGGCGTGACTGGGCTGCGCGTCGAACACCTCACGAACCCCCTCGGCATCGATGTGGCGCGACCACGGCTGAGCTGGCGCATCACGAGCGCCGAGCGCAACACCGTGCAGGCAGCGTACCAGCTGCAGGTGACGCGCAACGAGCGGCTCATCTGGGACACGGGACGCACCTCCGGCGATTCCTCGGTCTTCGTCGTGTACGCCGGTCCTGACTTGGAATCGCGCAGGCGCTACGCGTGGCGCGTGCGTGTCTGGGACGCCAAGGGCCGAGTGTCGCCGTGGAGCGCGCCTGGCTGGTGGGAGGTGGGACTCCTGCAACCCTCCGACTGGGCAGCCGCATGGATCGGCACCGCGCCGAGTCCCACCGATAGCGTCGGCGGTCCATCACCGCTCCTGCGTCGCGCGTTTCGCGTGAGCGGCGTCGTGACGAGAGCGCGACTCTACGCGACGAGTCTCGGGTTGTACGAAGTGTATCTCAACGGAGCTCGCGTGGGCGATCAGCTGTTCACGCCGGGATGGACGTCCTACCATCACCGCGTACAGTACCAGACCTACGACGTCACGAAGCTGCTCAAGCCCGGCGACAACGCGGCCGGCGCGGTCCTGGGCGACGGCTGGTACCGCGGCCAGCTCGGCTTCGAGGGCCGGCGCAATGTCTATGGCAGGCGGATCGGATTGCGCCTGCAGCTCGAGATCCTCTATCAGGACGGGCGCATCGAGCACGTCAGCTCCGACTCGCTGTGGAAGACGGCCACGGGTCCGATTCAGGCGTCGGACATCTACGGCGGAGAGACATACGACGCCCGTCTCGAGCGGCCCGGCTGGGCCGCAGCGCCCTACGACGATTCCCGGTGGAGACCCGCCGTCCTGCTGGATCCTCCGGCGGCGCGGCTTGTGGCCCCCGAAGCTCCCCCCGTGCGACGGGTAGGCGAGCTCAAGCCCATCGCGATCCGGCAGGCACCATCCGGTGAGACGATTCTCGATCTCGGCCAGAACTTTACGGGATGGGCGCGACTCAAGGTACGCGGCCCCGGCGGCCCCGCCGGCACCGTCGTCACCATGCGATTTGCCGAAGTGCTCGATCGAGACGGCAATCTCTACGTCGCCAACCTCCGACGCGCGAACCAGACCGATCGCTACACGCTCAAGGGTGGCGGCGAGGAGATCTACGAGCCGCACTTCACGTTTCACGGCTTCCGCTATGTCGGTGTCACGGGGCTTCCCGCGCGGGCCGATAGCGGCACCATCACGGGAATTGTGGTCTCGTCCGACCTGCCGCGGACTGGGTCATTCGAAACATCGGACTCGCTGCTGAACCGGCTGCAGCAGAACATCGTCTGGGGGCAGCGCAGCAACTTCCTCGACGTGCCCACCGATTGCCCGCAACGGGATGAGCGGCTCGGCTGGACCGGTGACGCGCAGGTCTTCGCGCCAACCGCGGCGTTCAACATGGACGTCGCCGGATTCTTTGCGAAGTGGCTGGCAGATCTCGCCGCCGATCAGGACCCGAGCGGCAGCCTGCCCTGGGTGATTCCCGACGTCCTCGGAGCGGACTCGGCGAACGCGTCAGGCACTGCCGGTTGGAGCGATGCGACGGTCATCGTGCCCTGGATGATGTACGTCGCGTACGGCGACCGCGCGCTGCTCGAGCGGCAGTATCAGAGCATGCGCGCCTGGGTCGAGTTCGAGCGCCGCCGCGCCGGTCCCGATCTCATTTGGCGCCCGGGTTGGCAGTTCGGCGACTGGCTCGCGTTGCACAGCGATGATCCGTCGTACCCCGGCGCCACCACCAGCACTGATTTCATCGCCACCGCGTACTTCGCGCATTCCACGGACCTCGTGGCGCGCTCCGCACGAGTATTGGGCAAAGAGAGCGATGCCGGGCGATACGGGAAGCTGTTTCAAGACGTGAAGGCCGCGTTCAATCGCGAGTTCGTCTCCAGCGGAGGCCGAGTGGGCGAGAACACGCAGACGGCGTACGCGCTGGCGATCGCGTTCGACTTGCTGCCCGATTCCCTCGTCTCCGCGGCCGCAGAGCGTCTGGCCGCCAGTGTCCGCTCGCGCGGCATGCACCTCACGACCGGGTTTCTCGGCACCCCGCAGCTGCTGCCCGTGCTGAGCGCGACCGGCCATCTCGATGTTGCATACGAATTGCTGCTGCAGCGGTCGTACCCGTCGTGGCTCTATCCCATCACGCGCGGGGCGACGACGATGTGGGAACGGTGGGACGGCATCAGGCCCGACAGCACGTTCGAAGACGCAGGGATGAACTCTTTCAATCACTACGCCTTCGGCGCAGTGGGCGACTGGATGTACCGCACGATCGGCGGCATCCAGGTCGACCCACACGCGCCAGGTGGGAAACGAGTCGGCATCGCTCCCCGCCCGGGGGGCGGGCTCACCCACGCCAGCGCTTCACTCGAGACCGGCTACGGAAAAGTCGCCTCGTCCTGGAAACTCGATGACCAACGATTCGTGCTCGCTGTCAGCGTCCCGCCGAACACCATGGCCGATGTGACGCTATGGGAAACGACCCCCGAGCATGTCAGTGGACTTGCGGGCGTGCGGGAGATACAGCGGCGAGGGCCCGACGTCGTAGTGACTGTTGGGTCGGGCGACTATCAGTTCACCGTATCACGGGTGCCCTAGCACGCCCGGCAATTTGGACGGAGCGGCTAAACCGTCGGTCTACGCGCCGTATGCCCGAATTCGCTCACCCGGTCCCGCGGCGCGCGCCTGGATGAGCGCCGCGCCCGCGTGCTCGATCAGACTCACAGGCTCGATGGGCGTCTCATGCACGTTGGCCGCGGCTTCGTAGCCGGCGTGGACTCGCAGCGGCGGCACGCCGGCGGGCCGGGGTCCGGCCGTCTCGATCAATCGCGACAGCCGCCGCGCCATGCTCAGCGCGTGCTCCGGCGACGTAGCAGGTGCGAGCACTGCGAAGGCACCTTCTGTGAGATCCCCGATCGCGTCTGATGCGCGTGCGCTCGCTTGCAGGACTGTCGCGGCGTAGGCGACGGCGCCGGGCAGGGGGGCGGTGCGCGCGGACGCGCCCTTAGGGTCCGGCTCGATGCCGAGTGCCACACAGGCGAGCGGCGAGTGGCGGCGGAGCGCGTCCGCAGCGAGCTCGCGCGCGCGTCGCTCGAGCCCGCGACGTGTGTACAGCCCGCTCACCGGGTTCACGGAGCTCTGCTCGAGCGCGCGCTCCAGGTCGAGCTTGAGACGGGCTATCGCGTCGAGCTTCAACATCAGCTCCTCCGGTCTCAGCACGATGCTCAAGTAATCCCAGGCGCCCGCCTCGAGCCCAGCGCGGCGCTCCCCCTCCGTCACCAACAGCGACGTGATCATCATGACCGGCATATCCCACGCCGCGCGATTCTGACGCAGCTCGCGGCACACGGACACCGCGTCGAGATCCGGGAGGTCCGTATCCAGCACGACGATGTCCGGTCGCACTGCGGCCGCCCGCTCCAGGAGTTCACGCCCGCTTGACGCGAATTGGACGCGATAGCCCTCCGGCTTGAGGAGGCTGGCAAGCGCCTGCCTGAGCCATGTGCCGGCAACGCTGACGGCGAGCACCACCGGAGGACGGGAGAAGGGCGGGCGAGGAGCCATGAGCGGCAATGTGGCATTGGTACCACACCGCGAGAAACCGGGGAAACCACTGAGCCAACCAGGGAAGACCTAGGCACCGTCACGAAGCTTGGTGCCAGTCGCCTCCTTTCCCTAGCGCCGCAACACACCAGTCTCCGCCGCTCCGGGTCCGGATTCCGCGAACACCTGCGCCTCGCGACCACTCTCGGCGATGTATCGCGCTGCGACCTCGCGCACGGAACCCTCCGCTTCGCTCGTCGCGAAAATCGCGACCGTGCCGCCGCTCCCGCCGCCGGTGATTTTCGCACCGAACACGCCGCGCTCGGGACCCGCGGCGCGGGCGAGCTCGACGATGGCGTCGGTGCCCTCGCTGCCGAGTCCGCAGGCACTGTAACTGCGGTGGGAGCCGTACATGAGCTGCCCCAATTCGATCGCGACATCCGGCTGATGCGCGAGCGCGTGGAGCAGTTGCGCGAAGCGGTCCACGCGCTGTTGTTCGCAGATGGGGTGCTCGGCCGCGTGACGCACGGGATACCACCGATCCGGCTGGACGACCGTGGCTGTGTCGGTGATGCGGCCGTAGCGCTCGAGGAACTCCGCGCCTGACATCGCTTCGGGCAGGGAGCGGCCGACCTGCGCGAATTGCGCCGGCGTGAGATTGGCCAGGTAGCTGCCGCGCCATCCAGCGTCCACCGCCATCATGCGACTCCCCATGAACGCCGCGGTGCGCACCGTCCCATAATCGGCGCCCGAGACTGCGTGGCTCACACCAGAATCGATCCCGTAGAATCGAAAGCCGGTCGGGACCTCGATGTAGCCTTCGATCGTGCCCGGCTGGCAGTGCAGCTGAAGCAGACGGTCCTTCTTGCCGCAGGCGCTCGTCAATTGGTCCATGATGCCGCACGGCGCGCCCACGACGAGGTTCTCGACGCGCTGGCACAGGGCCGCCAGCTCCGGGTAGCTGATTTGCAGTCCACAGCTCGCCGCGACCGCCACGCCGACCGCGACTTCGAGCGCTGCCGATGATGCGAGTCCCCGACCCTCCGGAACGTCGGAATCGATGAGGATCCGGAGTCCACCAGGTCGAGCAGTGCGCGTGAGGAGAGCTTGTACAACGCCCACCACGTAGCCCGCCCACCGCTCGGCTTCATGAGTACGGAACCAGGCGGCGAGCTCCGCGGGCTCGGCGAGCGGCAACTCGATGCTGAGGAAATCCCAGCGCCCCCCCACGTCCCCCTCCCCGCGGTGCGTTGCGACATCGCAATGTCGATCCGGCTGCGTTTGTACGAACGCGCTCGTCGCACAGGCGAGTGGCAGCTCCAACACACGCGCG
>QHUJ01000108.1 GCA_003221895.1 Gemmatimonadota bacterium | reverse complement strand
TCCGGCCTCCGGCGTACACCGGCGCGCCGGCACCGCACAAGCGCTTCACCGAGCACGACCCCAACTGGCAGGAAGCGATCATTCACGTGGACGAGGCGCTCAAGGGTGCGACCGCGGGAGAGCGCGTCGTCGTCCGCTTCCCGGGCTCGCGCGACGTCGCCTTCGTCGGCACGCCGAAGTTCGCGGCCGGCCAGGAGGGCACGTTCCTGCTCCGGAAGGACTCGGCCACGGGCTCGCCGCTCGCGTTGATGGCCGGTCAGACGGTCCAGGCGTACACGGCGCTGCACCGGCTCGACGTGCTGTCCAAGCAAGACGCGCCGCACGTGCGCACGCTGATGCGCGGGCCCTAGCCTCCGCGCTAGGACGGGCGGTTCTCTCGAGGGATTCGAGTCCGGTGCGGACCGATGGTGACGCGTCCTTGGAACCCGACCTGGAAGGGGACGATGAGACCGTTGCCGGTGGTCGTCGCCGCGCCGAAGCGACCGTTGACGGCGTAGCGATAGCGCCGCGTCGTGGGATCGAATCCCAGCACGTGGAGCAGCACCCGATCGGGGACGGAGGCGTACCCCCAACCCCGAATCTGCCCCGGGCCGTGCAGCCATCCGTCCACGCCGGCCAGCAGGTTCACCGTGAAGATCGACAGCGCGAGGCGCCGCTCGGACCCGAGCGCCGGCCGCCAATTGAGCTGCACATCCAACGATGGTTGCCACGGCCCCGTACAGGAGTTCCGTGCCGCAACCTTGCCTAGCTGGTTTACGAGGCACGTGTGCACCGCCGAGGGCGCACTCCCCAGCAAGGCAGCCATGGCGTCCGCCACGGCGGTATCCGAGGTGCTCCGGGGATCGAAAATGAACGCGCGGTCGTTGCGGGAGCCGTCGCCATTGAGGTCGGAGCCGACGATCGGGGTGAACGGAATCCCGGAGGTGAGCCGCCCGATCGCGCCGATCTCCAGTCCCTTGCTCAAGGGGAAGGCCACGGTGCCGACGAACAGGTGGCGTCGCTCGAGATCGCTCGGCGCCCACTCCAGCGCGTTGGCATCATATCCCGTCGTGGGCGCGGCGAATCCCTGCGAGGGGACGCAGCAGGCGAAAGACGACTGATCGCGGGCGCGTGTGTAGGTGTACGAAAACCGCAGCACGCCCCCGCCCCCCCCCGTGGCACCGGCGAACGAGAGCGTGAGCTGCTTCGTATCCGACTGGAGGTCGGAGCGAATCGCGAGCACCTTGCCGAATTCGGAGTGGATGCGGGAATTGTCGGGGCTGACCGCACCCGTCGTAGGCTCGATGGAGTCGGCCGGCACCCACACGGGCCGGTTCGCTTCGTCCGGAAGCGTGAACGCGGCCGTCCGGATGAGGTTCAGGTCGCGGAACCCGTACTGGCTCACGCCGCGCGCATAGTTGGCCTCGAGGGTCACCAAGGACCGGGCCCACAGCTGCCGCACGAGCCCGAATGACGCTCGCCACACTCGTGGAGCTGTGAACGCGCGATCGAATACGACCGCGGCTGGCCGGGAGGTGACCGCGGCGGTGCTGGGCGGCGCCGCGCATTGCGACGGGATGCTGGACGGGTCCTGCGCGTAGCGCGCCCAATCGGGGATCGGAACGGCTGGCCCGACGCATACCAGGTCGGTCGCTGCATTCAGGAAGCCGGGGGCGCCTAGCACCGCACTATAGAGGAAGGTCGGGGGCGGGCTGCGAAACTCGCCGATGCCGCCTCGCAGGTACGTCCTGGGGGATGCGTCGACACCCCCTTCCCTCCCTGCACCCAACCCCCAGGTGAAGCCCAGGCGTGGCAGGAGCTGCATGTCGTCTGGGATCCGGTCGGTGCGCACCGCGAACAGCGAATCGAGCGCCCCGTTGTAGGCCGGTGTGTCGCCGAACCGCGTCGCCTCGAGCCGAACGCCGTAGGTGAGCCGCACCCCGCCGGGGATGCGCCAGCTGTCGCCCAGGTACAGGGCGTTGTTCCATACCGTTCCCGCCTGCGCGAGGGGCACGCGTGAACGGGTGAACACCGCCGGACTGTCACTGGCGAGCGCGCTGAGTGACGGGTATTCGAAGGTGCCGAACTGGTTCGGCATCTCGATCTCCTCGCCGCGCGTCGCGTTGACGTAGATGCCGAGCTTGGGCCGGTGCGCTCCGCCGCCCAGCAGCCAGGAGACTTCGTCGGAGACTTCGATGCTGTGCGTCCGGATGTGCTGGGGCAGCGCGCCGTTGCCGCCGAACGCGAGCGTGGCGATCGCTTGCCCCACGTCGGGCAGCTGGGAGGCGACAACGACGCGCGCGACGGGAACCGTCAGGAACGGGGTGACATCGCGCCGGCTCGTCGCGACGTAGCCCCGCAGCTCGTTGATGATGCTCCCGCCGAACGACGACGCCAGCGCCGCGAGCACGCCCCCGCCCCCGTCCGACCGCGTGCCCCCGGTGGCGGGGAAGGCGAGCGGACTGACGCGCGTGGGCGCCTGCGATTCACTCCGGCCGTCGAGCCGCAGGGTGAGCGTATGAGCGTCGGACATCCGCCAGTCGAGCCGCACCAAGGCCACCGTGAGGTCGGCTGCGCGGTCGGCCGCGCCGGCCCGCGTCGCGGTCGCGCCGGTGGCGCCGGCGAGCGCGCGGAAGCGCTCCGCCGAATCTGGACTCACGCCGAGGCGCAGTAGCGCGGCGGGATCGGCGCTGATGAGCGAGGGCAGGGCCTGGTCGCGCCAGCGATGCTGCAACGCACCGAACACGAACAGCCGGTTCGGGACGATAGCACCGCCCAAGCCACCGCTCACCTGGTTCTGGGTGGAGCCGGCGCCGAACGGCGACTCCGTCGCCGTGCCCCAGGCCAGCGAGCGATCGCGCAGCCCCGCAGTGAACGACCCCTGTGGAATGCTGGTGCCGCTCTTCGTGGTCGACGTGACGAGGCCTCCGGAGAACTCGCCGCGCGCCACGTCGTACGTAGTCGTGATCACGCGGGTCGAGCGCAGCGCGTCCTGCGGTACGGTGCCTTGACCGAACGACATGCCGTCGAGGGTCACGTTGTTCGCGGTACTCCGTTGTCCGGCGACGGAGAACGCGGTGGTCGTGGAGTCGGTCGCGGCGATCGGCAACACCCCCGGGGCTAACGCGGCGACGGCGTTCAAGTCGGTCGCGTCGATCGGCAGGCGCGTCATCTGTTCGGGACTGAGACTCTGGGCCGTCGATCCGCCGCTCGAGGTGCTGGGACCGGCCCCGCGGCGCGCGGCGACGGTGACCGCGTCGAGCGAAACGGGGACCGATCCCATCTGGAGGTTCACCTCGAGGCGATCCTCGTCGCCCTGCCGTCTGACGGCCCGCTCGACGGGCGCCATGCCCATGAAGCGTGCGACCACGCGGTACTGGCCGCCACCGTCGGGGAAGACGATGGTGAAGCGCCCGTGCCGGTCGGTGACGCGCTGGCGTGACAGCTGAGTCTCGACGGACGTGGCCACGACGACGGCGCCCTCGAGCGGCTGGCTGTCGGGCCCCGTTACGCGGCCGCTGATGATGTCGGTGCCAGCGCCGATCTGTGCGGCCGCCCGCGGGACCGCGAGCGTGGCGAGGAGAACGATGGAGATGTAACGCATGACCGTTGCCGCGCCGGCAGGCTGCACGACGTGTGCCCACTCGCGGCGCCCTGTCCGCGTCGCGACGTCTCCGTGCAACACGTGGGCGGATGGCGCGATGACCCGAGCACGGGTGCCCTGGATTGCGTGTGGCGCTCGCGCCTGATGTGCCAGCCGTTCAACACCCGTCGCGGTCCTGCATCAACACCGAACGAACATGACGATGCCGCGCCGACTACTTGCTCGTCGCAGTGTGTAACGCGCGCGGCTCGGGAGCGACCGTACCACAAGAGTGTGAGCACCTCGGGGATTCCCTACCGACTGGTGTAACGCCGGTGCGGCATCAGGGTTTTCCCCGGGCACGGCGCTTGCCGCACCCCGCGACGATGGCGTCACGCGCGTGCATCGTGTGCGTCACGAAAAACGCTCCGACGATGGCGCGTGGCGAGTTCCGAACCCGCCACGGAAAGAAAAGAGAAGATCATGGCGAGCGACTCCCGTAGCCCCGTGCGGCTCGCCGCGCACATCGGCGTGTGTCTCCTCCTGGCAACACCCGCCGGCGCACAGACGTCGCCAGCGACAATCACTGTGCCGCGCCTACCGCGCGCTCCCGCCCTCGAGTACTTCGACGGGCAGGACAGACTCGCCGCGGAACGCACTGCGGCTGGCCTCGGGGTCGCCGTCAACGACTTCCGCCAGCGGGAGCCGGGGGACGGCACACCCGTCAGCCAGACGACGACCGCCTATCTCTCCTACGACGATGCGAACCTATACGTCGTCTTCGTCTGCCGCGACGATTCCGCCAAAGTGCGTGCCCGGATCGCACGCCGGGAGGAGATCGCGGCCGACGACCAGGTGGTCCTCTACCTCGACACGTTCCGCGACCGCGAGCGGGCGTACTTCTTCATGACCAATCCGCTCGGCGTGCAGTTGGACGGCACCATGACCGAGGGGCAGGACGACGACGTGAGCTGGGACGCCGTGTGGCAGAGCGACGGCCAGCTCACGCCGGACGGGTTTGTCGTACGCATGACGATCCCGTTCCGCAGCCTGCGCTTCCCTCGCGCCTCGGTGCAGACGTGGGGCGTCGCGCTCGCGCGAGTGATCCGTCGCGGCAACGAAGAGGCGTACTGGCCCTTTATTACCAAGCGCGTGCAAGGGCTCGTGCCGCAGTTCGCCGAGCTCCAGGGACTCGCGAATATTTCCCCGCCGCGCAACGTCCAGGTCAATCCATACGGCACGGTGGCGCGGGCGCGCGTCCTCGACAAGGACGCGGCCGCCCGAGTTACCGAAGGCGATCAGCGAGCGGGGTTCGACGCCAAGATGGTGTTGCGGGACGCCATCACCCTCGACGGGACCGTCAACCCCGATTTCAGCCAGGTGGAGACCGACGATCCGCAGGTGACGGTGAATCAGCGCTTCGAGGTGTTCTTCCCTGAAAAGCGCCCCTTCTTCATCGAGAACTCGGGCTACTTCCAAACACCGATCAACTTGTTTTTCTCGCGCCGCATCGTGGACCCCGGCGGCGGCGTGCGGCTCACGGGAAAGGCGGGCCGCTGGTCCCTCGGCGCCATCGCGATCAACGACCGGGAGCCGGGCCGCGTACCGGCGCCGGATCCCCTGGCGGGAAGTCGCGCCAACGTCGGAGCGTTTCGCGTGCAGCATGAGCTGGGCGACGAATCCACGATCGGCGCGCTGGTCACCGGCCGCGAGCTGCAAGGCAACTATGCCCGCGTGGCCTCCCTCGATACCCGCTTGAAGCTCGGTCGCACCTGGGCGGCGACGGGACAGGTGATGCGCAGCGGCCTCCGCGAGGGCACGACGGAGAGCGCGGGGAGTGGCGTGTTGCTCGACCTCGTGCGCGACGGCCGCTTCTTGGACTACTCGGGTACCTTCCTGGCCCTGGACCCGGCCTTCGCCGCACCGCTCGGCTTCGTGGAGCGGACCGGCATCCGGCAGACGGAGCACAAGTGGAAGGTCCGCTTCCGCCCGCGCGACAAAGCGGTGTTGAACTACGGTCCCGAAGTGAAGGTCGCCTACGTGTGGGGCCCTGACGGCAGGCAGCTCGACCGCGAGTTCAAAGCCCAATTCCAGGTGGAGCTGGTAGGCCAAACCCAGCTCGCCGTCGAGCGAATCGAGTTGTTCGAGCGATTCGAGGACGCGCCGTTCTGGCCGTTCAAGACCCAGGCCTCGATCTCGACCGAGTGGCTCAAGTGGTTGGCGCTGGACGCGACCTACGCGTGGGGCGGCGACGTGAACCACGACCCCGCGTCGGGTCTCGCGCCATTCCTCGGGCGCGCAACCGAAGTCGACCTGCAGCTCACCGTGCGGCCCACGCCCCGAGTCATGGTGGATCAGGCGGCGATCGAAAGCCGGCTCGACACGTGGTCGGGCGCGCGCGTCTTCACCGAGCGGCAGCTCCGCACCAAGGTCAACTACCAGTTCAACCGGTTCTTGTCGCTCCGCGTGATCGTGGACTACAAGGCCGAGTTCGGCGACACAACCCTCGCCGACATCGAGGACAAGCGGAAATGGGGAGCCGACCTGCTGCTGACCTATCTGGTGAACCCGGGGACGGCGTGGTACGTGGGCTACACCGATCGCTACGAGAACCTCGCGATCGCCGCGGGGTCGCCCCCGACGCTGTTCCGGAGCCGCTCGCCCGATCTGTCGGTCGGGCGGCAGGTGTTCGTGAAGCTCAGCTACCTCTGGCGCTTCTAGGCGCGGGCGGAACCGTGTCCGAGACCAGACGCCGGAGGAAGGGGGACCGGGACACATCGCCGGAGGGCGGCGACGTGCCGAAGATCGTGGAGAAGCTCGAGCTCGCGCTGCACGCCCTTTCCGCATCGTCGGCCACGCCCGAGGAGTTGGCCGAGATCCGGAGGCTGCTCGACGGGATGCGCGCGTCGCCGGCGTTGCGCGCCGACCCAGTCACGCCCACGCGGTCACACCTGCCGCCGCTCTCCGTTCGTGAGCCCCCGCTCCCTCGGATCGCCACGTATTCCCAGGGGATGCACGGGTTCGGGCACATTCGGCGCAACGCCACGATCGCGCACGCGTTGCGCGGCGCCGGCACGCAGGCGGTGATCCTCATGATTGCCGAAGCGTGGCAAGCCGGCGCCATCCCGATGCCTGAAGGCGTGGACTGCGTGACATTGCCGGGTTTACGCAAGGAGGCCGATGGCGCTCTGAACCCCCGTTTCCTGGACGTCTCCGACCAGGAGTTGATCACGCTGCGCAGCAAGGTGATTCGCAGGGCCCTCAAGACGTTCCAGCCGGACGTGTTCCTGGTGGATTACCTGCCGCTCGGTGCCGGCCGGGAGCTCGTCCGGACGCTCGAGCATGTCCGCAAACACGGGCGTACCCGCTGCGTGCTGGGGCTGCGCGAGGTGCTGCAGGATCCGGAGACCGTACGCCGCACGTGGAGCGCCGACGGCACGCTCGACGCCATGCGGGACTACTACGACGCCATCTGGATCTACGGGGACCCTGCAGTGTTCGACCCCGTTCGCGAGTACGGGGTCTTCGACGGCGTGGCAAGCAAGGTGCGCTACACCGGCTACCTGGACCAGCGGCCACGCCTCGAGTTTGCCGGGACGCAGGCTGCTCACGTGCTGGCGAACCTCCCGCCGGGCAGGCTCGCGCTCTGTGTGGTGGGCGGCGGCGTGGACGGCCACGCGTTGGCCGAGGCATTCGTCGAGGCCGAGTTGCCCCCCGGTACCACGGGCTTGGTCGTGACCGGACCATACATGCCGGTGGAGCTGCGGCAGCGCCTGGTGCAACGCGCGCAGCGGCACCCGCGCTGCGACGTGCTCGAGTTCGTCCCGGAGCCTGCGCCCCTCATCAACCGGGCCGACCGCATCATCGCGATGGGAGGCTACAACACCATCTGCGAGGTGCTCTCGTTCGA
>QHUJ01000142.1 GCA_003221895.1 Gemmatimonadota bacterium | reverse complement strand
CTTCTGGGCAACCTCACTACGCAGATACATCGAAATGTCACTCGCGACGCGGTGGGCGGCGCCCCGAAGCCGCGGGTCATCCTGGTGCGCACCCCGTGCGAGCGCGGCGGCAGCCGCCTGAGCGCCCATGCTGCGTGCCCACAGGGCCAGGCCGGGATCGGCCTTGGCGGCACGCTGGAATTCTACGAGCAGCGTCGGATCATCGTCCCGCGACAGCAACCGAAATAAAAAGCGGTCTGCGAACCGGAACGGCCGAGCGTCGGCCGGCCACCCCAGCTCGAGCAGCCGGCGATATTGGAATACGGTCCCCGTCTCTTTCCATCCCATGGCTTTGGACGGGCCGGGCGCCAGCAGATTGCCTCCCCACAGACCCGTGTCCTTTTGCTTGCGAACGATGGCAACCGCCTCCTTGTAACGCAGGATCTCTTCGCGCAGCGCGCTGAGGCGTTCCAGGTCGCGGGAAGGCTCGGAAACGACGTCCGTGAGGATCCGATACTGAATTGGAGGACTGGCCGCCTCGTACAACCACGACAGAGGCACCGTATGCGTGGAGGGAATCTCCAACGCCGCTCCGGAGGTAGGAGGTCGGGACAGCTGGTGTCACACGCCCGAAAAAGCGGGGGCAAACTATCCGTCCCCCGCCCAATAGGCAAATGCCACCAATTAACCCTTTGATCTACAAGATGTTCCGAAACCGGTTCCGGGGTGCAATTGTCTGCATGTTCACGGCTGCGGTCGCTGGAATTCCGACGACGGCAGCCACGTGGGCAGCGTCCGGTTGTTGGCGACGGCCTGCGCCGTCCGCACCGTGACTCGAACCTCCTGCGCCATGCCGTCGTAGCGGAACGACGCTTGATACTCATCGCTCGGCTGATGGTAGCGCTGCGCGTTGTAAATGTTTTCCTGTTCCGTCCCCCAACCCTTCGGACGTCCTACGAAGTTGTCTCCGGCAAATATCGAGAGCGCCGGCACGCCGGCGCGCGCGAATGGAAAATGATCCGAGCGAAAGAAGGCGCCCCGGAGATCCGGTTCTGAGTCGACCGTAAGCGACTCCGCTCGGGCGGCTGCCGCGAACACCGGACCCAAGGTCGAGCGATCCCCACCGCGCCCACCGATGTCACGCGTGGCGCCGCGCACGTTGGTCACGTCGAGATTGAGGACCGCCGCCGTCCGCGCGAGCGGCAGGAGCGGCCGCTGCACGTATGCCTCGCTTCCGAGCAAGCCGCTCTCTTCGGCAGTGGTCGCGACCAACATGATCGAGCGCGCAGTGCGTGGCAGGTGCGTGAGCGCTTCAGCCACACCGAGCATTGCCGCGATGCCCGACGCGTTGTCTTCGGCGCCGTTGTAAATCGAGTCGCCTTTCACAACGGGGCCGATTCCTTTGTGATCCCAGTGCGCCGTGATGAGTACGGCCTCGGCCGCGAGCTGCTTGTCCCGCCCGGGCAGGCGGGCTGCAACATTCTCGGACTGCACGTGTCGCAGGGCGCTGTGTACGCGCACCGCAGCCTGAATGCCGGTTGGGACCGGCCGGAAATCGCGCCGCGCGGCGACCCGGGTCAGCGAGTCGAGATTCAACCCGGCCCGCGCGAGAGCGTCGCGCGCGCTGCCTTCGGTCACCCACCCCGCAAAGGCGATGCTTGGCGAGCGTGGCTGGTCGAGCTTGAATTGCTCGACTGACCACGAGCCGCGGACGACTTCCCACGGATACGTCGCGCTCTCGGTTGTATGCACGAGAATCGCGCCGGCCGCCCCCTGCCGTGCGGCTTCTTCGAGCTTATAGGTCCAGCGCCCGTAGTAGGTGAGAATCTTCCCGAGGAACACGGTGGAGTCGACGAGCCCCGGATCGTTGACGAGCATCAGCAGCACTTTGCCGTGCAGATCCGTTCCCTTGTAATCGTCCCATTGCCATTCGGGCGCGCGGATTCCGTATCCGACGAACACCACTTCGCCATCAGCCGCAATGTCCGCCTCGGGCCGCTCCGCCCAGGCGACGAACTGATCGCGGTAAGCGAGGGTGTCGGTAGGAGTCCCTGGCTTGCCCCAGCCGAGCGTGGGCTGGGGAGTCATCCCCACCAATGCGACGGGCTGGAAGTACGAGCCGTTGGCGCCGGCGGGTTCGAGTCCGAGCGCCTGGAACCAGGCGGCGATGTACGCCGTGGCGAGCTGGCCCCCGCGCGTCGCCGGCGCGCGACCCTCGAGCAGATCGCTCGCGAGAAACCGCAGGTGTGCATCTATTGCCGCGGTATCGACAGGGACCGGTTGCTGCGCCGATCCGGGCGCGGCTAGGAGTGCCAGCATCACGACAGCATTCCACCGTTTGATCGCCATTGCCTGCATTTCTCCGCTTAAGGGTGACAGACGACGGTGTCGATAGTACCCGGATGCCGCCTGCCGGCCTCGCTCGTCATGACGAACGTCGTGTCATTGAGGAAGTCGATCGCTTCACCGCCGATTTCCAGCCCCGCGATGTTGCAGGGCCGCTCGCGAGCCGGGGTGAGCCGCCCACCGACACCGGGATAGAAGAGATAGATCTCGCCATATGTCCGCAGCGCGACGATCCGGCCGTCCTGCCTTACCGCGGCGCCCGTTATCAAACGTCCTGCCTCCGGATTGGGCCGGATGTCGAGCGTTTGTACGACGGTCGCGACGATGGTCTCCGACGGCTTCGCGGCGCTCCACTCTTTGCTGCCGACGCGGTAGACCTTGACCGATCCACCGCGACCCTTACTGACGAGGTATGTCGCGGTATCGCGCGGCGAGACATAAATCGCCTCGACGTCGTGCGGTCCGTCCGGATAACTGACTCGCAGGATGACCGGCGCGCTGGTCGTGCCCAGCGTGTCGCCCGGGCCCTGGGGCGGTACGGGTTCTGGCAGCGCGTAGAGGGTGACGAAGGGCCTGATTTCCAAGTTGTCACCCGTATCCGCGATGTAGATGCATGCGGTGGAGCGGAGCGGAGCGGGGCAGACACCCAGCGCGATGTCTTCCCAATCGAATGCGTCGGCGCCCGAGACGAGCAGAAAACCGCGATCGGCGCCTCTCAGGTCGGTCGCGTACAGATAGGGGCCGTCGCCCGAATCATTGTGGGTCCAGAGCACACCGGTGTGTTCACGACTGACCGCGACGCCGGAGCTCTCCATCAGGCGCGGGCTTTGGAACGTCGCCTGGAACAGGAAAAGCGCGGGCCAGAGCATGAGCCTCCAAGAAAATCGGCTTGATCACCTCCAGGCAAGGGGTGATACTTCGCACATGCGCGAGCCAAATGTGCGGCTGGAAGGGCGGATCCTCTTTCTGACGGAGGACCCCGGCTTTGTGCGCGACCAGTTGGCGGGGAAGGATCCAGCCTGGTCACCGGGGGAGGCCAACAAGCTGCGCGACGACATCTCCACCGATGAAATCACTCCCGCATACATCTGTTACTACTACGACGAAACGCTCGGCGAATTCCCGTACCTCGGCCTGAAGTGCAGAGAGGAATTCCCGATCACGCGCGGCTCCGTGAAGCGCGGCGGCTTCGTGGCGTCCGTCAGCGGCAAGCGCCGCGGCAAAGGCTCATCGCGCGAGCAGTCTCCGTACGCGGAGATGTGCGCCGGCATCAAGCTGGTCGTGGCCGAGAGCATCGAGCGGATCTACCGCGAGAATTGCCAGAACCTCGGGGTTCTCACGACCACCGACTTCTCGATTCTGGACAAGGTCCGTCGCGGTGAAAGCATTCCGCTCGCGGTGTTCACCGCCGGCGAGGGTGAGATCACGCGGGGCATTATCGAACACGGTGGACTGTTCAACTACAACATGGCACGGCTCAAAGGGCAGGTCGTGCTGCATCCTCCCCAGACGGCCCAGCGGCCGATGACGCTGGGAGAAAAAATCCTGGCGCGGCGCTGGGTCGTCGATCCCGCGAAGGGCAAGATTGGCGTTCCGGCGGTGAAGCCCGGTGACGAAGGATTCGTTCTGACCGACATCCGATTCAGCCATGAGTACGTGACGCCGATGGCGGCAATCTTTTTCGAGCAGCTCGTGGGTAAAGACGCGAAGGTCAACGATCCCGGCTCGATCCTGATGTTCCGCGATCACCTCACCTTCCTGCCCGAGGCGATGACTCCCGAGCGCGTGAAGGAAGGCCTGCTCGACGTCGCCCTCCAGCTCGAGAAGAAGCAGCGCGAGTTCGCCACGGCGCAGGGCATCAAGCTGTACGGCGAGTTGCGGCTCGGGCACCACGGATCCGAGGCGATCTGTCACTCCAAAATTCTGGAAGCGCACGCTCTGCCGGGGCAGGTCATCATCGGCTCCGATTCGCACACGCCGCATGCCGGTGCGGTCGGCTGCATCGCGTTCGGTGTCGGAACGACGGCGATCTTCAATTCGTGGATCACGAAGGACGTGCGCCTGCAGGTCCCCGAAACCGTCCAAGTCGTGATCCGCGGCCGCAAGCCCGACAACGTCACGGCCAAGGACTTCATGCTCGAAGTCCTGCGGCACCCCTATGTGAAAACGGGCAAGGCTATTGGGAAACTGGTGGAGTACTGTGGCGATGCAGTCGAGGCGCTGTCCGTCGACGAGCGGGCCACAATGACGAACATGACGGCGGAAGTCGGCGGTTTCACGGGCTACGTGGCGCCGGACGACAAGACCGTCGACTACCTGATGGATTATCGCAAGCTGTCGCGCAGGGACGCGGAGCGGCTCTGCGCTGGTCTAGCGAGCGACCCGGACGCGGAGTACTGCGAGGTGATCGAGATCGACGCGGCCGGCATACGCCCGATGATCGCGCTTCCCGGCGATCCCGGAAACGGTCTCCACATCGACGATGTGGCGCAGCGGATCAAGGTCGACATCGCCTATGCGGGGTCATGCACGGCCGGCAAGAAAGAGGACATGGACATGTACGCGCGCGTCCTCGCCGAGGCGGCGAGCCGCGGGGAGCGCGTGGCGCCGTGGGTGCGCTTCTTCATTCAGTGCGGATCGCAGGACGTAAAGCGCTACTGCGAAGAGCGCGGCTACCTGGACGTCTTCCAGGAGGTAGGCGCGACCTTCCTCGAGCCTTCGTGCGGGGCGTGTATCAATGCGGGGCCCGGCGTCTCCAAAACCCGGGAGGAAGTGACGATCAGCGCGATCAACCGCAACTTCCCTGGCCGTTCGGGGCCCGGGCAGCTCTACCTCGCGAATCCGTACACCGTGGCTGCCTCGGCCATCGCCGGCTACATAACCGCCTGGGAGCCGGGAATGGTGTTACAGAACTCGTCGTCATAGGCTGCCGCGGATCTTCTCCTTCACGGCGTGCGCCGATCCGCCAAAGTCCTTGAAGGAATCCCCCCACGCCGCATCGATCGTGAACTGACCGCTCAGCCCGCCCTTATAAATGGTGAGTGTCGTCCCTCCACCGCCGAGCGTGTTGCCGCTGCCGTAGTGACTCTCGGTCGTGCGCAGATGCCCGCCGGTCGATTGTGATTTTGTCACCGTGCCGTTGGCGATCTGATGGATCACGAATCCCGTGCCGGTTCCGGCGGTCTCGAGCGTGAACTGATTCCACAGGGAATCGCTGACGGCGGGGGGCGCGCGGCCCGATCCGAGCACAAAGAAGACTGTGTCGACCGTACTCGTCGTCGAATCGTAGCCGTTCCAGGCCAGAATCGCGGTCAGATTGCTCGTGATGTGCACGCCGCCCTGGGTGGCATCGATATCGAACTCGATGCCGACGAGCCGTGTGGTATCGCCGCCTGCAACGATGTACGATGCGCGATCGATGAACGGGAAGACGAGGGCGGACATCAGGGCATAGAGCCCCGAGTCGCCGGTAAACGACGCGTCCAATGTCGTGTCGTGCAGGAATGCGGAGTCGAGGGCGGTGCGCACGGCATGCAGCTCCGGACCGCTCACGAGGTCCGGGTCCACCCCGCTGCTGTCAGAGCACGCGACGGCGGCCCCGGCGAGCGCCAGGAGAAGAATCCAATTCTTTTTCATGGGCCGGAAATATGGTACTACTGAGCCCCGCCGGGAACCGTCAGGGCCGTGTTGCGATAGGGCCGGAGCGAGTCACGCTGGTACACGCTGCGCGGATTCCACAATACCCACGTCTTGATTCCCAATTCCTCGGCCGCGCGTATCTGCTCGCGAATCTCATGCGGCGTATAACGCGGCTTGCGGCGTCCCAGCGTGAAGGCCTGCAGATAGGGACGAATGGTCGCGGCTTTGGCGTAGGGACGCGACCGCTCTATCGCTTCGCTGAGAGCATTGCGAACGACTCGGTATGGCTCGCCGTTCGGCCACGCCAGCCCGTAGCTGCCGCGATAGTAATGGCTGGGATACACCATCGGCAGAACGACGTCCGCAACGGTGATGAAGTCTTCCCACACCTGTCCGATGCCAAGATCGCCGGTCGCCGATGCGGTCAGACCGAAGATGTCGAACGTGACCGGCACGCCGAGCGGCTGCAGGCGTTTCGCGAGAATCGCGATTCCCGCCTGGACGCCGGCGCGTTGTGTCTCGCCGGGTTTGCGCGCCGCGAAGATAGCCTGCGCCATCGCCTCCTTGGGCTCGTCGGGGAAACGCACGTAGTCGAACTGCACCTCGTTGAAGCCGAGCCGGATCGCTTCTGCGGCGAGCTGCGCGGCGTAAATCCAGACGGAATCGTTATACGCATCTACCCACGCCATGCCGATGCGGTCGTGCCACAGGCCACCGTCGCGGTGTTGCACCGACCACTTCGCCTTGTTCTGGGCGAGCAGAGGATCCTTCGCGACCACGATGCGCGCGATGGCATAGATGTCGTGCGCATGCAGGGTATCGAGCTTCGACTGGACGTCGCGCGTCCGCACGCACTTCGTCGCGCCGATGTCCTGCGCGACTTTCACGTCCGAGGGATAGAGCAGGCAGCCGGTATCGTCCTTCACGTCGACGACGAAGGCGTTGATTTCGGTGGAATCGGCGAGACTGACGAGCTGCGCGAGCTTGCTCCCGCCGAATGCCCATGCATTGACGTACAGCGCTTTGATCGGCTCGGCGGCAGGACCGTTGTCGAACAGCGGCTCCGGGAGGACGTAGCGCAGCTCGACGCCACGCAGCCGCATGCTGTCGGGCGAAGCAGGCAGCTGCTGCGCAAAAAGGCCGCGACTGACAGTCGCGGCCCCGAGCAAGATGACGGCTACTTGGCCAGCGAACCTCATAGGGGCCACCAACATAAGAAACCGGCCCCGAACGCGGCAAGGGATTGCGTCACCATTCGGCCCGTAAGCTATTGAACAACAATGGGTAAGTGACGATGCTCTGCCCCCGGTACTGCGGTCGCATTCCGAACAGGATGACTCGTCCTGTTCCTTCCTGCACCTCGACGATAGCGGCTTTCCCGGCCACCCGCTCGGGGTGCAGGACCCAGCCCGACAACAGGACCTTGTCGGGGTCCTGCGGCCAGCGTCCCACCACCCGCGCTGCGGTCGAATCGAGCACCTCGAAGGCCGGGCTTCCCTGGAACCACCCGATCGTTTCGCGCGGCAAACCGCGCGCGATTGCCTGCGTGGTGTCGAGCTGGAGCCGGAAAATCGATCCAGGGGCGTAAAAGTCTTCGTCGCTCCCCGCCTCGAGCACGTTGCGCACCGGCAGCAGTAGCGCCTGAATCGCGAAGCGGCTCGCGTCGTTGAGGGCGATGAGCGTGCCGCCGGCATCGACAAACTGCCGCAGCGCGTCGCTGCCTTCAGACCCCAATCCGCCAGCATACGGAGCCGGATAGCGCGCCGGGAGGCCATCCAGAATGTCCCGTGGCGATTGGTCCGGCAGGATGATGACGTCGAAGCGGTCCTTCAACTTTCCTGCTCTGACCGTGGAATCGACGATGGAGGTGTACGGCACTTTCCAGTTGTCGAAGACCCAACGCGTCCAACCCTCGTCGATCGCCGCGTCGTAGGATCTGTAGAGGCCAATCCGCGGAGTATCGGCGACGAAGCGTGGTGGCGGCGTCACCACGCGAGGGGTAATGGTGCCTGATAAGGGCACGCGCAGCGAATCATTCGCCGCGATCGCCGTGACACCCATCAGCAGCGGGAGGGTGTGCGCCGTGACGTCGTAGGGCCGCTCCGGCGGGCCACCCGGGTACAGCCGGCGGTCGGGATAGTGCTGCACCTCGAGCAACGTCTTGGCGAAGGACGCATACGGCTGCCGCATCACGATGACGTAGCTGCCGGCGGAGTGACGTTGACCCTGCAGCGTGAAGCTCTGCAGCGCGGTGCGGATTTCGACGCCGCCGCGGCGCAGGATGCCGAGCAGCGCGCTGAGCGCCACCGAGTCCTGGCGCGCGGGGATGACGTATGCGTACGGCCACTCGCGCCAGCCGCGCGCGGCGCGCTGCTCGACGGTGAGGAAGCTCGAGAGCCAACGCTCCCGCTGCTTGGCGGCATGGACCAGCAACGCGTAGGCGCCTTCGGTCTGATACGAGACGATGTCGCGGATCGTCCAGCGGCCGCCGCGCCACGGATTGGTGAAGTTCCACGAGCGCTCGCGCGGGTTGTAGCCGCGCGAGCGCGCCTCGAGACGATCGAAGGGAATGTCCACCGGCGACGCGAGATCCGCGCTCGCCGTCTCCGACAGAATGCGTACCGCGCCGTGGTAATGCTGATAGGCCCGCGCCGGCGTCCAGGCATCGTACGTCGAGTTGATCGAGATACCGGTCTTCCCCTGTGACGCGAGCTCCCACGCCATATCGCTGCCCAACGCGTTGACCCCATCGATCAACAGGGGATCGATGTTCGGCTCGACCGGGTCGAGATAGGGCGGCAGAAACAGACGCGCGCCCTCTGAACCCATCTGGTGAATGTCGTGCACGATCTGGGGATGCCACACGTTGTACAGCGAATCCACGGTGAGCCGCGTCTCCACCTGGGTAAAGGCGTACCAGTCGCGGTTGTTGTCGTGGCCGGTGTAGTAGTGGTACAGCTCGGGCGGCGACGTTCCCTCGGCAGCGGTCCCGAGCGTACGGTTGTACCACTTCGCCACGATTGTGACGCCATCGGGATTCTGCGACGGCACGAGCCACAGGATCACATTGTCCAGGATCTCGCGCGTCTCGGCGCTCGTGTCGGTGGCGAGCCGATACGCGAGTGCCACCGGCGTCAGGTGCCCGCCGACTTCGGTCGAGTGGATGCTCGAGGTGATCAGGACGATGGTCTTGCCATTGTGCACTGCCTCGCGAGCCGCGCGAGCGGTACGGAAGCCGCGGGGATCGGCGAGCGACGCGTTGTTCAAGCGGTAGTAGTCGAGCCGCTTGAGGTTCGCGGGGCTCGAGATCACGAGCGCGATGAAGGGCGCGCCGAGGGTCGTCTTGCCGAGCTCGCGGAGGTCGACGCGATCGCTCGCCTTCGCCAAAGCCTCGAAATAGCGCACTAACACCGGCCATTCCACGAGCTTCCGGTCATCCCCCGGATCGAAGCCGAGGACTGAGCGTGGCGTCGGAATGACGGGTGGCGCGGGAGCCTTGCGAGCGGCCGCCGGAGGAGGGGGAGGTGGCGTCGCCGGGCGACGGGTCGACTTGGGCCGTGGCTGCTGGGCGTGCAGCGGCGCCCCGGCAGCCAACGTCACGGCCGCGAGCGCCACCCAGACGCTACGACGCAGTGTCAACGCAGGCCGGCCGCCGCCGCGGGCGGCGCGTCACCGGTCCCGATCCAATGCGCGAACCAGGTGCGAATGCGCTCCAACCGATCTACGAGCAGCCACGGCGGGCCGGTGCGCGACAAGCCGTGGTAGGAGCGCGGATAGCGCACGAACTCCGCGGGAATCCCGCGCTTGCGGAGCGACATGAACAACTGCTCCCCGTCGGTAATCGGCGTGCGCTTGTCGTCTTCGGAATGCACGATCAGCATCGGCGTGCGCATGTTGTTCGCGTACGCCATCGGCGAGAGCACGCGGTACAATGAGTCGCTTTCCCACGGTGCGCCGTTGAACTCGTAGTCGGTCAGCCCCTGCGCATCCGAGGAACCGTACCAGGAGTACCAGTTGAAGATCGAGCGATCGGTCTCGGCCGCGCGGAAGCGGCCAGTGTGTCCCACCACCCAGTTCGTCATGAATCCGCCGTAGGAGCCGCCCAGCACCGCCATCCGGGTCGTGTCCACGCCGCCTTTCGTACGGGCGATCGCGACGTCCACGGCCTGCATCAAGTCCTGATAATCCTCCATGCCCCAGCGGCCGCGCGTCGAGAAGGTGAAATCGTGTCCGTAGCCACTCGAGCCGCGCGGATTGGTGAACAGCAGCCAGTAGCCCTGACCCGCCAGCATCTGGAACTCGGGGAAGAGCACGTTGCCGTAGTTCGAATGCGGCCCCCCGTGAATCGAGAGGACCAGCGGATAGCGCTTGCCCGGTTGGTAGCCATAGGGCTTCATCAGCCAGCCTTCGATTTTCAATCCGTCGACGCCGTTGAACCAGAACGTGTCGGCGGGTATGACGGCGACCTGCTTGACGAGCGAATCATTGAAGGACGTGAGCCGGCGCTCGGCGCCTCCTCCGCCCCCTTTGCTGCCCCCGAACGGGGCGACGTAGAGCTCCGTTCCGTGCGTGATGTCGCTCGACGTGTACGCGAGAGACCGGCCGTCCGCGCTGATCGTGAAGCCCCGCAGTTGCCGCTCTCCGGTCGTCACCTGGCGAACCGGACCGCCACTCGCGGCCACGGCAAATAGATGCACGTTGCCGCTCGTCTCAGCGTTGAAGTAGATCGTCTTCCCGTCCGCCGACCACGTCGGCGCGCTCGGGTCGAGATTCCAGTCCGCAGTGAGATTGCGGGAGGCGCCGCCAGTTGCCGGGATGATGCAGGCGTCATTCTCCAGTCCCCGACCCTTGGAGCATCCGAACGCGATCGTTTTGCCGTCGGGTGACCACGCGGGATCCGAGCTTTCAGGGAACCCCGTAGGCAGCGCGCGAATCGTGCTGTCCGCGACGCTCAGCAGATAGATGGAAGGCTGACCTTCCTCCCGCACCTCAGACTTCTCCGTCGAATCCTGCACGAACGCGATTGTGCGCCCGTCGGGTGACCACGCCGGCGCGCTCTGACTCAGCTCGCCGCTCGTCAGCTGTCGCGGCGTGCCGCCGTCGCGGGGGACGAGGTAGAGATGGCTGGGACGTCGCGTCTCGCGCGGCGCGAGGTAACCGCGCTCATCGGCAACAATCGGAAGCGACGTGTACACGCGGCCGTCGAATCGCTTGGGGTCGGCCCCCCGGGTGATGGCGGCCGGGGACACGCGGGTACGCTCTGTTTCCTTCTTGGTGCTGTCAGGCTCCTCCCCACGCCACTCGTAGAGCAGCCACTTGCCATCGCGCGAGAACGCGGGCAGCGCATGCACGCCCTTGATCTGGAACGCCTCGCCGCCGGGCGCGGCAGTGCGCAGGAACCACACGTCGTCGTCAGAGCCTTCGCGCTTGCTCGAGAAAGCGAGCAGTGAGCCGTCCGGCGACCAGGTGGGGCTCGACGCCTCCGTGGAGGGGCTGGTATAGCGGAACGGCGCCGCCGAGCCGTCGCTCGGCGAGAGCCAGATCTCAGTGTGGCGCCGGTCCTTGTCCTCGACCACGGTCGTCACGACGAACGCGACGCGGCGACCGTCGGGTGCGAGCTGCGGGTTGCTGACGACCGTCAGCCGATAGTAGTCCGTGGATTGCCAGGAACGCCCTTGTTGGCCCTGGAGCAGCTGGGGAATCAGGAGGGCGCCGAGGGAAAAAGCATGTTTCAAACCCATACATGCCTCGATCGGAGCGGTGGCGTGCAAAAATACAGAGGGCCGAAACAATCCGCTTGTCCCGGCCCTCGCAAGCCTTCAGTAGTTTGGCGTCTAGTTCAGCTTGTGCAGCTCGACGCGCCGGTTCTGCGCCCGTCCCTGTGGCGTGTTATTGGGGGCGATGTATCCTGACGCCCCGTAGCCCTGCGCCCGCATCCGATACGGGCTCACGCCTTTGCGTGCCAGGTACGCGCGTACCGCAGCCGCGCGCCCCATGGACAGGCCCAGATTAAAGCGGGGGGTTCCGACGGAATCGGTGTAGCCGGCAATCTCGATGCGAATTTCCGGATTCGCCACGAGTGATCCCGCCACCTGATCGAGCGCGGCGTACGACGATGCCGTCAGGACCGAGCGTCCGGTTTCGAAATTGACTCCGGTGAGAATGAGCGTCGGACGCGGCGGTGTCGCCGCAGCCGCGCCGCCAACCGCGGGCGCGACCGTCTCGAACAGCACGAGGCAGCCGTGCTCGTCAACGCGTGAGCCCTTCGGTGTATTGGGACAGCGGTCGTCGGGGTCGATCACGCCGTCGCCGTCGGTGTCCTTGGCGATCGGGCAACCGTTCTCATCCACCCGGGTTCCGGGCGGCGTATTCGGGCACTTGTCGAAGCCGTCGCCCACGCCATCATGATCCGTGTCGGCCGGGCAGCCGTAGGAGTCGACCGGTGTGTTCGGAGGCGTGTCCGGGCAGCGATCGACGCCATCGGGCACCCTATCGCCGTCCGAGTCGGCGGGGCAGCCGGTCGCATCCACCACCGCACCGGCCGGCGTATCGGGACACTTGTCGAGGCCGTCCCAGACGTTGTCATGGTCGGAATCGATCGGGCATCCTGTCGCATCGACGGTGGCGCCCACCGGCGTGTTCGGACACTTGTCGAGGCCGTCGTTCACGCCGTCGCTATCGGAATCAGGCGGGCAACCCTTCGCGTCGACCGCGACACCGGGCGGCGTGTCGGGGCATTGATCGATGCCGTCGAACACCTTGTCGCCGTCGGAGTCGTGCGGGCAGCCTCTGGCATCGACCGTCGCTCCGGCGGGTGTGTTAGGGCAGGCATCAATACCGTTCACGACGCCGTCTTTGTCATCGTCGACCGGGCAGCCTTTGCTGTCGACCTTCGCGCCAGCCGGTGTGCCGGGGCAGGCGTCTTTCTTGTCCGAGACGCCGTCGTGGTCCTCGTCGGCCGATGGAGCGCCGCCGCCCGACTGGAAGAACGACAGCCCGGCCGATCCCACGATGTGGGTCACGGCTCCCGTGGCAAACGTGCTCTTTGTCTGGGATGTGTAGATGCCCCGTCCTTCAAGCCGCAGGGCCATGCGTGAGCTGATGAAGAATTTGGCTCCGGCTCCCGCGTGGAAACCGCCATCCGTGAAGTCGTACGGAGCCGCATTGCCGAAATCGAGTCGTGAGTACCCGCCCAGGACGTAGAGCGACATCCGGTCTTTGTTGAACGGATAGGCGATGACACTCGCCGCCCCGATGATCGGAGAAAGCTCGCCTGACGTCAGGCCCGTCACGGGTTGCTGGAACACGGCTTCGACTTCGAGACTGACCTTGGAGTTCAAGGCGTATGCGAACCGCGCGCCGCCCCCGGGTTCGTTGCCCAGGCCGGTGAAGGCGTTGTCGTATTTCGTGTACGACCCGAACAACCCCACCTCGTAGCGGCGCTGGTTCTGCGCCGCTACGGGTGAGATGACGGAACAGGCCAGGGCGACTGTCAGCAGTACGGCCGCAAGTTGCCTCACAAGTCCTTCCTCCAGCTCAGTTGAGCTTCCGTAGCTCGACGCGGCGGTTTAACGCACGGCCGTCCGTGGTTGTGTTCGGCGCGATCGGCTGCGTCGGGCCGTAGCCCCTCGCGACCATGCGATCGGGCGTCACGCCCTTGCTCGCCAGATAGGTGCGCACAGCGTCCGCGCGAGCCTGGGACAGGCGCGTGTTAGTGGCCACCGATCCCGTGTTATCCGTGTGACCGGCGATCTCGATCCTGATGTCGGGATTGCCGAGCAGCGACGTCGCGACGAGATCGAGAATCGTATAGGAATCCGGTTTGAGCGTGGAGCGGCCCGGCTCGAACGTCACACCGCGCAGCACCACCGCCGTCTTGGCCTCCGGGAACAGAATCGGGCAGCCCGCCGAGTCGACTCGCGTTCCCGCAGCCGTACCGGGGCATTTGTCTTTTCTATCGTCTACGCCGTCGCCGTCGCTGTCGATGACGCGCTGGCAACCGACCGCATCGACTTCGATGCCCGCTGGAGTTGCGGGACACTTGTCGAGGCCATCCGGGACGCCATCGTGATCGCTGTCGATCGGACAGCCAGCCGCGTCGACATGAACGCCTCCGGCGGTCGACGTGCCCGGGCACTTGTCGATGCCGTCATAGACACCATCGCTGTCCGAATCCTTGGGGCATCCGCGCGCGTCGACTTCTGCGCCCTCGACGGTATTGGGGCAGGCGTCGATGCCGTTGTAGACGCCGTCCTTATCGGCGTCACTCGGACATCCCTTCGCGTCCACCGTGGCGCCGGCAGGTGTATTGGGGCAGGTGTCTTTCTTGTCGTCCACGGCATCGCCATCCGCGTCGTGGAAGGGGCTCGGTCCGGTGAAAATCGCGAGGCCGGCAGATGCAACTATGTGACCGGCCCAGCCGCCGCCGGTATGGTTCGTGTTGGGGGCATAGAGGGCGCGGCCTTCGAGGCGGAGCGCCGTCCGTTCATTCAAGAAGATCCTGTCGCCAATGCCGCCATGAACAGCGTTGTCATCGAAGGTGTATGCGGCGTTGTCCGTGAAGCTCAGGCGGGAGTACCCACCCAGGACATAGAACAGGTTTTTGTTACTGCCGAAGTTGAAAACGACGCTGCCGCCGCCAAGGCTCAGCGTCGCAGGGCCGCCGCCTGACACGGACGATGGCTGCTGGTATCCGACGTCGAACTCAAAGCCCACCGTCGGGTTGAAGAAATAGCCCAACCGGCCACCGCCACCGATCTGGTTGTCGAGCATGAACGCCCGATCGTAGCGGGTGAACGATCCAAACGCTCCGAATTCGAACTGATGGCTGTGCTGGGCTGCGCAAAGAGTGGGAAGGAGAAGGAGGCAGAGCACGAGCAGAATCGTTCGGGGGCGCATATCTCTCTCCGTGGTTGGCGGCGATCCACTTTAATAATCGGCGTCTCGTTCAGAAACCCCACGCGCAGCCGCGGCTGGTCTGAGTGGTCAAATCGAGCCCACCGACCACCAGCCCGCGGGTCGTTCCATCCGTCTCCCGCCAGCTGACTCCCGCCGGGCCGATCAAGGTGCCCGCGTTTGCCGTCAGGCACTGCAGATCGGAAATCCGGTTCGTACCCACCGGGCCCGCGAACGGACCAAGCGCACTATCGGTGACCGTCGCCGCGATCGTCTCGGCAGCGTTGCTCGAAGCGCCGGCATACATCCCGCCGACTGCCAGGGCCGTAGGACCAAGGTCGAGTAACGCAAACTGAGAGCGGCCGTCGGGGAGGACGTTGCCGGCGGTCCCCCAAGCACCTGTGAAGAATCCTGATAGCGGGCTCACCGCCGCTGTATCCCCCGTCACAAGCCTGGATGTTCCAGCATCCGTGCCGCCTCCTAGGGGCACACTGTCGGCGACTCCCCCCAGCGCGACCACCCAGCCGTCACGGGCCACCCCCCCGCCGTAGGCCCGCGCGCCCGGCAACGAGGGCGCGACGTACCACCCGTCGATGTGTCCTTCCGTACCAATTCGGCCAACAAAGACGCTCGTTTGCGGAATCCCCGCCGCGTCGGTCCCGCCGATGACGTAAACCCGGCCGCGCCGAACGACCGCGATCGCGCCCGCGCGGGGTGCGGGCAACGGCTCGAGAAACACAAATCGCGCGCTCACACTGTCGGGGGTCACGCTGGCGCCGAGCACGGATGCCTGCGCGACACCGGACCGGTCGATGCCGCCAATCACGTACATCGCGACTCCTGGAAACCGTGAGTTGTACGGTGTGGCGACGGTCGCCGCGGCGAACGCGCGGGGGGCGGGAAGCACCCGGCTGCGCGTCTGATCGGACGTGTCGGGCTGGCGCGTCCAGGGTTCGATGGCACCCGCCCCACCGTCGATGACCCGCGCGAGATAGACGCCGGAATCAGCTGTCATCAGCGGCGGCTCGGCGCCGCCCGCCGCGTAGAGCGTCGTTCGCAGACCGCTGCCGCTCGGGAATGTGGCCGCGGTGACCGCGATGCCGGATGGTGCGCCGGGGTAAGCCTCGCGCGCGACCCACGTCAGTGTGGCGGGATCGAAGGATGGTCGGGGCAGAACGTGGAGCGTGGCGACAAGCTCCGTTCCAGCCGCGGTAATGACGTCGAGTGCCTCGCGCCCGAGGGCCGCGGAGTCTGGAACCACGGTGGTGATCGCGAATGGCGTCCACTCGGAATCGGCGACGATCCCTTCGACAAACCCGCCGCCGATGCGCGTGAACCGAACGGTACCGCGGTCGGTGCCGAAGCCAAATCCTTCGATCGCCATCGGCTCGCCGCGAGAGATAAACGGCTCGATCGCGCCGGCGACGTAATCGATCGCCGCCGAGGGCGTGCTGCTCGAGGTGTCGTTCCCGCAGCCGGCGCCCGTCGCGACGACGACGGTCAGGGCCGCGAGGTACAGCTTATGGATGACCGTTGCCCCCGCGAATGAATCGGACGGCTTGCGACAACTGCTCGGCAAGGGCGGACAGCTGGGTGGCGCCATGGGCGAGATCTTGGATCGCTCGGAGCTGCTCGGCGGCCGCGGCGGCGACCGCTTCGGTTTCCTGCGTGGAGGTGTGCGCGCCGCCGCGAGCCCGCTCCAGCGTCTCGGTGATTTTCGTCGCGAGCCCGGCGCTGTGGCGGCCGATCTCGGCGACCTGCTTGCCGGCGCGCGCCGTCTCCAGCGCCGCGTCGGCGATGCGGTCGAGGTCTTGTACCCACGCGGCGGAGTTCTGGACGACCTGGCCGAGGTCGCCGCGGATGCGCTCGATGAGCTGTGCGGCGCGGTCCAGCGCGCGACGCGTGTCCTGTACCGACTTGCCGACGTTGCGCGCTTCGCGGCCGCTCGCTTCGGCAAGCTTGTGAACTTCGTCTGCCACGACGGCGAAGCCGCGTCCGTGAACACCGGCGCGCGCCGCTTCAATCGTGGCGTTGAGGGCGAGGAGGTTCGTCTGGTTCGCCACGAAACCGATCGTCTCTGAGAATTTCTCGACCTGGGCCGCCACTTCGCGGAGGCGGTCCACTTCCGCCGCGCTTTCCTCTGTAGTGGCGCCGAGGTCGGTCAGCTGGCGTACGGCGTCCTGGGTGCCCGTGCGGACTCGATTCGCGATCTTTTCCATTTGCGCGCCCGCCTCGCGGGTGTGATCGCCTGCCGCGGCAAGCTGTGTCGCGCTGTCCTTGAGCTGTCCCGCCTCGCGCGCCGCGGTGCTCACGAGCGAAGCTGCCTGCCCCGCCCCCTGACTGGCGCGCTGAGCGGAGGCCGCGACCTCCTGGCTCGACGCGTGGATCTCCTCGGCCGTCGCCGTGAGCGTCTGGATGTACTGCGTCGTTTGATCGGAGGCACCCGACACCGGTCGCAGCGAGCCGTCGATCGCGACCATGAGCGCGAGCTGGGGAGCGAGCAGTTCCAGCAGGTCGCCATCCGACTCGCGATACATGGCGGGATCCGAGTGCCGTACACTCCACAAGCCAACCAGGTTGCCGCCGTGATACAACGGCACGAGCATTTCCGATCCCGGAGTCTCGGCACCGGGTAGGATGACCTGGTCTCTCGCCAGCCCATGCGCAACCACGGCTCGTCGCAGGCGGAGCGCCTCCCCGGTGAGCCCGGCGTCCGCATCGAAGCGGAACATGGTGCCTTGCTGGGCGGCAGTATCGGCGACGAGCTCCATTTCGCGGGTCCGCGGATCGTAGCGGGCAAAGCCCATGTGCTCCCAAGGCACGAGCTGGCGCGTGAGCTCCTGCACGCGCTCAAAGCTGCGGCTCAGGGTCAGCTCCGCGGCGATCACCTGTGCAAGTCGCTGGATCAGATTCAACTCGTCGGCCCGCACGCCAAGGCGCAGCACGTACAGGCTGCCCGCGGTCGTGAGCGCGAGCGCAACAGCGAGAAACAGGCGCGGACTGATTGGAATGGTCGCATGCAGGAGTCCGAGCCACGCGATGGCGAGCGCGGCGGACACCAGATAGACGATCGACTCCCAGCGCATCGTGAGCCGCGCATCTACCCATGCGATGGTCTGCCCGAGGGCGAGCTCGAGATAGAAGGTGCCGTTTACGATCATGGGCAGCAGCACGAGAGTGAGTGCGAGGGGCGCGAGGTTCTCCACTGACAGCGCGCCTGCACCGGCCTCGCCGCCGACGCGTGCGTACATCAGTCCGACGAACGTCGAACCCGCTGTCAGATGCGCCGCATTGCCGAGTGCTCCGCGCAGCGGCAGCCGGCGCAGCAGGACGTCACCAACGAGCATCGCGAACGGGGCCACGATCGCGACAAACGCCCATCCCCGGTCGAGGATGGCGAACAACATCACGCCGATGACGTAGGAGGAGAAGCCATTGCCTGGCAACGCGATGCCGTAGCGTCTCGTCATCGCGGCGATGAGGACGAGCAACGCTCCCGCGAGCGGCAGGTTCGGGCCGGCCGGCACTCTTCCACTGGTGTAGGCGATGATCCCGGCACCGAAGCTGGCGAGTGCGGCGAGAGAAACGGCGAAGCGGACAATCAGCGCTGGCCGCATGAGCGTGTGGCGCAAGGTCGGCGCCGTGGCGCGGTGTGTCAAGCGCGACTATCGTTCACGCCATGACCGTCACGATCGAATTCTGCGTCATCTGAAACTACGAGCCACGGGCCACCGGTCTGGCGGCCGAGATTCGCAAGACGTACCCCCACGCTGAGATTCGCCTGGTTCAATCCTCCGGCGGTGTGTTCGAAGTCGATCTCGACGGCCGGCGTGTGTTCTCCAAGAAATCCGCTAAACGCCACGCCGAACCCGGCGAGGTGATGCGCCTGATCCGCGAGGCAGTCTCCGGCAAGCAGTGAGAATCGCTATCTCCACCGGGGGTGGCGACGCCCCCGGCCTCAACGCCGTTATCCGCGCCGCCGTGCTCACCGCCGTCCACCGCGGCTGGGAGTGCTTCGGGGTCCGGCGCGGATTCGGCAGCCTGCTCGGAGAGTCCGAGCTCATGCCGCTCGGCCCCAACGAAGTCCGTGGCATCACCCATCTCGGCGGCACCATCCTCGGAACGTCGAGCCGCGGGAATCCCCTGAAGTGGCGGACGCAACGGCCCGACGGATCCTGGGAGGAGCGCGATCGTACCCAGGAGCTGTTCGACTCATTTCGTGCGAATCGGCTCGACGCGCTGATCGCGATTGGTGGCGAGGGCACGCTGGGCATCGCGTTCGATCTCTGGAAGAAGGGCCTTCCCGTCGTCGGCGTCCCGAAAACGATCGACAACGACGTCGGCGGCACGGTCGCGACGTTCGGATTCGATACCGCGGTTGCGACCGCCACGGACGCGATCGACAAGCTGCACTCGACCGCCGAAAGCCACGAACGAGTCATGGTCGTCGAAGTGATGGGCCGGAACGCCGGATTCATCGCGCTCAGCGCCGGTCTCGCCGGATCGGCCGATGTGATTCTGATTCCCGAGATTCCCTTCGACATCAACAAGGTCTGCGACAAGATCCGCCGCCGCGAGGCGGAGGGCCGGCACTTCAGCATCGTGGTCGTGGCCGAGGGCGCCGTTCCCAAAGGCGGCTCGGTTTCGCTCATCGACCCCGCGCACGAGCGCCTCGGCGGGATAGCCGACAAGGTGGCGCACTCGATCGAGCAGATGACGGGCAAGGAGACGCGCTCGCTGGTGCTCGGTCACCTCCAACGAGGCGGCGGTCCCACGACATTCGATCGAGTGCTGGCGCTGCGCTTCGGGGCCGCGGCCGTCCGGCTGGTGGCAGACGGGAAGTTCGGGATGATGGTTGCGCTCGAACCACCGCGCATCGTTGCTGTTCCCATCGCCGAGGCGATCGCCACGCCGCGACGGGTGCCGCTCGACTCCGACACGATCACGACCGCCCGAGACCTCGGAATCAGCTTCGGAGACTGAACGGACAGCTGTACCTGCCGGCGGACACCCCCTCGTCGCACCAGATCCGTATCTCCTTATCGAACAATAGCTTGTGAAGCCGGGGGGCGTGGCATGCGTCTTCCTAGACCGTCGCGGCGTCTATCACGGAGCCAACCATGAAACGCTTACTGATTATCGTCGGATTGCTATTCGGACTCGCGACCGGTGTCGCTCAGGCCCAAGCCCGCGTGGGAGTCTCATTGAGTTTCGGGGATCCCCACTTCTTTGGTCAGGTTGTAATCGGTCGCCCGTACTACCGTCCCCACTACTACCGTTACCATCGCTTCTACCACCCTGCGCCTCTGATCATCGTCAGGGAGCCCCGTGTGGTCGTGGTACGGCCGCATCGGTACTATGCCCGACGCTATCATCGTCATTGGTAGGACGGATGAGTGAGACCACATCGCCGGATCGTTGCGACGGGACTCGTCCTGGTCCTGGCGGGGTGCACCCCGCATCGCAACGGGCCGGCGGCGTCTTTCCTACCCAAGCCGCTGGGACGCCGCCAGCCGTCTCCGTCATGACGCCGCCTCCGCGGAGCGACCCCTAGAGCCTGGTTATCTTGCAGTGTGCGAATCTCCCGCGACCATTTCCTCCCACCAGATCCTCAGGCTTTCCTCGCTGCTGAGCCTCCCACGGGACGAGTCATTGTCATCGCGCCGACGCGAGCGGCCTGCGAGACGATCGAGCTAGCCCTCGGGCTCAAGCTCGAGACGCTGCTCGAGCGAGAGCATGGCTCTGACATTCGGCGGCTGGCCGGCTCAGGGCAGGGGTTTGGCATCGTGGCGGGCACCGGCACCGGAAAGACGCTGGCGATTCGCAGCATGGCGGAAACGATTCTCACGGCGCCACTCAAGGTGGGCGTCGTGAATCGCGAGCGCGAGGCGACGCCGGAAACGCCCACGTGGAACGTCGTTATCGTGACCACCGGGATCGCGCGCCGCTGGTTCCAGGACGGTCTCATCACCGCGCATGACACGCTGGTCGTCGACGAAATCCACCAGACGTCGGCGGAAATGGAGCTTTGTCTCGCACTCGGCAAACGCACGCGGTGCCGCTTTATCTGGCTCTCGGCGACCGTCGATCCGACGTTTTATGCCGACTATCTCAGCTCCGCCGAGGTGCTCGAGACGCGGGCGTTCGATCCGGCGCGGGCAGCCCAGGTCAACGTCCTCGCGGAGCAGCCGCTCGAGTTTTTGAACGATCGTTTCATAAAAAGAGTCATGCGCGAGCGCCGCGGCGTGGCGGTATTCGTACCGACGCGGGCTGAAGTCGAGCAGATCGCGAGTGAGGTGGGGGATCGTTGGCCCAACCTCGCCACGGCCTTCTATCACGGCGGTGAGCCCGTTCGCGTCATCCGGCCGTTTCTTGACGGTTTGGTCAAACGGCCATTTCTGCTCGCGATGACCGCCGCCGGTCAGTCGGCGCTCAACATTCGTGGTCTCGATACGGTCGTTATCTACGACGCGCGCTACACGAACGTGGTCGAGCGCGGCAAAAACGTGCTCACCCGGTCCTACCTCGGCGCCAACGAGATCCTGCAGATGGCTGGCCGGGTTCACGGCCGGGTGGAGCACGGCGAGGTCTACATCCTGAGCGATCGTGACCTCGCGTTCGAGGATCTGCGTCCTACGGCGCCTGAATTTCAGTTGGCGGGGGACGCGGAGCGCGTGGCGATCACGTGCGCGGCAATCGGTGTCGACGCAACCGCATTGGACTTGCCCGTGCCGCTGGACCGTCGAGCCTACCGCGACATCGTCGAGTTACTCACCGAACGAGGTCTCATAGAGCACGGCAGGCTAACGAGTTACGGTCGTGAGGTCGAGGCAATGCCGGTGGAGCGTCCCTGGGGTGAGTTGCTCTACCACGCCGACCCAGCGCTCGTCCCGCTCGTCGCCGTCGCCGCGAATATCGACTCACTGCATCGCATGACCCGGGAGGAACGGCACCTCAGCGGACTGATCGTGGCGGGGTCCGATCACATCACCGCTTATAACGTCTACGCCGAGGCCGTGAACAAGCATGGCTACCTGGGCGAGGTGTACGGTTTGCCGCGTCACTTGTTCCGGGAGGAGGACATCGAGCGTTGGGCCGAGGAGCGCGGGGTTCTCGTCAAGGCAATCGAAGACATCGCGCTCGGCACGGCTTCGGTGTATCGCCAGCTCGAGCTGCCGTTGCCGGTGAAACTCCCCTATGGCAATAGCAAGACGCTCGAGCCTTTTGCTGACCTTTTGGCCAAAATCATGCCGTTCGATCTCGTGATCGATGAGCAGACAGCGGACGGTCGGGAGGCACGGGTGAGTCGCAGCTCGGTGTGCGGCAGCTGGGGCGCCATTGCGGGGACGTTGCGCTACTTCGCCGATCGGTTCGGTGTGCCGCGAGCCAGCATCGAGGGAACGCAGATTCCGGAGCGGGCGATTCGCCGCAACGCTCGTCGCGGGCGGCCGGAGGTCGTGTTCGAGCGGCACCGCCGCCGCGAGGGGTTGATGGTCGTTCGCACGGTGGAGTACTTCGGCTTCACGCTCGACCGGGACGTCGAGCCGCAGCCGAGCCCGTTCCCTCCCGACCTTGCCGACTCCGCGAGGCGAGCGCTCGTTCAGGCGCTGCTCGCAGGCGAGACCCCGCACCCCGATCAGGGAAAAGTGCGCCGCGCGCTGGAGCGCTTCGGGCACTACTGGCGTCGCTCGGGCGGCTCGCTCGATCAGGCCCACGGCGACAGGCTGGCTGAGCAACTCGCTGCTCAGCTCACCCACGTGAACTCGTGGGACGCATTCATCGCCGCCAGGATCACGCTTGATCCGGATGCGGCGATCCCCGAGAGCGAGCGCCACCGCCTCGATGCCCTGCCCTCCTCGGTGTTCCTGTATGGCGATCGCGTCCCGATGGACTACGACGTGGAGCAGGGCGTCGGCGGAGTGATCCGGTTGCGCCTCAAAGAAGGCCAAGCGAGACGGCTGCACCCTCGGGATTTGCCGCCCTTCGACCGGCCGGTGCGGTTCACGGTGACGCGAGGAAAGCACGACGCGGTGAGGGCGAACTCACTCGACGAGCTGAGGAAGGGTTTGCGAACTCTTGGATCCAGTCAGCGGGCGCGGGTGATGCGCGGTGGCCGCCGCCCGAGGCGGCGCTAGAGCTGCTTTTCGGTCACTTCGAGCAGCGCGAGCCAGAGGGCGTCGTAGGCGTCGCGCACATCCGCGAGGGGCACTCCGGAGGCGAGCGCTGCGGCGCACCCGTCGATGAGCGCGTCCCGGGCAGCCGCCTCGAATCCCCCGTTATTGGCCGATCGGTCAATAAGCCCGGCGGCGCACAGACTCAGCCAGGCACGCGCCGTCCCGTCCTCTGCCTGGCGCCGCAGCTCCTCCCAACAGGCATCGAGGGCGGCTGTCCCGCTCGCACTGCTTAACACACGCGTGATTGCGGCAGTCCGACTCTCGGCGATCTGAGATGCGGCGGCCTGCAGCAACCGGCTTCGTGATGCGTAGTGATAGAGGATCAGGCCCTTCACCACGCCCGCTCGCTGTGCCACCGCTTCCAGGGTGAAGGCTTCGACCCCCCCGCGTTGCAGGGTCTCTACCGCCGCGGCGAGGATGCCCGAACGTGTGGAACTGGAGTCTTTAGGCATGTCGTGTGGTGCAGGTCAATAATGGGACCCCTCGTGGAAGGCGCAAGCCGAAACACGCCAGCAACCTTTTCCCCTATGACCGAGTCTCATCTTGACACGACGCTAACCGCCGTTCGTGACACTGTATGAAACATTGCCCGTGTAAGCATGTATGAGGGTAACCAACCAATGATCGACAAACTGGTCAGTCCTACGGGCGCCCCGCCCGCCACCTTTTCACCACTCGTGCGCGCCGTCATCGATTCGGTCGGCGAGGGTATTGTGGTCTTCGATCCGCAGGGCCGCGTGCTCTACGCGAATGCGCCGGCACGGCGCATCATCGACGGACAAAACGGAGATGTCCGCAACCGGCTGCAGACGCTCGGCGCGCGGTTCTCCTCACTCAAGAATGGCACGCAGACGCTTGGTGAAGCCGCCATTCTTCCCGCTTCCGGACCTCTCACTCTCGCCGAGCGCGAACGCCAGGCAATCACCGACACCTTACAGGATACGAGCGGCAAGCTCGCCGAAACCGCTCGCCGGCTTGGCATCAGTCGCACGACACTGTGGAGACGGCTCAAGTCCTACGGGATGGACGGCTTTCGCGTCAATCCGTAGAGGTCTAGCTTCACCGGCGGATGGCCTCACCGCCGGTACCATTCGTCATTGAAGAGTACGTCCGCTGGTCCGATGTGGACTTCGCGGGAATCATTTTTTACGGCTCGTATGTGCGCCTGTTCGAGATCGCCGAGACGGAGATGTTTCGGCACTGTGGCCTCGCGTACAATCGTATGTTCGACGAGTACGACATTTTTCTGCCCCGCAAAGCCGTGCACAGCGAATTCTACTGGCCCGCGCGATTAGACGACCGGCTTCGCATCGCCGCGTACGTCGGGAAGGTCGGAACGAAGTCGTTGACCCTCCATTTCGACGTGCTGCGTCCTGACGCGCCGGCCCTCGGCGCCGCGGGATGGATGGTGCTGGTCTGTGTCGATCGGAAAAAGCTGAAGCCGCGTCCCCTGCCGGCCGGACTCATCCAGGCGCTGGCACCTCATACGTTGAGTCCCGAGTCCGCGCGCAGCGCGCTGGGAGTCGCGCCATCAGCGCGCTGAGACACTGCCCTGCCCCTGCTCTGCTGCTGCTCACGTGTTGCGGACCACGCGATGGCGAGCCGCTGCGTCTCCAGGCCACGGTAGCGTTTCCGCCGCGGGACACGGTCCGATTTGCATTGCCTGCGACGACGCACCGCTGCTCCGACCGTCGCTCGGTGCTGCTCGAAGCGGCCAGCCCGCAGGGGAATGGCGTGCTCATGCATCTGCGTTTTGGCGACAGCCTGGTGGCGGGTTCCTATCCGATCACGGCACCCGGCGACAGCGTCACCGTCCCCGGCGCGGCGGTGGCGGTCCGCTACCTGTTGCGGGACGTGGCGCGCGGCTTTGCGATCGACAGCGGGTCCGTGCAGGTGCAACACGATAACGGCGCGATCACCGCGCACATCGACGGATCGGGAGTCGAGAACGCGATTCGTACGCCCGCATGGATTGATTTCCGTGACGTGCCCCTCAGCGCTCCCTCGGACACGGTCCCGTGCCGGTACCAACCGTGACTCAGCCGGCAACCGTTCGCGTTGGATTCATCGGCTCCGGCTTCGCGCGTCGCGTGCAGCTGCCTGCCCTCGCGTTCGTCCCGGGTGCCAAGGCAACCGCGATCGCCAGCGGGCACCGCGCCAATGCCGAAGCGGTCGCTCGTGAGTTCGGAATAGCGCGAGTCTACGACGACGGCGTCGAGCTGGCGCGGTCGGAGGACGTGGATCTCGTCGTGGTCTCTTCGACGCCGGACACCCACGCTCGTTACGCCATCGCCGCGCTCCACGCGGGGAAGCATGTGCTGTGCGAAAAGCCGATGGCGATCGATGGGTACGAGGCGTTCCAGATGGTGGCAGCATCCTTAGAGCATCCCGACAGCGTCGCGTGGCTTGACCACGAATTGCGCTATGAACCGAACCGGCGCCGCGCCCGCGAATTGATCCGCTCCGACGCGATCGGCGAGCTGCGCCACGTCGAATTGTCGTTGAAGCCGTATCTGCGCGGCGATGGTCGGCCGCAAACGTTCGACGCTCCGTGGAACTGGTGGTTCGACGCGGCGCGCGGCGGAGGCATTCTCGGTGCCGTGGGATCGCATCTCATCGACTTGTGCCGGTTCTGGAGCGGCGGTGAGATCACGTATGTGGCCGGCTTGACGGAGACGTTCGTCAAGCAGCGAACGGACGAGGCGGGCGCAGCGCGACCGGTCACTGCCGACGACTTCGCCAGCTGCGTCCTCCGTACCACGAGCGGCGCGATCGCAACCATCACGTTGAGCACCGTGGCGCATCACGGCGGCGGTCATCTGGGGCAGATGACCGGCAGCGAGGCAACGCTGCTCCTCACCGGTGAGACGAAGCTCGAGATCGGGAAAGCGGGCGGGCCGCTGGAGGACATATCGGCTCCCGACGATCTTTCCGACAAGATGCGGCCGAACAACATGTGGGCGCGGTCGTTCGTCCGGCTGTTGCGCGACATGGTCCGCGTGATCCAGGGCGATCATCCCCAGGGAGAACCCGCGACGTTCCGCGATGGCTGGCAGGTCCAGCGCGTGCTGGACGCGGTCCGCGGAGGCCGCGGTGTGCAGTTAGATTGACCGCGTGGAACAGACTTACTTTCGCAAAGGATTTGGACTCAAGGGCGCCATCGAGGGTGCTCTCGCAGCCGACTATCACAGCCGAGTCGTCGACGCGATCCGCGCGTCGGGCTACACGTTGGGGGTGGGAGACCTCACGTTCCGTCTGGCTGGCGAATTCGGGTTTTGCTACGGCGTCGACCGAGCCGTCGAATACGCCTACGAAACGCGCACCAAGTTCCCCGGCAAGCGCACGTTCCTCGTCGGCGAAATCATTCACAATCCGCACGTCAATCAGAAGCTCCAGGCTATGGGCGTGGACTTCCTTCATCGGCCCGAGCTTCACGACGGCGAGTTCGACTTCAGCGCCGTGACCGCCGACGACGTGGTGATTCTTCCCGCGTTCGGCGTTACGGTCCGCGATTTCGAGCGGCTGCGCGCGATCGGTTGCGTGCTGGTCGATACGACGTGCGGCTCGGTGCTCAACGTCTGGAAGCGCGTGGAGTCTTACGCGCGCGATGGCTTTACCGCCCTGATTCACGGCAAGAACTACCACGAAGAAACCAAGGCAACGTCCAGCCAGGTGAACAAGTATTCGGGCGGGAAGTACCTCGTCGTGCGCGACATGACCGAAGCACGTACGGTGTGCGACTACATCGAGGGAGCGGGAGACCGGGCGCAGTTCCTGACGCACTTCAAGGGCAAGATGTCACCGGGATTCGATCCCGACCGCGATTTGTTACATGTAGGCGTGGCCAACCAGACGACGATGCTGTCGGGCGAGTCACTCGCAATTGCGGCCGAAGTGCGCAAGAGCATGAGCCGCCGCTGGGGCGACGCCTCCGTCAACGAGCACTTCCGCACCTTCGACACGATCTGCTCGGCGACGCAAGAGCGGCAAGACGCGGTACTCAAGCTCATCGCCGAGCCGCTCGACCTGATGGTAGTGATCGGCGGGTACAACTCGAGCAACACCACGCACCTCGCCGCCATTTGCAACGAGAAGGTTGCGACATACCACATCGAAGACGCCGCGTGCATCGATCTCGAGAACGGGAGCATCCGGCACCGCCCGGTCGGTATCCATGCCACAGAAGAGCGCCGTGAGCGGTGGCTGCCCGGCGGCCGGCTGACGATCGGCATCACGGCCGGAGCCTCGACGCCCAACAACAAGATCGGTGAAACGATCGAGCGTATCGCGGCGCTGCGCGGCTTGAGCCTGCAGTAACTTGCAGTGAGTCCCGTCCACCATATCCCCTCGGCGCGGCCGATCGACCTCACGAGGCCGGACGAGCGCCCGTCGGGAGTGTGGCGCTACTCGTCACATCTCGCGCTCGTGCTGGGCGGTGGTGGCGCGCGGGGGGCGTATCAGGTGGGAGTCCTCGCGGGACTCGCGGAGCGCCTGCCGGGCCTCGCCTTCCCGATCATCGCCGGAACGTCAGTGGGCGCGATCAACACGGTTTACCTGGCGGCCCATCTCGGCGCTCTCGGCGAGGCCGTGGCCGGTTTGCGCGACGCGTGGGCGGGGCTCACGAGTGAGGGCGTCTTCCGACTACGGCTTTTTGGTCTGATCGCCTCCCTGGCGCGTAAGGGACTGGCGAGCGTCACCGGTTTGGGGGGTGGAGGTGGGGCGGGAGGCGTGCGCGGGTTGGCGGACACCACGCCGCTCCGGGAGTTCTTGTCGCGCGGCGCCAACTTGCGCGGTATCACCGCGAACATCGCCAACCAACGACTGCGGGCTGTCGCGATCAACGCGACGTCGTACACGAGCGGCCGCTCGGTGTCGTTCGTGCAAGCGGCGCCGGAGATCCCGATGTGGGAGCGCGTGCAGCGCCTGGCGGTGCGGACGGAAATCTCGTTCGACCACGTGATGGCTTCAGCGGCTCTGCCGCTGGTGTTTCCCGCGATTCGGATCGGAGACGAGTTCTACGGCGACGGGAGCGTGCGTCAGATGGCGCCGCTCGCGCCTGCGCTCCATCTCGGCGCTCGCGCCGTCCTGGCGATCGGGCTGCGGACCCCGCGAGCCGCGCATGTGCCAACGCAGGAGATGGTTTCCCCCACCGCCGCTGAAGCCGTGGGTCTGCTGTTCGACGCGATTTTCCTCGACGCGATGGAAGCCGATGCCGAGCGGCTGGATCGCATCAACAATATTCTGGCCGCGTTCCCGGAAGGGCAGCCGGCTCCCACGGGCTTGCGAGCGGTCGAGCTGCTGATGTTGCACCCCACACGCGACCTGGCCGCGCTCGCGGTGGGCAAGACACACCTGCTGCCGGCGAGTGTGCGGCACCTGGTTCGAGCGATTGGCGGGCACAGGGCGGGGGCCGCGGCAATGCTCGGGTTCCTGCTGTTTCACCCCGAGCACACTTCGCTCCTCGTCGAAGCGGGTTACGAGGACGTCGGCGCGCAGTGGCCCGTCATCGAAAAGTTCTTCGAAAAGCTGGAGCGAAGGACGGACAAGACGGTTTTTTAACCAGGCGGTGATGGCTAGCGCGCCAAATCAGCGACGCGCCGGCGCCATAGCGTATCGAGTTGACTCTCCGAAACCTTGAGAATGCGCGCGGCGGCGCCGAGGACCGCGCGCGGTTCACGGCCGGCCCCCGCTAGCTCGCGGATGGCTGGAAGCCCGCCAGCGTCGTACGCCATCTTGCAGAGGACCGCGAGACCATCATACCCAACGTCGAGCGTGCCCGTTCGTGATGGCGGGTCTGTGAGTATGCTCGCGAGCGTCAAATCAGCGTGGGTACTGAGATATCCATTGAGCGCCGGCATGAGCTGGTTGAAGGTCAGCCCTGCTGAGCCACCAGTCCACGTCATCAATCCTTCCTGAACCAGGCCCGCTGGCCTGAACGGAGCGAGGAAGGGCCCAAGCACAACGTGCGCGAGTTCGTGCCGATATTCCTCGCCGCGACTGGACGATCCGACGAAGACCAGACGGTTGATAGTATCGGCTCTACCTCCGACCGTGTCCGCCCCGAGAGGGAAGAACTCGAGCCCGGCTGCGCTCAGGGTCTGGATGAGATCATTAGTGAAGTAGTATCCGATGCTAGCCGGTGGCGATACCTGGAAGGCTGCAGCAAGCGAGTCGACAAAGGCGGACGTTGCCGCAGCACGATCACGCGCGAAGCGGCGAGTTGCGGGAAACACGAATTGGACACGCCCGATCCCTTCGTGGTTCCAGTCCCTGGTGAGACGAGGGAGGGCGTTGGCAAGCACCCAGCGCCCCTGCTCCCGCGTTGCGTAGACGCGAAAGAGTGCGAGCGGGTAAACGTCCCTCGCAGAGTCCGACACGGTGGCGACAAGCGTGCGAATCATGTAGGTGCTGTCTAGACCAACCGCGGGAGCAAGGTGAACGACCGTGAATCTCGAGAACCCCTGATACACATAGCTGCACAAGAGATCAACCACAGACCACTGCGCCAGCTCACTCGGCGCCCACAAGGAACTCTGTTGCGAACATCCGGGGCCACTTGAGAGGTAGTTGCGCCACAGCGCGAAGATCTCGCGACTCGTGCCAAGCGTATCGACTCCAAATCCGAGAGCCACTCGGACAGAGTTGTCGGGATGCTGAGACCGCAATGCGGCGCCGGGAGTCAATGCGGCAATCAGCAGGGGCAACGCAAACGACGGACGCATCATGGAGGTCAAGGAGCTAGAGGCTCTGCTTTTTGAGATGGCCGAACCCGGAGTCGTCCCCGAGAATCTGCTCATCCAGCCACGCGTCGATGATGCTCCTGCGAAAACGCCACTCCTTGCCGAGCTTAACGGCAGGGATCCGTTTCTCCTGCGCCCAGCGATAGATCGTCTGGGGAGTGAGCCGCAGGTACGACGCCACATCCTCAATGGTGAGGATCTCGTTGTCGCGGGGGCGCCCATCGCGCGTCATGGGCGACGGGAGCGGGCGGTGTCGGCCGCCGTGTCGAAGGGGAGTCGCCGATATTGCTGCGGCGGCGCGGCCGGCGTCCCAGGGGCGGCCGGGCGCTGGTCGCCCGCGAGCAGCTGCTTCGTGGCATAGAGGATCGCCGTATAGAAGTTGCCCTGGTAGTTGCCGATGATGCGGAATGGCTCGCTGCGGTCGCCGAGGAAGGGGCGAAGGTTCCACGCCAGCTGAATACCGACGAATGCGAACAACACAGCCCAGACCCGCATGATAGTGAGCGCTTTTCTCGGGTAGACGCCACGCTTCTCGCAGACCAGGCTCAAGCCTTCATGAAGTGCGTAGAGCCCGAATAGACCGGCGACGCCCGCGATCGCAATGTTCAACAGGTGCTGGAAGTAGTAGTTCGACCCGGTGACCAGGAAGAAGAGCGTGATCGGCACGAGCGCGGCGAGGAGCACGGAAGTGAGCGCAAGTGAGCCGAACATCAGTACAGTGACCTGTAGCAGACGCAAGCGAGAGCCGACGAGCACCTGCACGACGAAGAATGCCGGGAAGCAAATGAGGAATGTTGCGAAGAACAGGAACGGCAGTTTGATTGCCGAGGACAGTGCTTGCGCCGGCCCGGAGTAGGCGCCCGCGACGAGGCCGAAGAAGGCAGAGAGCCCGATGATGGTGACGACGGCGTATCGCAGCTTGGCGGGGAGGGCGACGGTGTCGACGACCTCCTCGAAGAAGCGCTCGCGATCGCTCAGGAGCGCCGTGAGAAACTCCCGGTAGGTGGCGATCGGCTGGGCATGCTCGGCCATTGTGGGAGCCCCTTGGTCTGCTGTTTTGTATACTTTGACACTGTTTGAACATGTTTGCAACGGTGTAGTGCGGACTCGCTTTCGGTAAATCTTCGCCATAGGTTGCGTCAATATGTCCCTCGCCGGTTTCCATCCTGTCGTCCAGCGCTGGTTTGGTGGTCGCTTTTCCGAGGCCACCGAGCCGCAGCAGAGGGCGTGGCCCGTCATCCAGAACGGCGGCGACGTCCTGATCGCTGCCCCGACGGGCTCCGGTAAGACATTCGCGGCATTTCTCTCTGCTATCGATGGGCTGGTGCGCCAGGGGCTCGAAGGGACGCTCAAGGACGAAATCCAGGTCCTGTACGTCTCGCCTCTCAAAGCGCTTTCAAATGACGTTCAGAAGAACCTGTCTGAGCCACTGGCCGAGATCCGTGACCGGATGCGAGCGGAGGGGCTTCCCGATGTTGAGGTACGGACTCTCCTCCGTACGGGCGACACGCCGCAGTCCGAGCGGCAGGCGATGCTCAAGCGCCCACCCCACATCCTGGTCACCACGCCCGAATCGCTCTACCTGATTCTCACATCCGAGCGCGCCCGCGAGATGCTGCGGTCGGTGCGGACCGTGATCGTCGACGAGATTCACGCGGTCGCGCGGGACAAGCGGGGCAGCCACCTGACCCTGTCGCTCGCCCGCCTCGATGCGCTGACCGGCAAGCGTTCCCAGCGGATCGGGCTGTCCGCCACGCAGCGGCCCATAGAGGAAATCGCTCAGTTCCTCGTCGGCACCGATCAGCCGCTCCCCACGATCGTCGACGCCGGGCACATCCGCACTATGGACCTCGCGCTCGAGATTCCGTCGTCGCCGCTCGAAGCGGTGATGGCGGCCGAGGTGTGGGACGAGGTGAACACCCGCATCGCCGAGCTGATCACGCAGCACCGCACGACACTCGTGTTCGTCAACACCCGACGCCTCACCGAGCGGCTCGCGATGCAGCTCTCGGAACGGATTGGCGCGGAATACGTCACCAGTCATCACGGCAGCCTGTCGCGCGAAAAGCGCTTCGAGGCAGAAGAGCGTCTCAAGAAGGGCGAGTTAAAGGCCCTCGTGGCCACCGCGTCGCTCGAGCTGGGAATCGACATCGGCAGCGTGGATCTCGTCATCCAGGTCGGCTCGACGAGGTCGATCGCCACGTTGCTGCAGCGCGTCGGCAGAGCAGGGCACCGGCTCGGCGCAATTCCCAAAGGCCGCCTGTTCCCGCTGTCGCGTGACGAGCTGATCGAATGTGCCGCGATGTTCCGGGCGACGCGCGAAGGGCGACTCGACCGGTTGATCATTCCTGAGAAACCGCTCGACATCCTGGCTCAGCAGATCGTCGCGGCGACCGCTGGCGAAGAGTGGGACGAGAACGCGCTGTACGAGCGTATGCGCTCCGCGTATCCGTACCGCAATCTCACGCGCAAGGAATTCGACGATGTGATCCAGATGCTGGCCGAGGGCTTCACGACGAGGCGCGGCCGACGCAGCGCGCACGTCCATTACGACGGGATCAACAAGCGGGTCAAGGGCCGTCGCGGAGCACGAATCGCCTCCATTACCTCGGGTGGAGCGATTCCCGATCTGGGCGACTACCGGGTCATTCTCGAGCCGACCGAGACGTTTGTCGGCACGTTGAACGAAGACTTCGCGATCGAGAGCACGCCCGGCGACATCTTCCAGCTGGGCAACACGTCTTACCAGATCGTCAGGGTCGAGTCGGGCCAGGTACGTGTCGCCGATGCGAAGGGACAGCCGCCGACGTTGCCGTTCTGGCTGGGCGAGGCGCCCGGACGGACCAATGAGCTCTCCGAAGAAGTGTCACGGCTGCGTCAGGATGTGGCGGATCGCCTGGACGATCCCGAGGGCGCGATCAAGTGGCTGGTCGAGACGCTGTGGATCAACGAGGCCGGCGCGCGCCAGATCGTGGAGTACCTCGCGGCGACGCGCCAGATCCTTGGCACCATCCCTACTCAGAAATGCCTGGTGCTCGAGCGCTTCTTTGACGAAGCGGGTGGGATGCAGCTCGTGCTGCACGCGCCGTTCGGTAGCCGCATCAATCGCGCGTGGGGTCTCGCGCTGCGCAAACGATTCTGCCGCAGCTTCAACTTCGAGCTGCAGGCCGCGGCGACCGAGGACGCCATCGTGCTCTCGCTCGGCCCGCAACACAGCTTCCCGCTCGAGGATGTCTTCCAGTACCTAAGACCCGCGACCGCCGAACACCTGCTGGTGCAGGCGATGCTCGATGCACCGGTGTTCGGGACCCGCTGGCGCTGGAACGCGACCCGGGCTCTCGCCGTGCTGCGCTTCCGAGGCGGCCGTAAAGTCCCGACGCCGCTCCAGCGCATGGATGCCGAGGACCTCGTCGCCGCGGTTTTCCCCGACCAGCTCGCGTGCCCCGAAAACCTGGTGGGTGACCGGGAAATCCCCGACCATCCGCTCGTGAATCAGACCATCGCCGACTGCCTGCTCGAGGCGATGGACTTCCCGGGCTTGAAGCGCGTCCTGGAAGGGATGGAAGCGGGACAGTTCACGATGATTGCCCGCGACACGAGCGAGCCGTCGCCCATGTGCCACGAAGTACTGAATGCCCGGCCCTATGCGTTCCTCGACGATGCCCCTCTCGAGGAGCGCCGGACTCAGGCGGTGATCACGCGCCGCGGGCTCGATGTGAAGACGGCCGACGAGTTCGGCAAGCTCGATCAGTCGGCGATCGATCTGGTGAAAGGGCAGGCCTGGCCCGATCCGGACAACGCGGACGAGCTGCACGACGCGTTGTTGGTGATGGGAGCCATCCCGGACGCGGAAGTCGCGGCGCGCAATCCGGAGTGGAAGCCTGAGCTCGAGAAGCTCGTCGGCGCCGGGCGTGCCACTCTGGTGGACGACCGGCTCTGGATCGCGACCGAGCGTGTGCCCATGGTGAGCGCGGCATTCCCGGGGGCCACACGGGTGCCGGCGGTCATTCCCCCAGAGCGCGAGGCCGCCAAGACCTGGACCAAAGAGGATGCCATTCGCGAGCTGGTACGCGGGCGGCTCGAGGTCATTGGTCCTACCAACTCCGCCGATATCGCCGGCGCGCTCGGTCTGGAGCGGGGCGACGTCGACTTCGCGCTGGCGGCGCTGGAGCACGAAGGCTTCGCGCTGCGCGGCCGCTTCACGCCCGGGGTTGAGGGCATCGAGTGGTCCGAGAGACGGTTGCTGGCGCGCATTCATCGCTACACGCTCGACCGGCTCCGCAAGGAGATCGAGCCGGTGTCGGCGTCCGACTTCCTGCGGTTCCTGTTCAAGTGGCAGCGGCTTGCGCCGGGCTCCCGCGGGGAGGGCCCCGAAGGTCTGTCCGCGGTCGTCGATCTGCTCGACGGCTACGAGCTGGCGGCCGGAGCGTGGGAATCGGAGGTGCTGCCCTCGCGGCTGATGGACTACGATCCGCTCTGGCTCGACGGGCTGTGCCTGTCCGGTGAGATCGCGTGGGGACGTCTGACAGCAATTCGGAATGCGGAAGTGGGAACGCGGAACCGCAAGGCGGGTCCCGTACGGAGCACCCCCATCGCCCTGTTCCGGCGCGATCGCGGCGAGATCTGGCGCGCCGGCACGCCCGTGGTCGATCCTTCCGAGCTGCCGCTGTCGTCGACTGGGAAAGCGCTCCTGAAAGCGTTCGAGCAGCGTGGCGCCTCATTCTTTGGCGATCTCGTCAACGCCACTGGCTTGCTGCGCACTGAAGTCGAGAAAGGCCTCGGCGAGCTCGTCGCCTGGGGCCTCGTTTCATCCGACAGCTTTGCGGGATTGCGTGCGTTGCTAGTGCCTTCTGATCGGCGGCGGCCGATTGGCGGGGGGTACCGCCGTCGCGGGCACATAGCGCCCTTCGGCGTCGAGACGGCAGGCCGCTGGTCGCGGACGCACGAGCGGCCGCCGATTCCCGACGAGCAGGTCGCCGAGGCAATCGCATGGCAGCTGCTGCGCCGCTACGGCGTCGTGTTCCGCCGGTTGGTGCAGCGCGAAACCCTGCTGGCCCCCTGGCGCGACATCCTTCGCGTGTATCGCCGGCTCGAAGCGCGCGGCGAGGTCAGAGGCGGCAGGTTCGTGGGTGGATTCTCAGGGGAGCAGTATGCCCTCCCGGAGGCAATCGGCCTGCTCAGAACGACCCGCAGGGAAAACGGAGCAGGAGAACTGGTTGCGGTGAGCGGTGCGGATCCGTTGAACCTGGTCGGGATCCTCACTCACGGTGAGACCGTTCCGGCGATCACCAGCAACCGCGTGCTGTATCGCGACGGCGTGCCGGTCGTCGTGCGAGAAGGCGAAGAAAAAGGCGAACGATTCCTCCTGGAGGTCCCGGCGGCAGAGCGGGATGTGCTGCGCGCGGCGCTGATGCGGCGCCGGCCGGTTCCGCTGGTCCGTGCGTACATGGGGAAGAGCAAAGCGGCCGGCTAGACTCCTCGGTCTTCAGTCCCGGCGTGCGGTCAGGCGCAGCGAGTCCGCCAGGCTGCGGAGGAAGGGAGCGAAGTCGACGCCCTGCGCCTGCAGCTCGTAATAGTGGCCCAACCCCAATTGAACCGAGCCTGCGGCACGCGCCGTGTCGTGCTTCGCCCGCCAGGCCGTGCCGCGCACCAGCTCGGCATACACGCGCACCGCGGGCGTAGCGCCATTCACCGGATCGAGGGCATCGTCGAGCAACGTCAGCGCGCTGTCGGGCAGTCCCGTCCGCACCAGCACGCGCGCGCGCTCGATGAGACGCACGGGGTCCCGAGGCGAGGGCGGCGTCAGGTTGAACTTGCAAGCGACAAGACTGCGCACCGGTTTGCCGCCAATCCGTGCCGGGCTGAAGACGACGTGCGACATCATCTGCTTCACCGGCCGCGTGAACGCGGAATCCGGGATGTCCACGATCTCGATGCTCTCCTCATTCACGCGTCCCAGCGTATCCACGATCATTCGGACGACCGCGTATCCCGACAAGCGTCGCGTGCGCAGCTCGCGCGGGTAATCGAGCTGCGGTCTCGTTACCCACCGCGCCGGTTGATCGAGGTCCCATTTCTGGAACGTGCGAATTGCGCGGAATTCGCCGTCGAAGAGCGTCGCGAGTCCCGGAGCGATCGTGTCGAGACCGCGGATGCCGGGCTCGGGATACAGCGCGAACGCGCGCCGGAAGCTGAGTCGCGCAAGGCGATAGTGGCCGCGCTCGTATTCCAGCACGCCCCGCCACACATACGCCCAGCAGCTGTCCATGATGTACGGAGCGGTTTCGAGCGCGCCCGCTAAGTCGATGTCGGCGCTGTCGAGCTGCTGTCTGCCGATGAGCTCCTGAGCAGCGGCGAGGCGCTGCGCACTACGGCTCTGCGCTGCCGCGGGCGCGGCGGCGAGCAGCACAACGACCAAAGCGAGATGCGAACCGCGCGACACTAGTGGACCGCCAAGTACCTCAGGACCACCAGATTGTAATACGCGGGATTGCCCGAGTGTACCGGGTGGCCGCTGGCCGGGATGACCACGGTGGTATCGCTCTGCATACAGCGCGCGAGCTCGTCGTCGATCAGCTGGAAGGCCCGCGGGCTGCGTTCCCCCCGCAGCAGCAGAGTCGGCGTCGCCACGCGCCCGAGCTCGGCGCATGAAATGGTCGGGAGGTACTGCTCGCGATTTGCCAGCATCTCGCGCCGGAATTCGAAGGCGTGTGCCAGCAGGTTCGCCCGTGCCGCCGTCGGCAGGTGATCGAACCGCCCGAACCCACCGCTCAGCCCATCGTAGAACATGCGGATCCCTGCAACCGAATCCCCGTGAGCCAGGGCCCGGCGAGCGGGGTCCAGCGCGTTCGTGAAGAAGGCCCGGCGCACCGAGTCTCCCAGCTCCGAGCCGGACAGCAGCGGGAACATGGGCGGCTCGGCAAGTACCAGCGAGCGAACCAGTTCCGGGTGTGCGCGCGCCAACGCCAGCGCCACATACGCGCCGTACGAGGACCCGATGATGTGGGCGGGCGCGACGTCCAGGGTCAGCAGCAGCGCGGCCAGGTCTTCGGCGTGCAGTTTGGGCGAGTACGTCTCGTTGTCTTCCACCGGCGGGTTCGGTGGATGATAGCGGCGGCTGTAGACCAGCACGCGATAGCCCTGCGCGAAGAGCGCTTCCTGGCCGCCCCACGCGTTGAGATCGCCGAAGGTGCCGTGAATGAAGACAACGGTCGCGCCCGAGTCGCCGTTGATCCGGTACGTCAGGCGGGTGCCGTTGACGCTCAGCGCATGGAGCGTGCGATCGATGGGTCGCAGGGCAGGCGCGGCCGGCGGCGGGCCGACCGGAGCGGTCTTCTCCGGCGACGGCTTACCACCGCACGCCGTCAGCAAGAGCAGGCAGGCCAGGCGTCGCATGCCTAGAGGATGTGGTTTTGTGGTCGGAAATGCCATTAACCGGCTAGGACCAGCCACGCCGCCGCAGCGGCGACCTTCTGCTCGGCCCGCCAAGGGCTGATGTGCTCACCCAGGTCCGAGATCTGAGTCTTCACCTTGGCCGGCGGCCGCCGCAGCCTCTTGGCAAGGGTTTCGTACACGTCGTGCTCGAGGACAATTCGGGTTTTCACGCCACAACGCTCGAGACCGTCGGCTGTGACTGACCGAAAGAGGCGGCCTTCCGAGGCGTGGGCGCGCATGTGCTGGTTTGCGATCGTCGCGGGGTCGGTGAGCGAGGCGACGACGACTCCAGCGCCGCTGAGTCGATACTCATCGCGCGTGGCTCCCACCAAGGCTGCGATCTTCGCACGCGAAAGCCGTTCGATGCCGAGAATCAGTCGGTCGACCACTCGCTTGTCGGTTTGAGCAGTCCCGAAAGCGGCGTGATAGGGCTGGCGGGAGTGGGGGACACGCGGATCACTCAGCTCCACAACGCGACTGTCCACGACCCGCGGCGCATTCCTGGGACCCGCAAGCAACACCACGGCGGTCCAGCCGGATTTCACGCGAAAGCCCAGGGTGCAGGGAGACGCGGTCATCCCCAATCTTTCGAATCGGGCGCGACTCGACGCATGGCCCGGAGGAATGAAAATGCATGTGGCGCGGCGCGTGCGGCATCGAAGTCTGACTGGTCTGCGCCGCGTGCCACACGCCGCACGTCAGATTGGAGTCCTTCCACCTTCTCCGCCAGCACGTTCACGGTTCCGTCGTCTTTGGCCAATTTACCGGTTACCAGCACGAACGGCTCGCCGCGCACGGCCGCGCGGTGGCGATCGTAGACATCGGGTCGCACGATCACGTTGGTCATTCCCGTTTCGTCTTCGACGAGGAGAAAAACGATGCCCTTGGCTGTCTCCGGTCGCTGCCTCGCGACGACCAGACCGGCCACCTGACATTTCACGCCGGCTTGCAAACCGTTCAGATCACGATTGAGCGTGAGTCCGGGCGGTAAAGCATTGCGGACCAATGACAACGGATGCCCGCTGGCCGAGAAACCGAGCGTGGCGTACTCGGCGAGCAGACGCTCGTGTGGGGCGAGGCCGCCGAAAGCGAGCAGCTCGTGAGGATGGTTCAGAGCCAGCTCGAGCTGCCGGCGACCGCGGCCGTCGACCGAGCGTGACGCCTTGGGCGGCAGCCAGAGACCGACCTGCCACAACAATTCGCGGCGTGTCAAACCGAAGGCATCGCAGCCGCCGACCCACATCAACGCTTCGATAGCCGTGCGTTTGAGCAGGGGGGGAGCGCGGCGAATGAAGTCGCCCACGCTCTTGAATGGTCCATTCTTGTCTCGCGCTTCGACCGTAGCGGTTGCGGTTTCTTCACTCCAGTGACGGATGAACCCCAAACCAATTCGCAGTGCGCCGTCTTCGACCGTGCTCCACACGTCACTGCGATTGATGTCCGGCAATCTCATATCGATGCCGTTGCGCAGCGCGTCGCGGCCAAGCGCGTCGAGCGAGTAGAAGCCCATCGGCTGATTATTGAAGAGGGCGACGTAGTACTCGACGGGGTAATAGTGCCTGAGCCACGCCGATTGATACGCGAGCAGGCCAAACGCTGCCGCATGCGACTTGGGGAATCCGAACTCGCTGAACGCAATCACCTGACTGAAGACTTTCTCCGCCGTTTTCTCGGGGACGCCGCGGGCGAGGGCGCCGGTGCGGAATTCATCCCAAAACCCCGCGATCAGGTCGTGCGACCGGCGGCGGCTCATCGCGCGGCGCAGGGCCTCGGACTGTCCCGTCGTAAATCCCGCGAGCGCCTGGCAGACCTGCAGCACCTGATCCTGGTAGAGAATGACGCCGAGTGTTTCGCCGAGGCATTCGCGCAGCAGCGGATGATCGACGGGAGGCTCGTACGGTTGGCCGGCGGCGTGCGCGCGGCGCTGCTCTTCGCGCCGGCGCACGTACGGGTTCACCGCGCCGCCGACGATCGGTCCGGGCCGCACGATCGCGACCTCGACGGCGAGGTCCTCGAGGTTGCGCGGCCGGCTGCGGCGAATCATCTGGATTTGCGCGCGGCTCTCGATTTGAAAGAGTCCGATCGTGTCACCAGCGCAGATACGATCGTAGATCGCCGGATCTGCGAAATCGATGCGCGAGAGATCGGGTGGTGCTCCGGTCCGTCGCGCGATCAGCTCAACACATTCTTCGACGAGCGACAGCATGCCGAGCGCGAGGAAGTCGATCTTGATGAAGCGCGCGTCGTCGCAGGAGTCCTTGTCCCATTGGCAGACGATGCGGTCTTCCATCGCGGCGCGCTCGAGCGGCACGAGCTCGATGAGCGGGCGGGACGAGATGATCATTCCGCCCGGATGCTGGGATACGTGGCGCGGCAGCCCGCGGATTTCGTGTGCCAGCTCGCAGAGCGACTTCCATAACGGAGAGTTCTTCCGATCGGCAAATCCTGGAAGGTGATCCATCTCGTCCGCCAGCCCGTCCGCCCGCCCATCCGCCAGTTTCGCTACCAGTTCGATTTCGCTGAGCGGCAAATCGAGCGCCTTGCCGATTTCCCGCACCGCCGATCGCAGCCGGTAGGTCGGAAACGAGCACACCAATCCCACATGCTCGGCGCTGTAGCGCGTGTACACGCGCCGGATCAGCTCTTCACGGATCTCGCGCGGGAAATCGAGGTCGATGTCCGGCACCGAGGCGAGTGTCTCGTTCAGAAAGCGGCCGAGGAAGAGCTTGTTGGCGATCGGATCTATGTGCGAGAGGCCGAGCAGATAGCAGACGATCGAAGAAACGGATGAGCCGCGCCCCCGGCCGGGGAGCAGATTGCCGCTCGCGCGGCGCGACCCGCGCCGGACATCGATCGCGACTTCGCGTGCGAGGTCGAACAGATCGTGGTAGACGAGGAAGAAGCCGCTGAGCTTGTGCAGCTCGATGAGCTTCAGCTCTTCCTCGAGCCGGCGGATGGCCTGAGCGCGATAGACGGACTCTTCGGGGTAGCGCTCGTCCAACCGGGCGCGACACAGCTCGGCAAGAGCGTGCGGTGCGGGGGCGCGCTCGGCCCCGCGGAAGTCGGGGAAGGTGTAGCCGAGGTCGCGGGTTAAATCGAAAGCCTTACAGCGCCCGGCAATGGCCAAAGTAGAGGCGACAGCATCCGGACAGTCAGCGAACAGCGATTCGACTTCGTCCAGTGGCCGCAAGTAAAACTCGCTGTTCGGATTTCTGATCCGATGCGAGCCGTCGAGGGTCGTCCGGTGGCGGATCGCGACCATGACATCGTGTAAGCGGTGGAGGTCTCGAGTGTGATAATGCACGTTTCCAGTTGCCAAGACGCCAAGTTGCGAGTCTGCCGCCACGTCGATTAAAGCCCGACTAGTCGCCAGGTCCCCCCGAACTCGATTCCTCTGGATCTCAACAAAAAAATGGTCTCGTCCGAACATTTCTCTGCATTGTTCGGCGAGTTTGCGTGTCGCACTTAGTCCTTCGGTCTCCAGGGTTCGCGGCAGCAATCCATCGCGGCGCGAGCCCGACAGAATGATCAGCCCCTCGTGCCGCGCTTCGATCGCGGAGAGCGGCAGCCGCGGCTCGAGCCGGTCCGCGCCGAGGTGCGTCTCCGTCAACAGGCGGCAGAGGTTCGCGTACCCCTGCGGCGTTTCCGCCAGCAAAATCAGCTGCGAGCCGTCCGTGAGTGTGACTGCGGCGCCGGTGATCGCCTGGATGCCGAGGGGCTGCGCCGCATGCGCGAATGCGAGCGAGCCATAGATCCCGTTGCGATCGGTGAGCGCGATGGCGGGATACCCCAGCCGGTGCGCCTCGGCGAGGATATCGTCGGGCGGCGAGGCTCCGTCCAGGAAAGAGAACGCGGAGTGGCAATGAAGCTCCGCATAGGGCGGGCTGGCGGCCTGACGGCCTGACGGCCGATCGATCAAGGCTGCTGCATGAACCATTGGCCAGTCAGCAAATTCTGAAATACCACTACCCGCTTCCCTCCTTCCAATAACAATTCCAAGTACGAGCGCGAAATCGATTCACGCCACCATTCGTCATCGAGTCGCCACGATTCAAGAATGGCTTCAACCTTTCCGACCGTCCGGCCGTCAGGCCGTCCGACCGTCATGTCACCGGATTCATATACTTCCACCGTCACCGGCTGCGGTTCGTTTACGGCTCGTAGTCGATCAGTGCGTAGCGGCGCTCGGGAATGCGCGACCATGGTTGGACCTCGATGATGTGGTAGAGAACGGCTCGCTTGACGCGCATCCGGACTTCGCGAGCGGCGCTCTGCAGGGCGCGTTGTTGACCGGCGCGGGCGGCGGCCTGCGCGTCGCGCGCAAAGAGCTGCAGCTCCGTCGTGCCGGGGGCAAACGCGGTGAACTCGAGAACGAGCCGCTCGACTCCGCCGGTGGGCGGTGACTGCTCGAGTCGAATCTTGAGCGGCGCGGCGATCCGGGCCGCATCGGCGGTGGGCTCCTTGAGCAGATGCGCGCTGAGCCAGGAGCCGCCTCCTTCAGTATCGGCGCGGACACGTAGAGCATGCACGCGCCAGCCGATGCGGCGCGGATGCTTGAGCGCGCGTGCAATCAGCTGATCGAGCGAGTGGGAGAGCAGCTCGCGCTCGCCGACCGGTGTGAAAAAGGTGAGTGCGGCGACAATGGGCTCGGGCGCGACCCGCCCTTCGACAGGCTCGGCGATACGGCCGGCGGCCAGCTGCCACAATCGTCTTCCCACCGCGCCGAACTGCGCCGTGACCGCCGCTTCGGGAAGCGCCGCGAGCGCGCCGAGGCTGCGGATGCCGAGCCGGCGCAGGCGGCGGTGCGTATCGGTATCGAGCGGCAGGACTGCGATGGGTTGGGAAGCGAGAAAACTCTGTTCTTCTCCAACTGGTACGACGATCGCTTCGCTCGGCTTGGCGCGGCTTGCCGCGACCCAAGCGGTGAATTTCCCCACTCCCCAACCCAGTCGGACGGTCGGACGGTCTGATGGTCTGACGGACCGATGAATTGCCGCGATTATTGTTTCTGAAGAGCCGTATATCCCTTCCAGTCCATCGACTCCCACGTACACGAGGCCAAGTTCCGCGGACTCGACGACGGGACTGACATCACCCAGTGCGGCGAGCAAAGACGCAAACTGTTCGTCGTAATACACGGGATCAGGCTCGATGAGACGCAGCGAGGGGCAGAGGCCAATCGCCTGGCTGACGGTCATCCCCGGCTGTACTCCCACATGACGGGCGAGCGGGGAGACCTGCCAGAGCTTGCGCGCGGTGTCGGGAGCGAGCAGGGCCGCGGGAAGAGCGGACAGCCCTTCGTGACGTGCCTCTTCACAGCGAAGCGGGAAGAGAGGAATCCAGACGCAGGCGGCGGACAAACTCGTTGGATGCCGAGCCATTGACAAAGTCACCAAGGGGACCCGAATATATCCCGAAGCCTGGCAATGTCGCAAGAGCCCCGCGAATGAGTTAAGCTATTGGTACATTTAGACTTTCGAATGACACAGCCAGACCTGTTCGGACCGGAGACATTTCCACCGCCAAGCCCCGAAGTCGAGGCGTTGGCAAAGCACGTACCGTCCACCATTCGGTTCGGAACGTCTACCTGGACCTACGACGGTTGGACCGGCGACATCTACCACCGCCGCTATCGTGGTCCGCAGCCCGCCAAGCGACTCGAGGAGTACGCGCGCTATCCGCTGTTTCGGACCGTCGGGATCGACAGCGCCTTCTACGACCCACCTTCAGAAGAAGAGTTGGCAGCCTATGCGCGGGCGTTGCCGCCCGGCTTTCCCTGCGTCAGCAAGGTCTGGGATCGCATCACCGCCAAGCGACTCGGTCAGGAAGCGCCGCAACCCGGTCTCGCCGGGATGCGCAATCCCGACTTCCTGAACGCCACGCTGTTCAAGGACGGCGTGCTTGGTCCATACAGCCGCGTGTTCCGCGATCACGCCGGTCCGTTCGTGTTCGAATTCCAGGCGATGCGCGGCAAGGATCTCCCCGATCCGCTGCAGTGGGCCGATCAGCTGGACGATTTTCTCGGTCAACTGCCGGCCGACTTTCGCTACGGGGTCGAGCTACGGAATCCCGAGCTCATGACGGATCTGCATGGCGAGGTAATGAAGCGCAATCGCGTCGCGCACGTGTTCAACTCCTGGACGGAGATGCCCTCGATCGGTGAGCAGCTCGACCTCAAATGGACCTTCCCGGCCGACTTCACGGTCGCGCGGGCGCTCTTGAAGCCGGGCCGGCGTTACGCTGACGCGGTAAAGCAGTTTCAACCGTACGATCGAGTTCAGGAGCCGCTGCCGAGTCTGCGACAGGATCTGGTGCGTCTGGTGACGCAAGCGCACCGGCGGCGGGTCGAGGCATTTGTCCTGGCGAATAACCGGGCCGAGGGGAATGCGCCGGGCACGATCAGAGCCGTCGTGAAGATGTGGGAGGAAGGTGACGCGGGCCAGCTGTCGTAGGGTAGGTATCAGGAACTTTCTATCGACAAGGTAGCCAATGCGCTCTGCCATGTTCGCGACCTTGTGTCTCGGTCTGTTTGCGGCGTGTGATCACGGCACGCAAACAACGTTCAGCCCCGTGACCGTGCAGTGGATGGAGTGGCCCGCCGAGGTCAACGCCGGTCAGCCGTTCCGCACTCGACTCGTGGTCTGGGGTGTGTCCTCGCTGGGTCCGCCACGCTTCTACGCGGGAATGTCCGCCGATCAGTCAGCCGTAACGTTTGAGCCTTACTACCTGGTCAGCAAAGACAATGTCGAGTGCTTGATGGACCGTGCTTCGCCATCGGCCTCGCCCGCCCTGCTCGCCGGCGCGCTCGACACGGCGGGCACTGCGCCTGGTCTCGCCGCAAGCACGTATGAGATGCGGGCCGCGGCATTCGTCTTTACCTTCGCCGCGCCGACGAGCATCCCGGTGCGCACATTCGGCGACGTGATCGTGCGAACGGCAGGCGCGGACGAGTCTCGTCGCCGGGCCGCGGGGGACGTGAATTTGCAGCGAGACACATTAGGCTGCGCCCGCATCCTGCCGCTCGGGCTTTACGATCCAGACTCGGGGCTCGTGCTCGAGGACCAGGCCGACACGGCGGGACTCTCATCCGCGTTTGTGCGCGGCTACATCTACGATGTGGCAGCGCCGGTGTGCGGCCAGACACGCGTCTTCCACCTTGAGTCCCGCAGCTAGGGCAAGCTTCCCCGCAACTCCAGCTCGCCCTGCACGGGCATCTTGGCCGGCCGGTAGCGGTCGATCATCCCGGTGTGGTTCTTGAATCCATGTTTCTTCCGCAGCTTCTCGATGCGGCGCGACAGCGCGCGGGCATACTCCTTAGGCGCACCGGCCTGCCGGGCGTACGCGCGTTGATAGCGCGGCACCAGGTCAGGAAAATGTTCGCCGAGCACCGGCAGGAAGCGGTCTCTCACCGCGGCGTACAGGCGCAACGCGCCCGCGTGGACAAAATCCGCTCCCGCGGAGCGCGCCGCGGCGAACAACGCGTCGAGGTGCGCAACGTCGTCGGTGATTCCCGGTAGTACGGGTGCCACGATCAGGCCCGCGTTCACGCCGGCATCCACGAGCTTCCGCAGCGCGCGCAGACGCGCACCCGGAACCGGCGATCGCGCCTCCAGCTTCCGCGCGAGTCGTGCATCCGCCGTGATGAGGGAGATGTGAATCTGCAGCTCATTGCGTTCCTGCAGTCGCAACAGCAGATCACTGTCGCGTGCGATCAGCGGGCTCTTCGTGATGATGCCGAACGAGAGGCCTTCGCAGCGCGTCAGCCGTTTCAGCACGGCGCGCGTCACTCGAAATCGTCGCTCGGCGGGTTGATAAGGATCGGTCGCTGTGCCGATGACGATGCATTCGCCCATCGGCACGCGCTTGAGATCGGCGTCGAGCGCGCCCACGACCTGCTCCTTCACGAAAATTCGTGTTTCGAAGGCTTCCCACCCGTGCTCGCCGCGGTAGTCCGCAAACTCGGCGTCGGTCAGTTTGCCGGCATCGTGCGCTCGCTCGACGACGTAGCGGTGCGTGTACCGCGCGTAGCAGTAGCTGCAGCCGAACTCGCAGCCGACATAGGGATTGAGCGACCAGTAGTCCATCCCGGTTGCGCTGGGCGGGTTGAGAACCCGGTTAGGCGTGATCGCGACGAAGCGAGTGCCGCGGAGGCGTTCATCTAAGACCACGGGCGGACGGCCCGACGGCCTGTCGGCCGGCAAGAGCGGGACTTGAATCTCGGGCTGTGGCGCTCGGACCGCGCGGCCTTCAGACCGTCCGTCCGCGTAGCTAGCCACAGCGCGACCAGCCGCAATGCGGGCAAACGAGACAACCGGACTGCGCTGCAAGCGGGGCTCTGCACTCCGGGCACGGCGGCGGCGTGCCGGCAGACGGCGGCTGCGGAAGCCGCGGTGGGCGCGGTTTGATGTCCGGCGGATTCATGGTTGTTTCGGTATTTCTTCGGGTATGAAATACCAGAATCCTGCAGCGCCCGCAAGTCAGCCTGAGCCATTGCAGCTAAGCGGTCTTACCAGCCGGCCAAAACGCGTACGCCGGCGCCGCCGACGTCATCCCGCCTGCGGCGCCACCTTACGCCGCCACAGGTAGTACACCGGCACGCCGATCAGCACGAACAGCAGGCCCAGCATCGAATACGTGCGTGTCGCCGGCTGAATCACCAGATCGACCGCGATCAATCCTGTCAGGACGACGTACAGCGCCGGCAGGATCGGGTAGCCGGGCGCGCGCACCGGCCGCGGCAGCTCAGGACGCTTCGTGCGCAGCCGGAACAGTCCGATTGCCGTAACCGTGTAGAAGACGACCGCCGCGAAGATTACGAAGTTGAGCAGCTGACCATAGGTGCCCGAGAGACACAACACGCACGTCCACACCGCTTGCACGACGAGGGCGAGGGCCGGGGTCCTGTAGGTTGGATGCAGCGCCGCCGCGGACTTGAAGAACAGGTTGTCCCGTGCCATCGCGTAGTACACGCGCGCACCCGACAGAATCAGACCGTTGTTGCACCCGAACGTCGAAATCATGATCGCGATGGCCATCATGTAGAGGCCCGCCGGGCCGAACATGGCCTGCATTGCGGCGGTCCCGACGCGGTCCTGCGGCGCATGCGCGATCGCATCCGCCGGCAGCACGTTGAGGTAGGCGACGTTGGCCAGCACGTACAACGTCGTCACGGTCAGCACGCCCGCGGCCATGGCAAAGGGCAAGTCCTTTTCGGGATTCTTGAGCTCGCCCGACGCAAACCCGACGTTATTCCAGGCATCCATCGAAAACAGCGAGCCGACCATCGCGGCGCCGACCACGGGAAGAATGGCCAGCGTCAGGGCTCCGCCGGCCCAGAAGTTCGGTCCGAAGTTCGCGGTGATCGCCGCGGCGTTCCGGCCGATCGTCAACCCGAGCAAGATCAGAGCCGCGAGCGCCGCCGTCTTGATCGCCGTGAGTGAAGTCTGGATGAACGCCGCCGTCCGCACGCCGCGCACGTTGATCCATGTCAGCAGCACGATCGATGCGATGGCGAAGATCCGCTGGCGCGAGAATCCGACGATGATGTCGCCGATGGGTTGCGGGAAGTGCACCGTTGTGCCGAGCGGGACGTCCGGCGTGAGCCAGGGCCAGAGCACCGAGGTGAAGCGCGCGAACGCGACCGCCACGGCGGCGATCGTTCCGGTCTGGATGACGACGAACAGCGTCCAGCCGTACAGGTAGCCGAAGAGCGGTGAAATCCCTTCGCGCAGGTACACGTACTGGCCCCCTGCCTTGGGGAACATGGCGGCGAGCTCCCCATACGAGAGCGCGCCCAGCAGCGTCATGACGCCCGAGAGCAGCCAGGTCACGAGCAACAGGCCTGGCGAGTGGACCTGGCGCAGGATATCGGCCGACACGATGAAGATGCCCGATCCGATCATCGATCCAACCACGAGCGCGGTCGCGTCGAGCCGGGAAATGGCACGGACGAACTCGACCGGCTGACGTTGCATCGGGGTAGCAGTCATGCGGCTAACCTAGTGATCATTGCGGAGCGCCGCTATCTTTTGCGGCCACCTCTCTGAGGGGATCCCGTGCGTCTCCTGCCGCGCGAAGAGGAGTTTTTCGACCTCTTCACCGAAGTTGCCAATCGCAATAAGGAAGCAGCCGAATTCTTGCGGAAGTTGTTTGAAGCTCCGGCGGACCGCCGCACCCCGCACATCGAAGCGCTCAAGCGGCTGGAGCACGAGGCCGATCAGGTCACGCACGAAGTCGTGAATCGTCTGGACCGCACATTCATTACGCCGCTCGACCGCGAGGACATTCACCAGCTCGCCTCCGACCTCGATGACGTGATGGATGCGATGGATGGCACCGCCCGCCGGGCGCAGATCTTCCGCCTGGGGCAGGCGCCACCGGGCGTCCTGCGCATGGTCGAAGTGTTGCAGCGCATGGTCGCGGTCCTGGCGGAGGCGGTGAGCCGGCTCAAGAAGGGCGACGACGTCATCAAGTACTGCGTCGAGGCCAAGCAGCTTGAGGAAGAAGGCGACGCGATCTACCACGAGTCGCTCGGCCAGCTCTTCGAGAAAGAGCGCGACGCGATCGAGCTGATCAAGTGGAAGGAGATCTACGACAACCTGGAGGGCACGCTCGACCAGGCCGAGGACGTCGCCAACGTGGTCGAGTCCATCACGATCAAACACGCCTGATGGCGGGCTCCGTCTGGTTCGTCCTGGCGATTCTGGTCGTCGCTCTGATTTTCGACTTCATCAACGGCTTTCACGACGCCGCGAACTCGATTGCGACGGTCGTGTCCACGCGCGTGCTGTCGCCGAGCGCGGCGGTAATTTGGGCGGCATTTTGGAATTTCATTGCCGCGTTCGTATTCGGCACGGCGATCGCGAAGACCGTCGGCAAAGGGCTGATCGACATCAACGTCGTCGATTCGACCGTGGTGCTTGCCGGGCTCCTGGGAGCGATCATCTGGGATCTCGTGACATGGTGGCTGGGCCTGCCGACCTCATCGTCGCACGCACTGATTGGCGGGTACGCAGGCGCCGCTGTCGCGAAAGCGGGGTTCTCAGCCATCATCGCCGGCGGGTGGACGAAGACGCTGGTCTTCATCGTCGTTGCGCCGGTCATGGGCTTTTTGCTCGCGCTCGTCTTGACCGTGGCATTGTCCTGGGCACTGCGACGATCACTGCCGCGCCGTGTCGATAAAACCTTTCGCGTGCTCCAACTTGTCTCGGCGGCGGCCTACTCCCTGGGGCACGGCACGAACGACGCGCAGAAGACGATGGGCATCATCGTCGCGCTGCTCGTTTCCAGCCAGGCCTTATTTGTGAACTTCCCGATCCATGCGCTCCACCTCACGGACGCAAACTACGTCCCGACGTGGGTCATCATCGCTGCCGGAGCGGCGATCGGATTGGGCACGATGGCGGGCGGATGGCGCATCGTGAAGACGATGGGGCAGCGCATCACCAAACTCACGCCGTTCGGGGGCTTCTGTGCGGAGACAGCCGGCGCGATCACGCTCTTCGTGTCGTCGCATTACGGCATCCCGGTGAGCACCACCCACACGATTACCGGCGCGATCACGGGCGTCGGAGCGGTCCAGCGGTTCTCGGCGGTCCGCTGGGGCGTGGCGGGACGAATCCTCTGGGCGTGGGTCGCGACAATCCCGGCCGCGGCCGGAATCGGCGGGCTCAGCTACCTCTTGCTGCGGGCAATCGTCTAGCGATCAGTCGAGCTTCAACGTCAACACGCGCCGCTCGGTCATCTCCTCGATGGCGTAGCGGACGCCTTCGCGACCCAGACCGGACGCCCTGGCCCCGCCGTAGGGCAGCCGATCGATGCGGAAGCCGGGAATGTCGTTGCCGTTCACCGCTCCGACGTCGAGTTCGGCGTGCAGCCGGAACATCGTCTGCAGGTTGGTAGTGAACACGCCCGCCTGAAGGCCGTAGGGCGACGCGTTCGCCGCGGTGATGGCCTCAGTCAACTCGCGATACGGCGTGACGGTCACCAGCGGCGCGAATACCTCCTCGCAGTTCACCTTCATCTCGGCCGTCGTATGGAGCAGCACGGTCGGCTCGAGAAAGAGGCCGTTGCGTTTGCCGCCGAGCGCGATCTTCGCTCCTCCCGCGACGGCCTCGCTGATCCAGCGCTCGACGCGCTCCGCGGCATCCGCCGAGATCATCGGCCCCACGTCGGTATGATCGTCGAGGACGTCGCCCACTTTCAGCTCACGCACGCGCTGCAGCAGCAGGTCGAGGAACGCATCGAACACGCGCTCATGCACAAAAATGCGCTGGGTCGAGATGCACGACTGGCCGGCGTAGGTAAAGCCGCCAATGGCACAGCGGGCCGCGGCCCACGACAAGCCGGCATCCGATTCGATGATCACGGCGGCATTGCCGCCCAACTCGAGCAACACACGCTTGCTCCCTGCCTTCGACCGAATGGCCCAGCCGGCCTTGCCGCTGCCCGTGAACGTGATAAGGCGGACACGCGGATCCTCGATGAGGACCTGGGCGACCTCGACGTGGCACGGAACGATATTGACCGCTCCTTCGGGATACCCGGAGGTCTTGATGATCTCGCCGAGGCGCAGCGTGGTGAGCGGATCCTGCGGCGGCGGTTTCAGCGTGATGGTGGCGCCGCACGCCATCGCCGGCGCGATTTTGTGCGCGGCGAGAAGCACGGGAAAGTTGAACGGCGTGATCGCGGCGATCGGTGACAGCGGGAAGCGCCGCGTCAGCGCGATGCGTCCGGTGCCGGCGGGAACGACGTCGGCAGGGAGGACCTCACCGCCGATGCGGGTGGCTTCCTCGGCCGCGTCGCGGAACACGAAGATCGCGCGGTCGAGCTCGATCCTGGCTTGGGCGATCGGCTTCCCGGCTTCGAGCGCCAGCGTCCGAGCGAAGTCGGCGCGCGCCGCGTCCAGGCCATCGGCGACCTTGCGCAGCACCGCCGCCCGCGTGAACGCTGGCATGTCACGGCAGGCGCGTGCCGCTCGAAGATTCGCGTCGATTGCCGCGCGCACCTCCTCGGGCCCCGCCAGCGCGGCAACTCCGACCTCGCTCCCGTCCTGCGGCGAGCGAATGACAGCCGTTTCGCGTTCTCTCTGCTGTTGTTGTGTCGTCATAGATCGAGGCTCTCGACTACGGTGGCGGCAATAGCGGCGTCCTGAACACCGACGCCGGTCAGGTCTGCAATCGTAATCTCGTCATCTTGCTCGCGGCCCGGGAGGCGTCCCGCGGCCAGATCGCCGACCTCACCGTAGACCCGTTCGGGCGTGAACAGGCCCGCCGCCATCGCATGATGGAGGTTACCGTAGCGGGCCGTCTGGAAGACGCGATCGGCTATCACCTTGTCCGCTTTCGCGAGCAGCTCCGGCTCGAGCTCTACTTTCTCCGGACTCCCTGTCCCGACGGACGTGATATGGGTCCCCGTGGCGACCCATGCCGCCTTGATCAATGGGGTGGTACTCGCCGTGGCCGTCACGATTACGCGGTGCCGTTTGACCTCCGGCTCGAGCGCCGCGGCGACGCGGGCTTGGACCACCCCGCTTGCCGTCAGGTCGCGCACCAGCCTTTCCGCGTTCGCCGGTGTGCGATTCCAGACGGTCAACGTCTCGATCGGTAACTGTGCGATGATCGCCCGCGCCGAGAGCCTGGCGACGGCACCCGCGCCAACGAGCAGCGCTGTACGCGCGTGCTTGGCCGCGAGGTATTTGAGCGTGAGCCCGACGGCAGCGGCGGTGCGCAAATCGGTGAGGTAGCCGTGCTCGGCGAGCAGCAGGGCGGGTGCGCCCGTAGTGGCGTCGAGCAAAAGAAACAGACCATCGCCGGACGGGAGACCGCGCTCGCGGTTCTTGTACCACCCGGTCGCCAGTTTGAGCACGACGTGGCGCGCGCCTTTCACGTAGGCACCCTTCACGTGGACCTCGGCGCTCAGGTCATTGAGCTCCGCTACCAGCGGATCAGGGAGCGTCGCCTCGCCGAGACAGAGCGCGCGAAAGCCGCGCTCGACGGCGGCGATTGCGACGCCCAGCGGGATCTTGTCGCGAAACGCTTCGAGCGGGATGACTTTCACGAAAGGACGGGAAAGGGGAAACGAGAACGGGAAACGTGAACGTCAGTCGCTGAACAGCCGCCGCAGCCCGCGCTCCGTTTCGGCGAGCGCTTCCTGGAGATGCTGCAGCTCGCCGCCGTAGCCAAAGCGCAGGAAGCCGGGCATGCCGAAGTGCTCGCCGGGGCAGAGCAGGACCGAGTGCTGCGCGCGCAGCTTGTCGACGATCTCGGTCGCCGGAATCGCGCCACGATACCGTGCCCAGCAGATCGCGCCTGCGTGCGGCGGGTGCCAGGTGAAGAGGTCGCCGAACGCCTTCAGCCACGTTTCCATCACGGGATAGTTCGCGTGGAGGATGCGGCGCGTGCGGTCGATGATCTTGTCGCGCACCCGCGGATCGAGCGCGACTGACGCGAGGTGATCGGAAGCGCCCGACGGGCCGATGGTCGTGTAATCGTGCCGCGCCCACGCTTCCAGACTGAACGCGGGCTGGGACACGATCCAGCCGATCCGCAGTCCCGGGAGGCCGTAGGCCTTCGAGAGGCCGTTGACCACGATCACCTTGTCGTAGCCGCTGCCCCAGAACGACTGGGTCGTCTTGCCGTCGCGCTCGGCGCCCTGGTATACCTCATCCGCGAGCAGCCACGCGCCGACCTCCTGGGCGCGCTCGAGAATGACCTTGCGCAGGTCGCCCGAGAGGACGTGGCCCGTCGGGTTATGCGGGTTGGTGACGACGACGAGTTTGGTGCCCGGGGCGATCGCGGTGCGGACTTCCTCTGCGTACGGCTCCCACCCTTCCTTCTCATGCAGCTGGAACGGCCGCACCTGCGCGCCGAAATTTTGCGTGAGCCCCGGGGTCTGCATGTAGTTCGGCAGCATCACG
>QHUJ01000107.1 GCA_003221895.1 Gemmatimonadota bacterium | reverse complement strand
GTCCGCCCGCGCATTCGCCCCGTTCGACGGGCGGCACGAGCCCTGCCAACAGCCCGTCGTTCCCCGGCCTTGCGGAATAACCTTTCGATGTCGCGGTCGCTCAAGCCGTCCACGAAATCCCCTCGGAACACCGACGCGTCGCCCCCACGCGCCTCGATCTCCTGCAGCAGCCAACGAAAGTCTTCGACCGCCTGATCGTTGTACGGGAGGACCCACACCGAGTTCTTGACCGGCACCGCGCCGATGCGTTGCAGCCTGCGCCACACCTTCACCCGGAAGTAGTCGGGCTTCGGCGGAATCTGGTGGAACAGCAGGAGCCAACGTCCGGTCGCTGCGCTCTTGGACATCAGATGGGGCGGGGACGCATAGAAGCCTCGGCGCGGCATGAACGCATGACTATAACAAGTGTATCATCGATCGTTCGAGGAGGCTAGCGGATTAGTTCACTCACCGAGATCGGGGGAATCGATGAACACGACGAGGAAGACATGGCTTGTCCCCGTCCTGGCCGTGACAGCGGTGTGCTGGGGAAGCACGCTCGCAGCCCAGGACAAAGACGAACAGGAAGGAAACCAAGCTGCAGTCGCAAAGGCGGTTCTGAGCGCTCGGGTCTCCCTCGAGCGTGGTCTGTCGGCGAGCGCGAGTCACGGGCGGGCGATTTCCGCGAAGTTCGAGATGGAAGAAGGCAAGTTACAGCTCTCTGTCTATACGGCGACGGGTGGAAAGTTCTTCGAGGTGGTTGTCGATGCCAACAGCGGTGCGGTCGACAAGACCGAGCCGATTGGAGAAGGCGAAGATTACACCGCCGCTCAGAGCCAGAGCGCGGCGATGGCCAAGGCGAAGGTCTCGCTGCACGCAGCGGTCGAGAGCGCCCTGCGAGGCAACGCCGGCTTCCGCGCAGTCAGCGTCACGCCGTCGTTGAAGGATGGCCACGCCGTCGCTGATGTGGCGCTTGCAAAAGGCGAGGAGCTCAAGACTGTTTCAGTGCCGCTCTGACACGGCATGTCACACCGGGCTTCCCCGCATCGTCCTCTCGTGCCAGCACCACGCTCGCGCTTCGAAAGTGGTAGCCCTACCAGCTCAGCGAGGCTCCCCCGACTGAGCGATAGACGGCGACGAGCCCGGTCGCCGCGGCGGTCCGCCCCGCCACCAGGCGATCCAGTGCCGCGAGCATCGTGCGCTCCGCGTCGAGCACCTGCAGCAGATCGCTCGCGCCCTCATCGAAGCGGAGGCGCGCCAGTGCCGCGGCGCGTTCGCTGGCCTTCGCGGCCGCCTCGAGATAGTCCAGACTCTGCCGCGCCTTGGTGTACGAGACGACCGAGGTGGCAAGCTCTTCGCGCGCCTGCAGCGCGGTCTTGCGATAGTTCGCATCGGCCTCCGCCTGCTGCGCCCGCGCCTGGTCCACCCCCGCCTTCACCCGGCCGACGTTGAGCGGCAACGAGATCACCGGCCCAATCGCGTAGCGGGGCGTGTTGGAGTTGCTGAGCGCGTCAAGGGACACGCCCACATACCCGGCGGCGCCGCCCACCGTGATGCGTGGCAAATACTCCGCCTTCGCCGCCCCGACGAACGCGTTGCCCGCCGCGAGCTGGCGCTCTGCGCTCCGGACGTCCGGCCGGCGCCGCACCGCGACGTCGGGATTCGGCACCACGATCGAATCGGGCAGCGCCGGCAGCGCCGGGTGATCGTCGCCTCCCCCCGTCCCCTCCTGGCCGAGTCCCACGACCTCATGACCGACGAGCACGGCGATGCGATGCTCCACCGCACTCACCGACGCTTCTAGCGCAGGGATGGCGGCGAGCGTCGAGTTCAGCTGGGTCCGCGCCCGCTCGGAATCGAACTCGTTGCCCCGTCCCGCGTCGAGCCGCTGCACGGTCACGTCGAGGGTATGCTGCTGGTTCTCGGCGCTCCTGCGCGCGACGCGTAAGCGGTCCTGCTCGCCGCGCAGCTCGAAGTAGTTGACAGCCAGCTCCGAGGCGAGCAAGACCTGGAGGTCCCGTACGTCCTCTTCGGCCGCGCCCACCAGCGCGTTTCTTCCTTGCGTCGATTTCCGGATCCGGCCGAACAAGTCGAGCTCCCAGGAGAGCTGCAGCCCGGCGTCCCAAACTGTCTGATCGGGGAATGCTGCGGCCCCGCCGACGCTGCCAGGGAACGAGGCGCTCGCGAACCGCTGCCGCGTGTAACTGGCGGTGGCGTACACGGTCGGTGCGAAGTCGAGCGCCGTTTGCGTGCGCGCGGCACGCGCGCCGCGCAGCCGCGCCTCCGCTGCGACCACATCGTGATTCGACTTCACGACTTCACCGACGAGCCGCTCGAGCGTCGTGTCGCCGAACGTCTTCCAGAAGGCGATCGGAGGGGTGGATTCGGGCTCCTGACCGTGCGCCCGGGTGCTGCTGATTCCCAGGGCGAGCAGCAGCAGGACTGCTCCTTGAAGTCTGCGGGTCATGCCAATACCTCCTGGCCAACCGGCTCGTACGCCGGCGCCGGCTTATGCTCGGCAGCGATGAGAGAGTAGAAGACCGGCACGATGAACAGCGTGAACACCGTGCCCAGCGACATGCCGGTGACGAGCACGATGCCGATGCTGTTGCGCGCGGCCGATCCCGGGCCGGTCGCGAGGACCAGCGGGAAGTGGCCGAACACCGTCGCGGCGGACGTCATCAGTACCGGGCGCAGCCGCGTCAACGTCGCCTCGCGCAGCGCGACCATCTTCGCCAGGCCGCCCTCCTGCAGCGTATTCGCGAACTGCACGATCAGGATGCCGTTCTTCGCTATCAGTCCGACCAGCGTGATCAGTCCGACCTGCGAGTAGATGTTGAGCGTTGTCAGGTTGAGAAAGCTGAAGATCAGCGCCCCGGAGATCGCCAGCGGCACCGAGCCGAGCAGCACGATCAGCGGATCGCGGAAGCTGCGGAACTGCGCCGCGAGCACCAGATAGATGAGAATCACCGCGAAGCCGAGGGTGAGCGTCAGCGTCCCGCCCTCACGGCGGATCTGCCGCGACTCGCCGGCGTAGTCCACGCTCATGCCCGGAGCGCTGACGGCCGCCGCGGCATTCTCGAGCACGCTGAGCCCTTCCTCCTTCGTGACGCCCGGTTGCACGGCGCCGAACACGCGCACCGAATTGCGCTGCTGGAATCGCGTCAGCGCGCGCGGGGCGGTCGTCGCCTCGATGCGCGTGAACGTCGATACCGGCACGAGTTGGCCGCTGGGCGTTTTGATTTTCAGATCGAGCAGTGGCCCCACCGTACGACGGTCGTTGTCGCCGATCTGCGGGATCACCTTGTAGCTGCGATCGAAGTAGTTGAACCGGTTCACATAGCCGCCGCCGAGCGCGGTGCCCAGCTCGCGGCCGACCGTGGCCAGGTCGAGGCCGAGGTCGGCGATCTGGTCGCGGTCGATCACCACCCGCGCTTCGGGCAGATCGATCTTGAGATCCGTATCGACGTACAGGAACTTGCCGCTCTGCCAGCCGGCGCCGACCACGGCGCCCGCGGCTTGCAGCATCTGCTCGGGCGGGACGTCGTTCTGGAGCACGAGCTCGACGTCGTACTGCCCCGGCGTCGGCAGCGGCGGGTCGAGATGTGGGAACACACGGACGCCCGGGATCTGTGACACGGCGCCGTACAGCGCGGGGAACAGCTGCGGGGTCGTGCGCTTCCGTTCGTGCCAATCTTTGGCCACCATGCCGCCGAACGCGCCCCACGATGCGGTCAGCGACCACATGAACTTGGCTTCCGGGAACGACCGCACCGTCCGGACGAGGTCCAGCGAGGCCTTATTGTTGGCCGCGAGCGACGCGTCGGGCGGCACATCCATGAATAGACTGATGTGGCTTTGATCTTCGACCGGCGCGAGCTCGCGCTTGGAGAAGTGATACAGCGGCCATGCGGCGATCATCACGAGCAGTGCGGCCACGACGATGGCCGGGCGCATCTCGAGCGCGCCGTCCAGGAGTCGCGCGTACGTCCGCTTCACGGCTTCGAACCCGTGGTTCACCAGCTTGGTCAGCCGGCCTTCCTTCCCTTCGGCATGCACGAACCGCGAGCTCATCACCGGCGACAGCGTGACCGCGACGATGCCGGACACGATGACCGCGGCGGCGAGCGTGATGGCGAACTCGAGGAACAGTGAGCCCGTGAGCCCGCCCTGGAACCCGATGGGCGCGTAGACCGCCGCGAGGGTGATCGTCATGGCGATGATCGGACCGACCAGCTCGCGCGCGCCGATGATCGCCGCCTGCAGCCGGGTCCGTCCTTCGCGCACGTGGCGCTCGACGTTCTCGACCACCACGATGGCGTCATCGACGACGAGACCGACCGACAGCACGATCGCAAGGATCGTCAGCAGGTTGAGGCTGAATCCGAACCCCTTCATCACCATCCCGGCGCCGATCAACGACACCGGCATGGCGACCAGCGGGACGAGCGCGGTGCGGACCGACCCCATGAACAGGAATACCACCAGGGCGACGATGAGAATCGTCTCCATCAAGGTCTTGGTGATCTCCTTCAGCGCGTCCTGCATGAAGACCGTGCCGTCGTACGCGACGCGGAGCTGAATATCCGGCGGCAGCGTCGGCGTGATGCGCGCGATCTCGGTGTGCAGCCGATGGGAGACCTCGATCTCGTTGCTGCCGATCGTGGGCCACACGCCGAGGTAGACCGCCTCCTCGTCGTTGAACTTGGCGATCATGTCCGCTTCTTCGGCGCCGAGCTCGACCTTGGCCACGTCGGACAGCCGGACGACCGCGCCGTCGCGATCGGTGACGATGAGGTTCTCGAACTCGGCCGTCGAACGCAGATCCGTATTCGCGAGCAGGTTGACCTGGACGAGGTTGCCCTTGGTCTGGCCCACCGCGGCGAGATAGTTGTTCCGCTGTAGCGCGGCAAAGACGTCACCCGGCGACAGGTTATGTGCGGCGAGCCGATCGGGATCGATCCACACGCGCATCGCGATCGGCCGGCCGCCGACGATATCGGTCCGCTGCACGCCGGCGATCGTCGCGAGCTGCGGCTGCATTGTGCGCGTGAGCCAGTCGGTGATCGCCGGGATATCCCGCTCCTTGGACGAGAAGCTGAGATAGAACGACGCGTACGGACGGTCGGCACGCTGCACTTCGACCTGGGGCGGCTGCGCCTCGCTCGGGAGCTCGGCGCGAACCTGTTGCAGGCGCGCCGTGACCTCCGCGAGGGCGGCGGTGCTGTTCTGATTCAGCTTGAGATGGACGGTGACCGTGCTGACGCCCGCGCGGCTGTTCGACTCGACATAGTCGATGCCGCTAATCGCCGAGACGGCGCGTTCGATCGGCGTGGTGAGAAAGCCGCGCACGGCTTCGGCGCTGGCGCCGTAGTAGACCGTCGAGATCACGACGGACGAGCTCTGGATGTTGGGATACTGTTGCACGGGCAGACTGCTGAGCGCCCGCCAGCCGACGAGCACGATCGCCAGGTTGACGACCACCGCCAGAACCGGATGGCGGATGAATGTATCGGTGAACGAGCGCATCACTGAGCTCCCTTGGGGACAACGGGGGCAACGGGGGCAACGGGGGCAGGGGGGGCGGCGGGCGCGACCAGAACGGACTCGCGCAGTTTGAACGAGCCGGAGGCGGCCACCTGCTCGCCGGCTTTCAGGCCGTCGAGGATCACGATTTCATCGGCCAGCATGGGACCGGCGCGGACCGGACGCTCGTGCGCGCGGAGCTTGCCCAGCGAGTCCGGGGCGATCACGAAGACGTGGTCGCCGCCGGGTCCGCGGCGGACGGCGCTCACGGGAATCACGACCGCGTCGATCTCGGCCCCCGCCGGCACGAGGACGCGGACGGAGGAGCCGGGAGCCGGGATATTGGAGCCGGCGATGGTCGCGCGGACCATCGTGGTGCGGGTCGCCGGATCGACGCGCGAGTCCACCGCGACGATGCGGCCCGCGATCGGCGTCGCATCACCCACCAGCACGCCGACCTCTTGGCCCGCGCGCAGCTGCGCGCCGACCTGCTGTGACACCGTGAAATCGACGTGCGCCGCCCCCTCGACGCCCTGCAAGGTCGTGAGCTGGGTGCCTTCATTCAGGTATTGGCCAGGGTGCACATCGGTGATGCCGACGCGCGCACGGAACGGCGCGCGGATCGTCTTCTTGGCGATAATCGCGTCGGTGCGGGCGATCTGCGCCTGCGCGATATCGCGCTCGGCGCGAGCGCGCTCGACTTCCTCCTCCGACGCGCCGCCGGCCCCGCGCAGCCGCTCGACGCGGGCGAGGCTCGTCTGCGCGAGGGCGGCCTGCGCCTGCTGCCCGCGGAGGTCCGCCTGCTCGACGGAGACGTCGAGCGCCACGAGCACCGCGCCCGAATCCACGATGCGGCCGGGAACCAGCCCGACCTGGCTGACGGTGCCGGACAGCTCGGTCCGTAACGTGATGGAGCGGAGCGCGAGCACCGTGCCGATCGACGTGGTGGTCGCGCGATGCTGCTGCTCCTCGGCGATCGCCGTGGTGACCACTTCGACCGGCTCGGGCTGATGGTACGCCGCGATCGCGGCGGCGCGTGCCACAGCGACCTTCCAGGCGGCCAGCCCCACGCCGATGAGCAGTACGACAGCGATCAGGATTGCCGACCCACGCCCAGTCTGACCGAGAATGCGGATACGCATACGCGACGACCTCCTGCTGGTTCTACGTAGTGGTTGAGTGCTTCCAACCGATGGTCGGATGTCGGCGACCGATTTCGACAGCCGGTGATGTCACGGCACTGTCAACACGATCCGACGCGGCACCCGGTTCTTCGGGATAGAGGCAAAACGTGTTGCGAACATGGAAATGTTCCCGCGACGATTCGCAGGCTTGACAAAGCGTGTTGGGAACAGATTTTCAGGTATGGCCGTTGGCAAGACTGTGAAACAGCAACGAAACGTCAGTGTGGCGGAAGGCGCGGCGCTCGCCGTGATGAAGGCGGCCGACTATCTGCAGGAAACCCTGGCAGAGATCTGCGAGCGCCATGGCATCACGACCGACCAGTACGGGATGCTCCGGATCCTCCGCGACGCTCATCCCACGGGCTTTGCGCGCGGTGAGGTGGCGGAACGCTGCATCCATCGTGCGCCCGACGTCACCCGCATGCTCGATCGACTGGTCCGGCAGCGGCTCGCCAAGCGGACGCGGGCGGCGGCCGATCGTCGCTGCTCCGTCGCGACAATTACGAAGGCCGGCCTGGCACTCCTCGCGCGCATGGACGACGAAGTCACCGGGGCGATCCGGACGCTCACCAAACCCCTCTCCCTTCCAGATCTGCAACACCTCACCCGCTTGACGGACGCGCTCACCCGCTAGCTGCCCCCCCGCCCCCGCGGGGGGCGGGAACAATTGCGTGTTGTGCACACGTTCTTCGGTCGTCCCGTCGTTCATCGACACCATTTCACCGTTTGTGGAGGATGCCATGCAGAAGCGTTCGCTGTTTCTCGCAGTCGCTCTTGCCGCCGCGTTGGCACCGACGGCGCTGAATGCTCAGAGCCCTAACCCCCTCGCCGATCGCTTCACCGTCGCCGCGGCGTTCGGAGGGCATTCCGGTGCCGCCGATGTGAACCCCGCCGGCACGGCGAGCTGGAATCTCGGCTGGGCGGGTTCGATCGATGCCAACTACTGGATCCAGCCCAAAATCGGGCTGCGAGTGGGCGGTACGTGGGCGCAGGACAGTTTGGAGGGCGCCGCTCTCAGCGGCCGCGGCAAGTTCAACAAGTTCGCCTACGACGCCAACCTCGTGCTGCGCTATCCGCTCGCGGCTGGCGCCGGCACGTTCATCC
>QHUJ01000106.1 GCA_003221895.1 Gemmatimonadota bacterium | reverse complement strand
GTGGCGCTCTCGTTCGCGCTGTTCATCAACGCGGCCATCCTGATCGTCGCTGCGGCGACATTCCATCGCTCCGGCGAAACCGGCGTCGCGGAAATCCAGGATGCCTATCGCCTGCTCACGCCCTTGCTCGGCGTCGGGGGGGCGAGCGCCGTGTTTGCGTTTGCACTGCTCGCGTCGGGTCAGAACTCGACGCTGACGGGAACGCTAGCCGGGCAGATCGTGATGGAGGGATTCCTGAACATCCGGATCCGGCCCTGGCTGCGGCGGCTGATCACCCGCCTCATCGCGATTGTGCCCGCCGCGCTGACCGCTATTTTCTTCGGAGAGCACGGGACGGCTCAACTTCTGATCCTCAGCCAGGTGATCCTGAGCCTGCAGCTCTCGTTCGCGGTCTTCCCGCTGGTGCGGTTCACGTCGGATCGCCTCAAGATGGGCGAGTTCGTGAATCCGACGTGGCTGAAGATCCTCGCCTATGTGGTCGCGGTGTTCATTGCCAGCCTGAACGCGTATCTGTTGGTCCGAATCTTCAGCACCTGGATCGGCTGATGTACCGGCGCATCCTGGTTCCACTCGAGAACGGCCCCGCTGACGCCGCAATCCTGAAGCACGTCACCGAACTCGCGAAGCTGCTCCGCTCCCAGATCCTCCTGGTGCATGTCGCCGACGGGTGGGCAGCGCGCAATATGGAGCAGCTCAACCTGCGGGAATCACAGGAAATGAAGGAAGACCGGGCCTATCTGGAGCGGATTACGCAGCAGCTGCGGCAGGCGGGCGTCGAGGCGGATGCGGTGCTGGCGGCAGGCGATCCGGCAAAGGAGATCGCGGCGGCGGCGGAGCGGGAGAAGGTCGATTTAATCGCGATGGCGACCCACGGGCACTCTCTGCTAGGCGATGTGGTTCACGGCACCACCGCGACAGCATTGCGACACGTCAGCCGGATTCCTGTCCTGATGGTGCGCGTGCCTGCTCAAGAGCCCTGAGAATCGCGTTTAGCCGCCGGTCTCGAGCTTCCCGCAGGAACTCGACTTTCCCCTTATACGCCCGCTCGATCCCGTGGATCAGCACGCGCTGTTGATCGGGGTCGAGCTGTGCCCAGTGCGCCAGCTGCTGCCACCAGCTTTCGAAACTCGCGAGCAGCTGCTGGGTGAAGCCGCGTATGCCGCCCTCGCCCGCCGCGAGGTGATAGGTGAGATGCGGTCCCGCGGCGGCCCATCCGATGCCCGGCCCCAGCGACACGGCCCGGTCCAGATCATCCACCGAGATGACGCCCCGGAGCACGAGGTCGATGCACTCCCGCCAGACCGCCGCCGCGATGCGTCCGACGACGTATCCCGGAATCGACTTCTTGAGCAGGATGGGATGGCGGCCGAGAGCCCGCAGGTACCCGACCGCGCGTGTGATTGCGGCGACTGACGTACGGCCTTCGGGAACGACCTCGACGATGGGAATCAGCTCCGGTGGATTCAGCGGGTGAGTCACGAGGCAGCGGTCGAGACGCCGCATGCGACCGAAGATGTCGGTCGGCGCGAGCCCGCTCGAGGACGAGCTGATCAGCGCATCCACCCCGGCGACCTGCTCGATCGCCGCCAACAACTTTTGCTTGGCGGCGACATCCTCGTGAATCGCTTCGATCACCCAGTCGGCGTCCTGGATCGCGTCGGACAGGGAACTCGCGCGGTCCAGGTCGCTGAGGCCCCGCTCCACGATCGCTTCGGGCGCGCGGCCGAGCGCGACGAGGGCACGGGTGCGCCGCTCGATCTCGATCGACGCGCGCTCCATGGTTGCCGGATTCAAATCGAAGATCGCCACCGGCCAGCCCGCGGATGCACACAGCGCCGCCCACCCCACGCCGATATCGCCCGCCCCGATCACTGCCACCTTGCGGGGAATCGTCACGCCAGCGCCTCCTCAGGGAGCGGCTCCGCGCCGGACGCGCCCGACGGCAGCAGCACACGATCGAACAGCAGCCGCCGCACGGGTGGGGTTTGGACGTCCATCGCGACGCGCGCGAAGGAGCCCTTCGGATCGAGCTTGGTGCGCCCGCGGCTCTGCCCGTCGCCTAGGTCGACCGAAATCCGCAAATCGCTGAACGTCAGAACCTCCGGCTGCAGCAGGTAGGCGATCGCGAGGACGTCGTTCACAACGGCGCCATCCAGTCCCTCCTGCTTTCTGTGGAATTCCACGTAGAATCGCAGCGCGTCGTGCAACCACGTCGAGCTCTGTGCCAGCCGCTCGACTTCGTTTGCCCGCACGATGAGCTTCCGCGTGACGTCGAGGCCGATGATCTCGGTCGGGATTTCGGCGGCGAGCACCGTCGCCAGCGCTTCAGGGTCACACCAGGCGTTGAACTCCGAGAAGCGCGTCTGATTTCCGGCCGCTTCGATGTTGCCGATCATCGCGATGTGGCGGCTGACCTTCTCACGGACGAGGTCGGGGTTGGCGCGTAACACGAGCGCGAAACTCGTGACCGGTCCGAGGGTGACCAGCGTGACGGGCTCCGGCTGAGCGTCGAGCAGCCGCTCCAGCGGCCGCACGTAGTCGAGGATCACGCCGGCCGGGGGCACCTCGGCGTACCCGAGTCCCGAGGGGCCATGCGTGTCGGCAGCGACCTCGAGCTGGCGCTTCAGGGGCCGCCGGGCACCGATGCCGATCGGCGCGCGCCGATTCGCTCGACGCAGTATCTCGACGCAGTTGCGGTACGCGTTTTCGACTCCGGTGTTGCCGTAGGAAATCGAGATGGCGCGCACGTCCAGCTCAGGCGAGTTGAGCGCCAGCAGGAGGGCCAGGCAGTCGTCGATGCCTGGGTCTGTATCGATGATTATCGGGAGCGGCACCCTCTAGGTTAGGAAACTCACTTCGGAAGTGCAAACGCGATGATGGCGTCCCCCGTGCCGAAGGGGCCGCCGCCGCCCGCCGCAATGACCACAAACTGCCTGCCCGCCGCCTCATAGGTCATCGGCGTGGCGCGGGCGCCCGCGGGGAGATCGGCCTTCCACAGCTCGCGGCCCGTCTCGACATCGAAGGCGCGAATCGCGTGCTCGAGCGTCGCGCCAATGAACACGATTCCGCCCGCCGTCACGATCGGACCACCAAGGTTTACGGAGCCCGGGAAGCCGCCCATCGTGCCCAGGGGCACGTTCCAGGCGATGTCGCCCGTGGTGAGGTTCACCGCGACCAGCGCGCCGAACGGCGGCGGTGTGCAGGGCAGCCCCGTGGGACCCAGAATGATGCGACGGCGCATGAGGTACGGCGTGCCGCGCATGTTCGTGTACTCAAAGTCCGTCATGCCACGAGCCGCGTCGGCAGTTTTGGAGCTGTCGTAGTCGAAGCTGTGTGCCACGAAGAGCTGCACCATGGCCGGGACACGGTTTACGGGTACAACGGCAAGACCATGCCTTTCATCTATCGCGACCCCACCCCAATGGGCACCGCCGATGTTCCCCGGCTGTGTCAGCGTGCCCTCCGTGCTGGGCGGTGTAAACGGCCCTTCATTGCGCAGGGCAGCGAGGATGGCGTGGCAGGCGGTCTTGGCCTCGGGTGTCGGCCCCCACGCGTCGTCGGCGGAATACCGCAGCGGCACGAGGGGCGGCGTCCGGACGGTAAAGGGCTGCGTCGGGGATGCGATCTCGCCTGGGACGCTGCTGGCCGGGACCCGTCGCTCCTCGACGGGGAAAACCGGGGTCCCCGTCGTTCGGTCGAGCACGTACAGCATCCCTGATTTCCCGGTCTGGAGGACTGCCGGGATGGTGGCGCCGTCGTGCGTCACGGTAGCGAGCGCGGGTGGAGCGGCGTTGTCGAAGTCCCAGAGGTCGTGGTGCACGGTCTGAAAACTCCATACGACCTTCCCCGTGGAGGCGCGCAGCGCGACGATCGAACTGGCATAGCGGTCTTCACCCAGGCGCATCCCGCCGAAATAATCCGGTGCCGGACTCGACGTTGGAAGGAACACGAGATCGCGCTCCGGATCGGCGACAATCACGGACCAGACGTTGGCAGCGCCCACGATCCGTGCGGCGCCGTTCTGCCACGTCTTGAAAGCCGGATCGGCCGAGTCCTGTGGTACGGGATCGAACGTCCACTTGAGTACGCCGGTGCGCGCATCGTAGGCGCGCACTTCGCCGCTTGCCGGCGCAAGATTGGTATTGTCCGCGACCGCCGAACCAGTGATGACGAGGTCGCCGACGACCGCCGGGGGAGAGGTGACCTCGTAAAACGCGAACTCGTCAGGCGCGACGCGCAGCCCCTTCCGCAGATCGACGACGCCGCCAGCGCCGAAACCGGTGCAAGGCTTTCCTGTGGCAGCATCGAGGGCAACCAGCCGCGCGTCGATCGTCGCGGCGATAATGCGTCGGGCACACGACGCGCCGGCACCGGCGCGGCTGTCCCGCCAGAAACTCACGCCCCGGCTCGCGAAGTCGCCGTAGCCGCGATGCGGATTCACGCCCGCGTCGTAGCGCCAGTGTTCGATCCCGGTGGCGGGATCGAGCGCGGCGATGATGCCGGTCGGTGTGATGACGTACATCGTGCCGGCCACGACGATCGGCGTGACTTCGAGCGACGGTGGCCGGTGCGACATCGCCGACATGTCCGGCATGCCGGTGTGATAGGTCCATGCGACTTGCAGCTTCATCACGTTCTGGCGTGTGAGCTGCGTCAGCGGCGAGAAGCGCGCGCCGCCGGGATCCCGGCCGTACGCGGGCCAGTCTCCCGGGGGGGCCGGTGGGGGCGGGGGCGGGGGCGCCTGCAGGCTAACGATGAGCAGCAGTGTCAGCATCGAGTTCCCTTGCAATGATGTCGCGCAGGTGATGGAATTCGGCCTCGCCGCCGAACCCAAAGATGCGCTCGATTATGCGTCCTTGCTTGTCGAGCAGTACGGAGTAGGGCAGGCCCCGGTAGTGATAGACCGCTTTCATATTGCCGCGGCCGACGAGAATCGGAAATAGTGGGGGGGGGCGAAATTCGGCGACAAACGCGCGCATCTTGCTGCCGCTGACGTCGTCGGAGATGGCGGCGATATCGAAATCCGCGCGACGGAACTCGCTGTAGAGCTCCGCCATGTGCGGGAATTCCTCTCGACACGGTGCGCACCAGGATGCCCAGAAGTTCACGAGTGTAACTTTGCCGCGATAATCCTCGAGCCGGACGGGTTTACCGCTGAGGTCGGGGAGGGCGAACGCAGGGGTGAGGAGCTCGCGCCCGCGCGTGGGAATTTGCGCGAGGAGACGGTCGGGATCGAGCACGCGAATCTGGCCGCGGCGATTGACGGCGACGGCCGTCGCCCGCGTCCCGAGGGCGCGGGTCGTGACGATGCGGCCGCTTGCCGGGTCCAGCACGTCGAGGCGCAGGCGCGTCGCTGCCGAGTCTTCGGCGCCGAGCGCGTAGAGACGCCCATCCGGCCCGACCGACACGGCGATGTTCACCAGGGCATGCGCGACCCGCATCTCGCGCCCTTTTGGTGGCAGGAAATGCGGATCGGGCTCCGCCCGGAACAAGCCACGCTGGGTGCGCCACACCGTCGCGCCGTTCGCGTCGAGCTTCAGGATCTCGTCTCGCACCAGGGGAGCGAAGTAGATCGAGCCGTCCTGACCAAGCGCCACGGCTCCTGCGTTCGCGAGCTGGGCCAGGTAGACCACCTCGGGGACGTGGATCACGCCCAACCCGTGGGTCGGGCGGCCGAGGGTGTCCAGGAGCCAGAGCAGCGGCTGGCTGCCGTCCTCGCCGACGAACTGGACCATGTAGGGCGAGCGGGCGGCGACGATCTGATCGGCTCGCCCCCTCCCTCCGGTGGCGTACAGCGACGCGGGAAACGGGCTCTCCCACTCCCGCACGGGCTTGCCCGCGGTGTCGAACACCACCGCTTCGCCGGTGCGCTCCGTGACGAGCAGCCGGCCATGGAGCGCCGCGACGGCCATGGGCGTCGCGAGGCGCGGATCGGCGATCGTGCGGACGACGTGCAGGGCGCTGTCGAAGCTGACGAGCCGGCTGTGGTCGGGGTCCGGCGCCCACGAGAGGGGACCGACGCGGGCCGCAGGTGAGCGGCCCAGAAAGATGAGAGTGAAGCCGCTGGGGGCAGAGTCGGGACGGCAGGCGGTCATTGTCAGTAGTGCGACCGCAACCACCGGCCTGCCTGCCCCCAGCAGGCCTCGCATCAGGTCGCGGCAGCGATCGTCTTGATCTCGATCGTATGCATGCCGTGGCTCATCCGGTGCACACCGGTGACCTTCACCTGCCCTTCGGTGAACGACGCAAGTTTCGCGTTCTGCGGGTCGCCAGGCTTGGAGCTCACCGGCATGTAGATCGTGCCGTCCGAGCTCAGAATCGCGAGCGCAACGCCCGCTTTGGCGCACGCGTCGGCGCACTGTTTGTGGCCGGCGCCGGAGGCGCCCATGGTCGTGTAACAGTTGACGTCGATCACCTGGCCGGTGAGCGTCATGTCGTTACCGGCGGCCGCCGCGGGCTTCTGTTGTTGGGCGGCGAGCGGCAGCGCGCAGAGGGTGAGCAACGCCGCAGATGCGAGGGTTCGCTTCAGCATGTGTACCTCCGTGATGGTGGTAAGGACATTACGTCCGAAGCCTCATACCCGGAACGGCTATATTGGGGCCCGATGAATGAGACCTTTCGAGCACTGATCGACACCTTCGGCAAGGGCTGGGAGCGGGGGGACGTCGAGACCATCTGCTCGGTGTTCACCGAAGACGCCGTCTTTCTCGAGACGCCGTTCAGCAGCCCGGACCGGGGCATCGCGGCGATCCGGGCATACTGGAAGGATATCCCGCTGTATCAAGCTGAGACGGACTTTTCGTCCGGGGAGATCTACGCGGCGGGGCCGTGGTTTGCCACGGAGTTTCGGTGCACGTTCCGGCGCCGGCGCACCGGTGAGCAGATCGACGCGCGTGGGGCAATCTTCTGTGAAACGAAGGACGGGAAGATCTCGGAGATGAGAATGTACTGGCACCGGTATGCAGGAGGGAAAGAGGAACCTAAGGCGTAACGCCCCTGGCGTACTCCACCGCCAGCTCCATGAGCTCCGCGCTCCGCAATCCGCCGCGCATCGCCACGTCAACCGCGCCTTCCTCTTCCATCTTCTTGTCGACCATCAAGTAGGGGATCAACGCCGCCGACGTGCGATTGCCGCTCGAGCAGTGGAGTAGCGCTTTCTTTCCCGCGAGTCTCTGCAGCGTCTCGCGCATCTGCTTCATGGTGTCGGTGGTTACCGCGCCGTGGACGATCGGCACACTGATGTACTCCATGCCGGCCGCGCGGACGACCGAGGGCTCGTCAAACGGTCGGGGCTCCATGGGGTCGCGGTTGTCGACCACGACCTCACCGCCGGCAGCCTTGAAGTCCTGGACCTGTTTCTCGGTAGGCTGGCCCCCCGTGACCCAGCCGGGCACCGGCTCGGCGGCATTGGGCAACATCGCGACTGCATCGAATAACCGACTCATGACTTAAAGAGGAATGTCGCGGGTTCGCGCGGCAAGTCACGTTTCGATACGCACGGCCTTGCACATCGGAACGGGCCCGTCCATACTTTGCGGCGACCTCGAGTTCCGGAGCGGCCCGCCTGTCCTCCGCAGTCCGCTGTGTGATGTTCGTCCTGCTGGTCGCGTCGCCGTGTTTGGCCGCAGCGCAAAGCACGAGTGGAGCGGCGATCGAAGGGACCGTTGGCGTCGCCGCGGCCGTCACCGTGATCAATCACGCGACTGGCCAGCGGCTCACGATCGCCACGCAGCCGGACGGGCGTTTCACAATCGAGAACGTGCCTGCCGGCGGTCCGTACACGATCGAGGTGCGGGCGCCCGGTTACGCGCCGGAGCGAGTGGAAGGGATCATGCTCGTCCTTGGCCAGCGCTATCGGGCGCAGCTCACACTGACGCAGCGTCCCATCGAGCTGAGTGCGGTCACGGTACGGGGGGGGGGCACGGCGGACCCGATCATGCATCCGGGCCGCACCGGACCCGAGCAGGTCGTCACCGACTCGGCCGCGCGCCGCCTGCCGCTCCTGAACCGGGACTTCGTCGCGCTCCTCCAGACAACCCCCGCGATCGTCGGCACCTCCGTGGCCGGCAGCAACAATCGGTACAACAACATCCTGATCGATGGCGGAGCCGATAACGATTTCCTCGGCCTGTCACGGGGGACCGGGGCGCCCGGCGGGCAGGTCGGCGTTCGCTCATTGCCGCTCGATGCCGTCAAGGAAT
>QHUJ01000219.1 GCA_003221895.1 Gemmatimonadota bacterium | reverse complement strand
CTGGGCTCCAGCCGGTGTAGCTCGGTAGCCTCCGCCAGCGCCCGGCGATCGCTCACCATGATGGCTCGCCGCAACGCCTTGCCGCTTTCATCCACGGGAATGAGACAGGCAGCCGACGCGCTCACGGTCACGAACGCCGTACTCGCCCGTCTCCCGAGCGTTCCCAGCGCCTCCCTAGTCGACTCCACGGTCTTTTCCCACCACTCGTGGGCATCCTGCTCAATCCAGCTGTCGCGCAGGAATGTCTGAATGGGACGGGATGCCGTCGCGAGCTTGCGTCCGGCCTTATCGAAAGCAATCGCGCGAACGCTCTTGAGACCGAGATTGATCACCAGACCCAACTCCGTCACGCCTGCCCTCCTGCTCCATCCAGTGAACGCAATTTGGCATGCACCAAGTCTTTGATGACCTGGTGCGCATGCTGCAAGGCAAGCAGCGGTTCAGGAACAGACTCTCCACTGGTCGCTTTCCGCACGCTCTCGGCCCACGCAATCTTCAGCTCGGTCGAAAAGTTGATCTTTGCCACTTTCAAATCCGCGAGGACACGTAGCGTCATGCCGTCGAGCCCTGACCCGCCATGGACTACAAAGCCCGCTTTGATACGCGGCACGATCTGCTCGATAAACGAGAACCGGATGGCCGGTGGTGAGGCATAGAGCCCGTGTGTAGTCCCGATATCGGCCCCGAGAAAATCGACCCCTGTGTCTGCCGCGAACCGCTCACATTGCTCCAACGTTGGTCCGCTGACGCATTCCCCACCCGCCACGTCCTCCTCCGCACCCCGGATCGCTCCAATCTCACCTTCCACGACCATACCGACGGCGTGGCCGCGTCGCACCCATTCACGGGTGCGCCGGACATTTGCGTCATAGGCAAGGTCTGAGGCGTCGATCATAAAGCCATCAAACCCCGCGGTGCACGCTGCTTCAATGACAGTGTCCTCCCGGGCATGATCGAGATGTAAGAAGCATTTTGCGTTGGTCCGCTGTCGCACCTGATCCGCCAGCATGCCGATCGTTGCCGCGCCGTAGTACTGCACCGTCCGTGCAGATACTTGCGCGATTACTGGCTTGCCCGCCTCACGAGCGGCCTCGCTCACTGCCACGAACGAAGCGTAATCAACAATATTGAAGGCCGCGAGCGGCGGTCCGCCCGTGCGGGCATGCGTGATCGCTTTCTTGAAATTCATGGCTACAACTTACGATATGAGCGCGCGTCTTGTCAGAACATCTCTTGTGTCGATCGCGGCCTAGCCACGCACGGGAGCCCAGCCTAGAGGAGGTGCAGGCGATGATCACGCTGTCTTGGAATTGACTCTTTTGCGGGGCAGCTAACCTGATCATCCACATCAACCGCCGCGAGCGTGATCGACCGCATTGGACTCTTGAAAGCCCAATGGTGTCAGTGTGGCGATGGCGCTAAGATTTTCGGCTAATGGGCACCGCGCATTCGGAGGACAACCGGCACAGTTTGGAGGAGGATCAGCAAATCTCGAGTGAGGGACCAGTTTCGAATATACGCAGTCTCGAGACCAACGATTTGCTCGAAGTCAGTTATCGCATTGCGACCATTCACCTGCCACGGGCCGGTGATTCCAGGCTTCACATCGAATCTCGCGTAATGATGCGCCTCGTAGAGGGCGACCTCCGATGGCAACGGTGGCCGTGGGCCCACAAGCGACACCCCCCCCTTCAACACATTGAAAAGTTGCGGCAACTCATCTAGGCTGGTGCGACGCAACCAGGCACCGAAGCGAGTCACCCGGGGGTCGCGGACAATCTTGAACAATCGACGGTCCGAGTAGATGCTGTGTTGCAAAAGCTCTTCCCGATGCTGTTCGGCGTCCGATACCATCGTTCTGAATTTGAAAATCTTGAACAGCCGACCGCCGCGTCCCACGCGATTCTGGCGGAAGAACACCGCCCCGGGGGAGTCGAGTTTCACCAGCAACGCGACCAACAGCATTATCGGCGTCGCCACAATCAAACCGAGAATCGACCCAATCAAGTCCAGGGCGCGCTTGACGATCATCTGGCCGCCACGGAGCGTCGGCGTGGTGAGCTCGACCAACGGTTGATTACTGCGCCACACAAGAGTCGGCTCAACGCCAGCGACAGCGACGCTACGTGGTACCGAGAGGACTTTGCATCCGGCGGTCAATGCGGCATCGACAACATCGTGAAACCGCGAGTCGCTGAGATAGCCGCAGATTACGATCGCCTCAGCGCTGGTTTCGTGCATCACAGAGGCAAAGTCGAGATGAAGAGCGTATTGAGGGCAGCTGCAGGACGCGGCCGAACGCGGTGGACGATCGAATTGAGGAGCCGTCGTTCCATCACGAGACCTAGCCATACGAGTCCCGTCGTGACGACGTACTGCACGGCGACCAGTTCCAGACCCCGCGTCCAGATGGTCATCCACAACGGCAACGCGGTCGCGAGGGCGCACGCCAGGAACAATCGCTTAGGGTTCCGGCGTGCATCGCCGCGCCCATAGTTACCCAGTAGCAATAAGCCCACAAACAGGGCCGCGGCGTATTGCCAGCCATTCAAAATTCCGGCCGGCAACCAGGTGGAGACTTCATCTGCAATCCGCGAGCCGAACACCGCCTGGTTGCGCACTGCGCGTACCAGCGCGCGCATGACATACAATGATGCCAGGTCGGCAATCACCAGCACCACAAAGCGCCACAGCGCGCGCAGGAAATAGCGCCGGAAGTTCAGCTCCGCCCGCTGCTGTAACCCCAGTCGTGCCGGCTTCTTGGGAAGCGCACGAGCTGGTGCGATCGGGGCGCGCACGACAGCCTCGACCGGCGAGTAATCCACATGAAGATCTGTGATGTGGAAAGCTTCCGACTCCACGACCGTCAACGCCCCCAACGAAAAGTGTGTCCCTGACGCCACAGGTGATGAGTTACCCAAGGGACCGCGAATATGTTGCCGGCTAGAACGGTTAGCTAGAGCGAACGACCCTTTTTGTAGTGACGGTCCTCACATTGCCCAAATGGGGCAACAGGCACGACCCGTGCGCGGCGTAGCATGGGCTGTCGCGTTGCGGCAGAAGAGGTTACGACGCGCACGCTCGGGGGGGTCGGTGGGACTGTCGC
>QHUJ01000218.1 GCA_003221895.1 Gemmatimonadota bacterium | reverse complement strand
CGCCGACCAGCAACGCGACACAACCCTCCCGCCAATGTTGATAGCTGACGGCGAGCTTTACGTCCTCAAGTTTGGCGAGACGACCGCCGCTACTGTATCGGCAGCTCGACCGCTGTTGGGGAAGCGAGTGAAGGTCGACGGTACTGTCTATCCCGCAGGGAACTCCTACCTCATCGTTGTGGACTCAATCCGTGCGAGGGATCATTAACGTGGGACCGCCTAACAGGCGCTTGAAGCTGGCGGCGCGCCTAGATTGAGGAATGAATCTTTCTTCAGCGCGCCGCAGCTTAAGCGCGATTCGTTAGGCGGCACGCGGTTCGGGGGTCCGTTTGCGACAAAACCAGATCCTTCCACCGGTACCCACCACGGGGTGCCCGCGCTGCGGCCGGGAGTACGCGACGGAGTGTCCGGCATGCCCCTATTGCAACTGGGTGCCTCTCAGACCCGGTCGAGCCAAATGGCACCGCGCAGCATTCATGGCCGTCGGGACCCTCGTGTCAGCTGGTCTTGCCCTTGCTGTCAGCAGGCTAGACACTGACCTCGAGAGGTGGGTCTTTGCTCTTGGCGTGTTTTTCACGATCGTCGGTGTAAACCGCCACGTTGGGGGCGGAGAGGACGTGTGAGCACGGCAGCACCGTTATGACACCACACTGAGTATCGTGCGCTTGCCGCCTAACATGCGCTTGAAGCTGGCGGCGCGCGTAGATTAGGAATGAATTCTTCTTCAGCGCGCCGCAGCTTAAGCGCGTTTCGTTAGGCGGGCCGCGGACAATGACCTCTAGCTTAGACCATCCTCACGACTCTCACGAAGCATTTCGACCATTCTTCCCGCTGGAAGGTTCGGTCCCCGACCCGTTTCCCAGCTGGTATCTGAAGGTGCTTACGGCAATGCACGAATCCCGTCTCGCTGCACCTTCCGATGGCACACCATGGGAACGGTACCGTTTTCTGTGGCTTCGCACGCGTCACCGTCCGGTGGCCGTTCGCGCGGAACGGCAAGACGCGGTTCTGCGATTGGCAGTCCGTGTGCTCAACGGCAAAAGCGGTTACGACCCCGGGACACCGGAGCGCAGCGATGAGCGAGCGCTTCAGCCGGCCCAATGGAACTTTCTCCAACGGAGCCTCGCGGCCGCTCGGTTTTGGTCTCTACCCATGGAAGGGAATCACCAGGGACTAGACGGAGCGGAATGGGTTCTGGAAGGGGTACGCCCGGGCGAGCACAGACTTGTGCACCGGTGGTCTCCTCGCTCCGACACCGAGGACGCCATGTTTCGAGCAGCGTGCCTCGCTATGCTCGAACTGGCAGGCCTGGGTGCCATCGCACAGCCGGTCTATTGATAGCCCCAGGTACGCGGCCGCCTAACACGCGCTTGAAGCTGTCGGCGCGCGTAGGATATTGAATGACACCTTTTTTCTTCAGCGCGCCGCAGCTTAAGCGCGATACGTTAGGCGTCACGGACGCCCCTACCTCTATCCCGCCGACAAGTCTTCAGTGACTGAGCCGACCGTCCCGTCTCGCGACCGCGGCCGACAGTTGGTTCTGCGCCTGGCCTGCTTGGTGATCGTATTGGAGACGGTCATCTACGCGCGATACTTTCTGCTGTTTGGTCCGGCGAAAGTCGTCGAGGGCGCCTTGGTCTTAGGTTTGCTGGGACTCCTCTTCTTGAATTTGTACGTCGGGCAGAGGTGGTCGCGCTGGATCCTCGTCCCCATTGGCACTTGGATCGCCTTTCGCTCCATACCTGCCGTCGTCGGCGCGTCAGTCGGACGCCACGGTGCTGTGGTCTTGTTCGTCGGGCTGAGGGCTGCCGCCTACCTCTTCGTGGCCTGGATGTTGTTCCGCTCTCCCGAGCTCGACGCCTTCCTTGCTGAGCCAGGCGGGCACGCGTCCGCGGCGCTCACGCGGCTTGTCAGTGTGGTCTCCTACGGCTTCGCTGCGGTCCTCCTATTCGGGGCGGCTGCGCACCTTCCATTGCTCCGAGCATGCCTCAAAGCTGGCGGCGCCGGCTTGCTATGGTAGTCTTCTATTTGTGAACTCTTACAGTCGGCGCCGCAGCTTAGGCGTTCCGTTAGGCAGCGCCAGGAGCTCGTGAAGAGATCCGCTCTTGCAGCTGCAATTCGTCGGTCCGCGTACGTGCGCGGCACATTTCGCCTCCGCTCTGGAAAGACTGCAACGGAGTATTTCGACAAATACCGTTTCGAATCCGACCCAGTATTGTTGCGCGCAGTTGCGGAAGCATTGATGCCGCTCATTCCCAAGAGCACGGAGCTCCTAGGGGGTCTGGAGCTTGGCGGAGTTCCTCTCGCGACCATCTTGTCTCAACTAAGCAATCTGCCGGTTGTATTCGTTCGCAAGCAGGCGAAGGAGTACGGCACGGCCCAGCTTGCAGAGGGGGCCGAGGTAAAGGGCCGCCGGGTTGTGGTGATCGAGGATGTACTGACGACAGGCGGTCAGGTCCTTGAATCGGTCGCTGCGCTCAGGACACTTGGTGCCTCGATCAGTGACGTTATCTGCGTCATTGATCGAGAGGCTGGAGCTAATAAGGCTCTCAGCGTGGCTCAGCTAACGCTCCACTCATTGTTCCGATATCGCGATCTGGTGCCCGGGGGCCCCGCGCCCGCCGACGGCGCTGCCTAACAAGCGCTTGAAGCTGACGGCGCGCGTAGATTGCGGAATGAATCTTTCTTCGGCGCGCCGCAGCTTAAGCGCGATCCGTTAGGCCGCTCACGTCCATGGTCAAGGAATGAGACATTGACGACTCATTCGGCGTTCGAGAGACCGAGTGCGCGCATGACCCGGCCCGTTCTCGGTGGCATCTCC
>QHUJ01000105.1 GCA_003221895.1 Gemmatimonadota bacterium | reverse complement strand
GCAGCGGCGCCGCGACAAGGACCCAGGGGCTGAGCGGGCTGAGCAGGGCGCCGGTGACTACGAGGAAGACGGCGTAGAGCGCGTGCTCCCAGCGTGTCAGCAGCCCGACGACCGCGCGGCGCACCGCTGGGGGCGAGAGACTCATGAAGACCGCGGCCGCCAGCGCGCAGACGACAAATGGAGATAGTCGTGCCGCATAGCTGAAACCGGCTCCCGCCAGCACGACGGCGAAGGCCGCGACGGCTGCGTCTTCGGGATCACGCACCAGGATCCAGCGCGCCAGGCCGGCGAAGAGCCCGCCGAGGGCGGCGCCGCCCACGAGCGTGAAGATGAGGCTTCGGACCGCGACGTGAGGATGATATAGCGCGACCGCGACCACAACGGCGCCCGCACCAAATAGCGTATCGAGCAGTGCATTGCGCCGACCCAGCTTCGGTCCCTGTTGCGAGGCTGCCGTCGTCAGTGCTCCACCCAGCGCCAGGGCGACGGGGAACGACGGATGGCCCCACGATTCCGCCAGGGACGGCAGCGCTCGGGCCAGGATCACCGCCATCACCGTCGTCGTGAGCAGCACCGGCAATGCGAGCGTGGCACCGACGAGCCAGGTGCGCGGCGAGATCCGGCGCACCATCCGCCATTCGAGGCGGATCCCGAACAGCGCCCCAGCCCACCCGATTCCCAGCGCGACGAGCGGCTCGAGCATGTGGAGTCCGGCGACGTCGACCAGACCGAGTCCGGGCCCGATCAACAACCCGAGCAGCAGAAACAGCGCGCCGGTGGCGAGCAGATCATGAAGCAACGCTGGAAATCGCAGGTGTGGGCGCGACAGCCGCGTCACGCCGATGCCGGCCACAATGACGAGGGCCAGCGCGAGCAGAGGATGCACGAGGGCCAACGTTCGCGAACGCTTGACGCAGGCGCAAGCGCCCCGGTAGCTTGGGCGGACCTATGCCACCGTCGTTCCGTGTCACGGGGGGGCGCCCGCTGAGTGGTACGATCCGCCCCGCAGGCAACAAGAACGCGGCTCTTCCAATTCTCGCAGCAACGCTGCTCGCCGACGGTACCTGTCGCATCGACAATATTCCGCGCATCCGTGACGTCGAAACGCTGCTCGCGCTGCTGCAGCACGTGGGCGCGACCGTGCAGTGGTCGGGTGCGAATACCGTTGAAATCGACACGAGCCGTGCCGAGCCGCGGCCGCTCGATCCCGCGCTGTGCAAGGAGATCCGCGCCTCGATTCTGCTCGCGGGGCCGATGCTGGCGCGCTTCGGGCGCGTCACGTTGCCGCCTCCGGGTGGTGACGTCATCGGCCGGCGGCGCGTCGATACGCATTTTCTCGCGCTCGAGCGACTCGGCGCCGACATCACGGTGGGTGATGCCTACACGCTCGAAGGGAAGTTGAACGGCGCGGACATTTTCCTCGATGAGCCGAGCGTCACGGGGACTGAAAACGCGTTGATGGCGGCGGTGGGCGCGCACGGCACGACCGTCATCCGCAACGCGGCGTCCGAGCCGCACGTCCAGGATCTCGCCCGCTTTCTCGTCGCCCTGGGCGCGTCCATCGACGGCATCGGCACGAACACCTTCACGATCGATGGCGGGCGGCCGCTCAAGGGTGCACCGTACACCGTTGGTCCCGACCACATCGAAATCGGCTCGTTCATGGGACTCGCCGCGGTCACGGGCGGGGCGATCACGATCGATGGAGTTCGCGCGGACGACCTGCGCTCGACCCTGCTCGCCTTCGAGCGCCTGGGTGTGCGGCCGCGCATCGATGGCGCCAAGCTCATCGTCGATGCCGGCCAGGAGCGTCGCATCCGTCCCGATCTGGGCGGCCACGTGCCCAAGCTGGAAGACGGTCCCTGGCCCGCGTTCCCCGCCGATCTCATGTCCATCGCCATCGTGGTCGCGACGCAGTGCGAGGGATTGCTGCTGATCTTCGAGAAGCTGTTCGAGTCGCGGCTGTTTTTCGTGGACAAGCTGATCGGGATGGGCGCGCGCATCGTGTTGTGCGATCCGCACCGGGCCGTGATTGCCGGGCCATCAGCCTTGCGTGGCCAGGTGATGGAGAGTCCGGACATTCGTGCAGGGATGGCGATGGTGCTGGCGGCGCTCGCCGCGCAAGGCGACTCGGTGATCTACAATATCGGCCAGGTCGAGCGAGGCTACGAACGTATCGACGCACGGTTGCAAGCGCTGGGAGCGCAGCTTGAACGACGCGAGGGACGCTAGCGAGTGGGCGGAACGCTACGGCCTCGTTGCCGGCATCACGACGCGTCCCTCGAGTTTCGGACTCTGGAGTGACGAGCCGGTCGGGCAGGTGATGGAGCGCTGGCGGTCATTCCGTACCGCCTTCGCTCCGCGGTTCCCGACCGTGGTCCTCGGCCATCAAGTACACGGCACCGCGGTGCGGTGGCACGAGTCGCTGCCCGAGGGTTGGCTGGTCCTCGATGGCGTCGATGGCCATGCGACGTCGCAGCGCGGCGTCCTGCTCACGGTCACGGTCGCCGACTGCATCCCCGTCTACCTGGCCGTTCCACAGAAGGGTGTCATCGCGTTGCTCCACGCCGGATGGCGCGGGGCGGCCGGCGGCGTGCTCGCGCGCGGCGTGGACACCGTGGCGCAGCGTGGCGCTGCGAAGACGAGCGACATCGTAATGCATTGCGGGGTTGGCATTTGCGGTGAGTGTTATGAAGTCGGACCGGAGGTTGCCGTGCGCTTCGGATTGAGCGGGACCGTGCATCTGGATCTCCGGGCTGCGCTCACGCACCAGGCGCGCGAGCTCGGGATCCAGGAGGTCTCGAGTTCGCCCTTGTGTAGTGCTGAAGAACGAGACCGGTTCTTTTCCCACCGCGCATCAGGTGGAAAGGACGGCCGGATGGTCGCGTATTTGGGCCGGCCGCTAGGTTGACACTGCGGCGACCCCGGCTACATTCCCCTCGTGAAGCGGGCGAAGTTCGGCCCGCACTTTTTTTTCATGCTCACTGAGAGTCTCGTCGAGGCCTTTCGGACCCGGCTGGCGCAGCTGGGGTTCGACCTGGCCGACCTGCGCGTCGGCGGCACGCCGAATCGCCCGCTCGTCCAAGTCAGAATCGACTGCCCGCCACGGACCGTCACCGTCGAGGACTGTACTCGTGTCAGCCGGGCGCTGGAGCAGTGGCTGGACGCCGACGGTGGAGGACCACTCGGCAACCGCTACATCCTCGAGGTCTCGAGCCCGGGGATCGAGCGGCCGATCCGCTGGCCGCGGCACTGGTCGCAGTTCGTGGGTCGCGATGTGAATGTGAAACTGGCCGGACTCGGGCGGGTGCGCGCGCGCATCGTCGCGGTGCCCAACGAGGAGACAGTGGTGCTGCAGCCGCAGGGTGGCGTCGAGCGGGAATACCGGCTGACAGACGTTAAGGATGCCCGCCTGGCGGGCGATATCGGGGACAGGTAATGGCGAATACGACGGATGTCGTCGCGGCAATCCGAGAGCTGACGAATACCAAGCAATTGGAGCGTAGCGAGCTGATCGACCTGCTCAAGGACGGTCTCCACGCCGCGCTCGTGAAACGCTACGGTCCCAACGTGCGGGCGGAGATCGGCATCGACGAGATGAAAGGCTCGATCAGGATCGTCGTTCTCAAGACCGTCGTCGAGACCGTCGAGGACCCCGGGACGCAGATCTCGCTCGAAGAGGCGCGCTACGAGGATCCTGATTTCCAGCCGGGTGACGTGCTCGAAGAGGAAGTGCCATTCGAGCAGTTCGGCCGCACGGCAGTCCAGGCAGCGAAGCAACGCATCATCCAGCGCGTAAGGGAAGGCGAGCGCAGTCGCATCCGCGAGGAGTTCTCCGGCAAAGTCGGCGAGCTGCTGTCGGGTGAGGTGCAGCAGATCGAGCGCGGCAAGATCGTCGTGATGCTGAACAAGTTCCGCGAAGCCGAAGCGATCATTCCGTATCGCGACCAGAACCATCGCGAGCATTTCCATCAGGGCGACACGATCCGCGCGGTGCTCAAGCGCATCGAGGAGACGCCCAAAGGCCCGCGCCTGATTCTGTCGCGCGCCGACCCGCTGTTTGTGAAAGCGCTCTTCAAGCTCGAAGTCCCCGAAATCCAGCAGCAGATCGTCGACATCCGCGCCACCGCGCGCGAAGCGGGCAGCCGCACCAAGATTGCGGTCTGGTCGCGCGACGACTCGATCGACCCGGTCGGCGCGTGCGTGGGTCTCAAGGGCTCGCGCGTTCAGGCCGTGGTCAACGAGCTGAATGGGGAGCGCATCGACATCGTCCCGTGGTCCTCGGATCCGGAGCGATTCGCCAAGCTGTCGCTCGCGCCCGCGCGCGTCGCGCGCGTGTTCTCCGATCCGGAATCGAAAACCATTCAGGCGATCGTCGACGAGGATCAGCTGTCCCTCGCGATCGGGCGCAACGGGCAAAACGTGCGGCTGGCGTCGGAGCTGACCGGCTGGAAAGTCGACCTCTACTCGAGCCGCGAGTGGCTGGAGCGCGGCGGGGAAGGCCCGCTGTTCGCGCCGCTGCCGCCGGCCGATGAATCGGTCACGCACGTCGCGCTCTCCGAGATGAAGGGACTCTCGCCGGAGCTCGTCGCGGTGCTCGAGCAGGCAGGGAAGAAGACGCTGCAGGACATTCTCGATCTCGAGCGGGATGAAGTCGATCAGCTGCCCGGTATGACGCCCGATCTCGCCGACAAACTCATGGCCTTCCTCAATGAGATGACCGAAGAGGGCGGCGAAGAGGAAGGACCTGGCGCCGAGGCGCCGAAGGCTCCAGCCTCGACGTGAGCACGCGCCTTACACGGTTGCTCGGCCTGGGAGTGCGGGCGGGCAACGTGGTGATCGGAGTGGCAGGCGTTCGGGCGGGATTGCAGAGAAGCAAGGTTGTCTGTGTCGTGCTGGCACACGATGCCAGCCAGCGCACGATCGAGAAGGTGGGACGGCTCGCCGCCGCACGGAACATCCCCGTGTTGCGCGGGCCGACGGCGCTCGAGTTGGGAGACGGACTCGGCAAGCCGCCGGTGCAGGCGGTCGGAGTCACTGATCCCGCTCTCGCGCGCGGATTGATAGCTGATGGCGATAGCCGAAATAGCGAGGAGTAAGTGGCGACAACGCGGATTCATGATCTAGCGGCAGAATTCGGGATCTCCAGCGAGCAGCTGATGGGTATGCTCAAGGAGATGGACATCTTCGTGCGCAGTCATCTGACGCCCCTCAAGGACGAGCAGGTGTCATTGATGCGCGCGCGCTGGGAGCGCGACAAGCGCAAGCAGAAACAGCCGACCGCGCCGCCCAAGCGGCGCCGGGCCGCGAAGGCCGCCGAGCCGGCGCCCGAGCCGGTGACGGCGGGCGCGGGGGCGGGGGCGGGGGCAGGGGCGGGGGGCGGGGGGGTGGGGATCGACAGCCGTCCCAAGCGTCGTCGCCGCACCGCGGCCGAAGTCGCCGCCGCCGACGCCGCGGCCGCGGAAGTCGCCGCGGCCGAGGCCGCCGAAGCCGAACGCGCCCGTCTCGCGCTCGAGACCGCGGTGCGTGAGCAGGAAGAGGAGAAAGCCGCTCCTTCACTCGAAGAGCGTGCCGCCGCGCTGTTCAAGGATCTCGCGCCGGCAGAGCCGGCCGAACCGATGGCTCCAGCCGCGACGCTCACGTTCGCGCCGCCACCCACATCGGCGCCACCTCTCGCCGCCGCCACAGCACCGCCGCCGCGGCCGTTCATACCAACACCCGTGCGCCCGCGGCCCGTTGCGCGCGCGACGCCGTCGGGTGGGGGGGGAGGCGGGCCGGGAACGGTGCCGCCGCGCCCCGTCGCGTCGGCCGCGCCGGGCGCTCCGCCGCTCGACGAGCGCCGCCGGGAAAAAGGGAAGAAGCGGAAGAAGGGCAAGAAGTCGCTGGTCGATCAGGAAGCGGTGGCGCAGAACATTTCTCGCACCCTCGCGACGCTGAAGGCGCCCGTCGGGAGGAAGGGCGTCCATCGCCGCGAAGAAGGGCCGACGTTCCGCGAGGTCCAGGAGGAACGCCGTCGCGAGGAGCGCGAGCGCGAAAAGACGCTGGTGCGCGTGACGGAGTTCATCACCGTCTCCGAGCTCGCGAACACCCTGAAGGTCCCGCCGACGCAGATCGTGACGTTCGCGTTCAAAGAGCTCGGCCAGATGGTCACGATCAACCAGCGGCTCGACTTCGACATGATCGAGCTGATCGCATCCGCATTCGGATTCCAGGCGGTGCGCGAAGAGGAGTACGCCACCACCCAGACCGAAGAAGCGAAGGACGCCGCCGAGACGCTGAAGCCGCGGCCGCCGGTCGTGACGATCATGGGTCACGTCGACCATGGCAAGACGTCGCTGCTCGACTACGTCCGCAAAGCCAACGTCGTTGCGGGTGAGGCGGGCGGGATCACGCAACACATCGGCGCCTACCAGGTCACGCTGAAGGACGGCCGCAAGATTACGTTCCTCGACACGCCGGGTCACGAAGCGTTCACGGCCATGCGGGCCCGCGGCGCGCAGGTCACGGACATCGTGGTGCTGGTCGTCGCTGCGGACGATGCGATCATGCCGCAGACGATCGAAGCGATCTCGCACGCCAAGAACGCCGGCGTGCCGCTCCTCGTCGCGATCAACAAGATCGACCTGCCGACGGCGAACGTACAGAAGGTGAAGCAAGATCTGTTGGCGCACGGCGTCGTGCTGGAAGAGTTCGGCGGGACGACGCTGATGACGCCGATCTCCGCCAAGAAGGGCACCAACGTCGACGCGCTGCTGGATCAGATCCTGCTCCAGGCGGAGCTGCTCGACCTGAAGGCGAATCCCGACCGCAAGGCGCAGGGCACCGTGCTGGAGGCGCAGCTCGATCCGGGCAAGGGCGCGCTCGCCACGATTCTCGTGCAGAACGGCACGCTGCGGGTTGGCGATGACTTCATCTGCGGGCAGTACTCAGGGCGCGTGCGCGCGATGTACGACGAGCGGGGTGGCACCGAAGCCGATGCCGGACCGTCCACGCCGGTGCAGATCCTCGGCTTCGAGGGTGTGCCGGAAGCGGGCGACAGCTTCCTCGCCATGGACGATGCCGCGGCGGCGCGCGAGATCGCGCAAAAGCGCCAGCGCCTCGAACGCGAGGCGCAGCACCGCCGCTCCGGGCGCGTCAAGACGCTCGAAGACTTCATGGCCGAGGCCGCCCAGGGTGGCGTGGCCACGCTCCGCATCATCATCAAGGCGGATCAGGGCGGGCCGGCCGAAGCGCTGGCCGACGCCCTGGCCCAGCTGTCGACCGCCGAGGTGAAGGTCGAAGTGGTGCACCGCGGCGTCGGCGCCATCACCGAGTCGGACGTGCTGCTGGCCCGCGCGTCGAGCGCGATCATCGTCGGCTTCCATGTGCGCCCCGACTCCAACGCGCGCGCCGCGGCGGACCGCGAGCGCGTCGAGATCCGCACCTATCGCATCATCTACGAGGCCGTCGAAGAGGTGAAGCTGGCGATGGAAGGCCTGCTCGCCCCCGAGAAGAAGGAAGTGGTGCTGGGCGAGGCCGAAGTCCGCCAGATCTTCAAGATCGCGAAGATCGGCACGATCGCCGGCTGTTTCGTGCGCAGCGGCGTGATCCCGCGCACCGGCCGCGTCCGCATCATTCGTAACGGCGTGGAAGTGTACGACGGCACGCTGGCGTCGCTGAAGCGCTTCAAGGAGGACGTGCGCGAAGTCCGCGAGGGCTTCGAGTGCGGCATCGGCATCGAGAACTTCAACGACGTGAAGGTGAGCGACCTGATCGAATCGTATCGCATCGAGGAGGTCGCGCGCTCCCTCAGCGCCACTGAGTCGTGATCGTGGGCGTGATGGTGTGGGAGCTGCACTTGCCCGCGTGTCAGTCGCTGAAGGACAAGCGGATGATCGTGAAGAGCCTGAAGGACCGGATGCACAATCGCTTCAACGTTTCGGTCGGCGAGACGGCGCATCAGGACCTGTGGCAGCGCGCGGAGCTGACGGCCGCGGTGGTGAGCACCGACCGGCGGCACGCCGAAAGCGTGCTGCGGGAAGCGGACAAGCTGGTCGCGGGCGCCGACGGGGCCCGGATCGTCGATACGAGCACGAGCTATCTCTGATGAAGCGGCGCAGTCACCGGCCCGAGCGGGTGAGCGAGATGGTCCGGGAGGCGGTTGGCGCGTTTCTGACCGGCGACGTGCGCGACCCGCGGATCGGGTTCGTCACCGTCATCGGCGTGGACGTCTCGCCAGACCTATCCCACGCGAATGTGCGTGTCAGCGTGATGGGCACCGAGGACGAGAAGGCGAAGTCGCTCGAAGGGCTGGCGAGTGCCGCGCGCTACCTGCGGGCGCAGCTCTCGAAAGAGCTGCATCTGCGCACGAGCCCCGAGCTGCATTTCCATCTCGACCGAGGCATCGAGCACGCGCAGCATATCGATCGGGTCTTGAAGGAGCTGAAGGAGCCGCAAGACTGATTGCGGGGATCGTGTTGGTCGCCAAGCCGGCCGGCCCCACATCCCATGATGTCGTGGATATCGTGCGCCGCGCGCTCGGCGAACGGCGCGTCGGCCATCTGGGGACGCTGGATCCGTTCGCCAAGGGGTTGTTGGTCCTGGTCGTGGGGCGCGCGACGCGGCTCGCGGCCTTCGCCGCGGCGTGGCCCAAGTCGTACGAAGGCGTCATCCGCCTCGGCGTGACCACCGAGACGGACGATCTCACGGGGGCTGTGGTCGCGACGGCGCCCTGGACCACCATCACGCCGGCGCAGCTCGCCGCGGTGATCGGGAGCTTCCGCGGAGGGTACGAGCAGCGGCCGCCGGCCTACTCGGCGGTGAAGATCGAAGGCGAGCGGGCGTACGCGCGCGCGCGGCGCGGCGAAACGGTCGAGCCGGCGCCGCGTCCCGTCGAGATCCGGGAGCTCGAGATCGTAGAGGCGGCTGTTCCCGACCTGCAATTTCGGGCGACCGTGAGCGGTGGGACGTACCTGCGGTCCCTCGCGCGCGACATTGGCGCGAAGCTGGGATGCGGCGCGCATCTCGCGGCGCTGCGTCGCACGGCAGTCGGACCGCTGAAACTCGCCGATGCGGTGGCGCCCGAGGCGGTGACTCCGGCGCTGCTGCGCGATGCATCGATCCTGGTGGCGCATTTGCCACGCCGGCAGGTAGCGAAGGACGAGCGTGACGCGGTCATTCATGGAAGGCCGCTGAAGAGCGACCCGGTAGCCGAGGGCCAACACCAGATCGCGCTGTTCTCGGGCGATGAATTGCTGGCGGTCGCGGAGCAAGTGGGCCAGCAGGTGAAGCCGCGCGTCGTTGTGGTGGAGGGCTGATGGCCCCCCCTGCTCCCGGCGCCGTCGTTACGCTCGGGACCTTCGATGGTCTGCACCGTGGGCACCAGGCGGTGCTCGCCGAGGTGAAGGAGCGGGCGCGGGCGAAGCGGTTGGCGAGCGTGCTCGTCACGTTCGACCCGCATCCGCTCGCGGTCGTGAATCCGGCAGCGGCGCCGAAACTGCTGACGTTGCCGGATGAGAAGCGGGAGCTGGTGGCGGCGCAGGGGATCGAGCAGTTCGTGGTGCTGCCGTTCACTCCCGCGATGGCGCAGCTCGACGCGGAGGCGTTCGTTCGCCGGCTATGCGATGAGTATGCGATGCGCGAGCTCGTGATGGGATACGATCACGGGTTCGGCCGCGGCCGGGCGGGCGACGTGGAGCTGGTCCAGCGCCTGGGGAGCTCCGAGCAGTTCGGCGTCAGCGTCGTCGCGGCGGTGCGGGACGACGGCCAGCCGATTTCGTCGACGCTGATCCGCACCAGGGTCGCGCACGGCGACCTCGACGCGGCGGCGCGGTGGTTGGGGCGACCCTACGGCATCCGGGGTCGCGTGGTGCGGGGAGCGGGAAGGGGACGCACGATCGGCGTTCCGACCGTGAACCTCGAGCCGCCGGATCCGCGCAAGCTATTGCCGCCAGATGGGGTATATGCCGTATCGGTGACGATCGGGACCCCGGAAACGGGGAATGTGCAGCGGTACGGCGGGATGATGAATCAGGGTCCGCGCCCTACCTTTGGAGAGCCGGCTCGCACTCTGGAGATTCATCTGTTCGATTTCGCTGGCGAGCTGTACGGGGAAACCGTCGCAGTGGAATGGGTCCGCCGCCTGCGGGATGTGCAGGCATTTGCGTCGCGTGAGGCCCTGGTCGCGCAATTGGAGCGCGATCGTCAGGCGGCGCGGGCAACCCTCAACCGATAGAGAGACGTGATGGACAAGAAGATTCGTGGGCGGCTCTGGGTCATTGCGGTGTTGATCGCGGGAAGCGTCGCGTCGCTGATTCCCCGCAACACCAAGCAACGCGTCATCGATCCGGCGTCGGGGCGGATGAAGGACACCACGGTTCGGCGGCTGCCGGTCAATCTTGGCCTGGATCTCCAGGGCGGCATTCACCTCGCGCTCGAGGTGGACCAGACCAAAGGGCCCGTGCCCGACTGCGCCGACGCGATTCAGCGCGCGGAGAAAGTCGTGCGCACGCGGATCGACGAGTTCGGCACGACGGAGCCCGTGGTGCAGATTCAGGGGCGCTGCCGGTTGATCGTCGAGCTCGCCGGCGAAAAGGATCCGGCGCGCGCGAGAGGCGTGATTCAGCGGACGGCGTTCCTCGAGTTTCGCATCACCGACATGAAAGGCGTGTTCAAGGACGCGTTGCCGGCGATCGACGCGGCGCTGCGCAAGGCGGGGATCAAGCCCACCGGCGCCGCTACGCCCTCGGCGGTGTCGCAGCTGTTCGGTGGCGATACGAGCAAGGCGGCCCGCGATTCCGCGGCGGACGCCAATGCGCCCGGCATCCTCTCCTCATTGCTGAATCAGCGGCCGCAGGGCGTACCGGGTGAGTACCTCGTGCCCGAAGAGCAGTGGCCGCTCGTTGACAGTCTGCTGCAGCGGCCCGACGTCCAAGCGCTGATCCCGCGGGGGTTCGATCTCAAGTGGGGCGCCCAAACCGAAGCGTACGGCGCGCGGCCGTACCGCGCGCTATATGCCGTGGACTCCCGGCCGATCATCACGGGTGAGGAGCTGATCAAGGCGACGGCGCGGCGCGATCCCGTGACGAACCAGTCGGTCGTGCCATTCCAGCTCAGCCGCCGTGGCGCACGCATTTTCTCGCAGGAGACCGCCCGTCACATCGGGGATTTCATGGCGATCATCCTCGACGGTCGGGTGCAGGGCGAGCCGCCGGTAATCCGCAGCCAGATCGGCGCGAACGGGCAGATCGAGATGGGCAACAAGCCGCTCCAGGAGGCGAGCGATCTGGCACTGGTGTTACGCGCCGGCGCGCTGCCGGCGCCCCTGACGATCGTCGACGAGCGCTCGATCAGCGCCACCCTGGGAGCCGATTCGATTCACGACGGCGTGTTGGCCGGCGTCGTCGGCATATTGCTCGTGGTCGTGATCATGATCGGCTACTACCGCGTCTCCGGCGCGCTGGCGGTCGCCGCGCTGACGCTCTATTGCCTTTTCACCCTGGCGGGGCTCGCCGCATTCGGTTTCACGTTGACCCTTCCGGGTCTGGCCGGGTTCGTGCTGTCGATCGGCATCGCGGTGGATGCGAACGTGCTGATCTTCGAGCGCATTCGCGAGGAGCTGGTGCATGGCAAGTCACTGCGCCTCGCGGTTGACGACGGCTTCCTCCATGCGATGAACGCCATCGTCGACTCGAACGTGAGCACCATCCTGACCGCGCTGATCCTCTACGCCGTCGGGACGGGACCCGTGCAGGGGTTTGCGATCACCCTGATTATCGGCATCATCGCCTCGATGGTCTCGGCGATCTTCGTGGTGAAGACGATGTTCCTGATCTGGCTGAATCGACGCCCCAACATGGTGACCCTGAGCATCTGATGATCCGACTCTTTGCAAACGCGAACTACGATTTCATCAAATGGCGCCGCTGGGCGTTCTCGATCACGGGCGCCATCATGCTCGTGGGCCTCGCCTTCCTCCTGACCCGGGGTCTCAATTACAGCATCGAGTTCACCGGCGGGACACTGGTGCAGTTCGAGGTGGCGCATAAGGTGCCGACCAGTAACATCCGCGCCGCGCTCGATCAAGTCGGTCTCAGCGGCGCGGACATTTACAACTTCGGTGCCGACACCTCCTATGTGGTGCGCGCTCGACTCGGCGCCGAGGCGGCGCAGGGAGAAGCTGGCACCCAGGCGGTAGCCGACGCCGTGGCCCGGGCGCTCGACCAGAGCGTCGGTGCCGGGCAGTACCGCCTCGCCCGGCGCGAGGCGGTGGGACCCAAGGTGGGGCGTGAGCTGCAGAGCAAGGCCCTGATCGCGATTCTGGTCAGCTTCCTCGTCACGCTCATCTACCTGGCGGTCCGGTTCGAATGGCGCTTCGGCCTCGCCGCCGTCGTGGCGACGGCGCACGACGTCGTTGCCACCATCGCATTCATTAGTGTGATGCACCTGGAGGTCAGCCTGGTGGTGGTCGGGGCGGTGCTCACCGTGGTCGGCTACTCTCTCAACGACACGATCATCATCTTCGATCGCGTCCGCGAAAACCTGCGCAAGTACCGGCGACAGAATCTCTACGAGATCCTCAACCTGTCGATCAACGAGACGCTGCCGCGTTCGGTCCTGACGCACGGGACCACGATCGCCACCACGCTGTCGCTGCTCGTTCTCGCCGGCGAGGTGATCCGGCCGTTCGCCTGGGTCATGTCGTTCGGCATTTTCACGGGTACGTTCTCGTCGATCTACATCGCCGCGCCCGTGTTGCTCTGGATCGAGAAGCGCTGGCCGGGCGAGGATGCGCGCGGGGCGCGGGCGCTCGGGACTCGGGTCCCGGCGGGGACGGAGAAATTCGCGCCGGCGACGCCCACGTCCTCCCCGTCGCCGCGCACGCCGCAGCCGACGCGTTAGTGGGGGCGCACCATGCGCCCCTCCCTGGTTGACACGCATTGTCATCTGGGCGATGCCGCGTTCGATCCCGATCGCGACGCGGTGCTCGTGCGCGCGAGCGCGGCGGGCGTGTCACACGTCGTCGTGATCGCTGAGTCCCTCCCCGCCAGCGAGCGCGCCGCCGGCCTGGCGCGCCGTCGCACGGGACTCTCGGCGACCGCGGGGGTGCATCCGCACGAAGCGAGCGCCTGGTCGCGCGACGCCGCGCAGCGGATTCGGGATCTGCTCGCGGCGCCGGAAATGGTAGCGGTGGGGGAGACGGGGCTCGACTATCACTACATGCATGCCCCCCGCGAAACGCAGCGCGCCGCGTTCGAGGCGCACCTCCAATTGGCGGCGGAGCTCGGCAAGCCGGTCATCGTGCACGCGCGCGATGCCGACGACGACATGGCGGCGATGCTGCGCGCGCTGGGCGACCGGCCTCCGGTCGTCGTGCTCCACAGCTTTTCCTCCGGGGACGACGTCTGGGACGCGGGGCTCGGCGTCGGCGCGTATTTTTCCTTCAGTGGTATGATCACCTTCAAGAACTGGACTCGCTCCGATTGCCTGGCGGCGTGCCCGCCAGACCGCCTGCTGGTGGAGACCGATTCGCCCTACCTCGCGCCCGTGCCGCATCGCGGCCAGCGCAACGAGCCGGGCTTTGTCCGCGACGTCGCGGAGCGCGCGGCGGCGCTGCGCGGCGACGCCCTCGATGAGCTGGCGCAGCGCACCACCGACAACGCCCGCCGCTGCTTCGGCGCGCGCCTGGAGTCGTCGCTGTGACCACCGCGGTGAAGAAAGTCCCGTCGGACATCGCCATCGCGCAGGCGGCGAAGCTGCGGCCGATTCGCGACGTGGCGGCCGAGCTGGGGCTGTCGGACGACGAGCTGGAGCTCTACGGCAAGTACAAGGCGAAGATCTCGCTGCGCGCGCTCGAGTCGCGCCCGCACACGGGGCGGCTGGTGCTCGTCACCGGGATCAACCCCACGCCCGCGGGCGAGGGGAAGTCGACGGTCACCGTGGGCGTGACGCAGGCGCTGCGGCGCCTCGGCAAGAACGCCATCCTCGCGATCCGGGAGCCCTCCCTCGGGCCCGTGTTCGGCGTGAAGGGCGGCGCCGCGGGCGGCGGGTACGCGCAGGTCGTGCCGATGGAAGACATCAACCTGCATTTCACCGGGGATTTTCACGCCATCGCCAGCGCGCACAACCTGCTGTCCGCGATGCTCGACGCGCATCTGCACCACGGCAATGCGTCGGGCTTGGACGTCCGCCGCATCACGTGGCCGCGCACGATCGACATGAACGACCGCGCGCTGCGCAACATCGTCGTGGGTCTGGGCGGGTTGAGTGGCGGCCCGGCGCGCGAAGAGCGCTTCGTCATCATCCCCGGCTCGGAGATCATGGCGATTCTCGCGCTGGCGACGGGACTCCAGGATCTCGAAGCGCGGCTCGCGCGGATCATCGTTGGACTGCGCGGCGACAAGACTCCCGTGCGCGCCAGCGACTTGAAGGCCCAGGGCGCGATGACGCTGCTGCTCAAGGACGCGATCAATCCGAACCTGGTGCAGACACTCGAGGGCGGGCCCGCGCTGGTGCACTGCGGTCCGTTCGGCAACATCGCGCACGGCTGCAACTCCGTCGTCGCGACGAAGCTCGGCCTCGCGCTCGGCGACATCGTGCTGACCGAGGCCGGGTTCGGCGCCGATCTCGGCGCCGAGAAGTTCTTCGACATCAAGTGCCGCTTTGCCGGCCTCAAGCCCGAGGCGGCCATCATCGTCGCCACAGTCCGTGCGCTGAAAATGCACGGCGGGGTAAAGAAGGAGCGGCTTGCACTGGCAGACCCCGCTGCGGTGCAGCGGGGTTCTGACAACCTGCGTCGCCACATCCGCAACGTGAAGAAGTTCGGGCTTCCCGCGGTCGTCGCCCTCAATCGGTTCATCACCGACACCGACGAAGAGGTCGAAGTGGTGCTCGCCCTCGGCTCCGCCGAGGGCGTCGAGGTCGTGCGCTGCGACGTGTGGGAGAAGGGCGGGGAAGGCGGAGTCGCTGTCGCCGAGGCCTTGCTCGGGTTGTTGAAGACGGCAAAGGGGGGCGGGGGGGCTGCCTTCAAGCCGCTCTACGATGAGCACCGGCCGATTCGCGAGAAAATTGAGACGATCGCGCGCGAGATCTACGGAGCAGGCGGCGTCGCATTCGCGCCGGCCGCCGAGCGCGCGCTCGAGCTGCTGCCCAAGCTCGGCCTGGGTGAGACGCCGGTCTGTATGGCCAAGACGCAATACTCCTTCTCCGACGACGCGTCGCAGCTCGGTGCGCCGAGCGGCTTCACGCTGCACGTACGGGACATTCTGCCATCGGCCGGTGCTGGGTTCGTCGTAGCGCTCGCGGGCGATATCTTGACGATGCCCGGCCTGGGCAAGAGCCCTGCGGCCGAGCGGATTCGCATTCATCCGGATGGCACCATCGAGGGACTCTTCTAATGGGCAAAGTGAGTGGACTGGGCGTCGTCGCGACGGAAGGCGCGCCTAAAGCGATCGGCCCCTACAGTCAGGCGATCACGATGGATAGTTTCGTGTTCACGGCGGGCCAGGTCGCGCTGGATCCGAAGAGTGGCGAGCTGGTTGGCCGTACGACCGCCGAGCAAACCGAGCAAGTGTTCGCCAATCTGAAGGCGGTGCTCACGGCAGCGGGAACGACGCTGGGCAATGTGATGAAGACCACCGTGTATCTCGCGGATATGGCCGACTTCGCGCAAATGAACGACGTGTACGCCAAACACTTCGGCTCGCACAAGCCGGCGCGCTCGACGGTGCAGGCCGCCGGTCTGCCCAAGGGCGCGCGGGTCGAGATCGATGTCATCGCGGTAAAGCAGTAG